>JBDLPW010000122.1:0-5096 GCA_039800905.1 Actinomycetota bacterium | reverse complement strand
CCGTCGGAAGCGGCACGGGGCCGACAACGGTTGCACCCGCACGGGTCACCGTTTCAACGATCTTGCGCGCCGAGGCGTCAATTCCGGCGTGGTCGTACGACTTCAACCGAATGCGGATTTTTTGTCCCGCCATGATCCACTCTTTCTTTCCATCACGAGCAAGGCCGCTCGTGAGCACTCTGTGCTTGCGCACCACTGTTCTTCTATCAACGAACCCGACCGTCACGCGTGGAAAACCACACGAGCGGTAAGCCGTGTTGTCTGCCGGCGGACTAGGCGAATGCGGGAAACCGCGGCCTATTCACTTCCAGGCAGTGAGCAGCACGACAAAGTGCTGCATATACAACTTCCCTACTCTCTCACACGGGTCGCATTTGTGCAACTCGGGCGTGTCGTCGGTAGGGAACACTACTTCGTCTCGTGCTGACCGTTCGCGTCGTGCGGTTCGATTCGTCCGACTGCGATGCCGTGACGAACCGATTCGCCCTGCATGATGATGCTGACAGGCTTGAGACTGCTGATGAATAGCGCTTTGCCGCGAAGGCCGGATCGTCGAAGTCGCCGTGTGCGCAATGCGATGCCGAGAATAAGCAATGCGGCAAAGCCGATGAACAGAACCGCGGAAATGAAATTTACAACGTTCTCCACGGGCGTTATTGTACGTCCCGCGTCGAACAACGGCAAAGCGCGATGCCGCCAACGACGAGGGAGGCATTCGAGACGAGCCACGGAACTGGATTGAAGCCGGTCGCGGCGAGTTCCTGTGCTCGTGAACTGCCCCGGTGATTGGAGGTGCCGCCACTCGTGTTCGCACTGGAATCCGGAGCGGAATCCGCATCGATGTTGTCGGTGATCTCGGTCGGCGTTAGGGCTCGGTTGTAGACGCGAAGGTAGGTGATCGAACCAGCGAATTCCGGATCACCCCAGAGCGAGCGCCCGATGTACGAATGGTTGCGCGTCGTCGTCTCGGGCAATCCCGCGTACGGCGCACCCTGTGAGTAAACGGTGCCATCGATGTTCGTGCGAAGCTCGACACCGTTCTTGTAGAAGTGCAGCGTCAAGTCAGTGCCAATGGTGACTGCCCAGTGCGCGGTTTCGTCGGCGACAATCGGATTGTCCTCGGTGATCAGCGTCAAGACAACATTGTCCGAGTTCAAGATTTCCACGAGAAAGTTCGCGTTGCCGGCGTGACGGGTGATGACGATGTTGCTCGAACCCGAATTCCCGCCACCGAAATCCCACGCGCCGGTCGTGGTGTTGTCGACGACATTGCCGTTGACCGCGCCGGTGAGCCCGGTCGGCGAAATGTCGTGCACAACCGTCGGGTTCGATTGGTCAGACGATGCTGTGTCGCGGGCATCGACATCGAGCACGAGGCCGTCAGTCGTGTACGCCTGTGCGGGTGCGACCGACGTGAGCGTCACGCATGCGGCGAGTGCTACACCAACGAGTACGCGCTTCTCCCTGAGATTTGTCTTCCGCAGCACTTGAGGGAATTACGCCGAGCGGCGGCGGCGGAGGGCGGCTCCGCCAGCGATGAGCGCGACAACACTGATGAGCCACGGTGTCGCGTCGAATCCTGTTGCAGCGAGCTTGTGTGCGCGCGAGTCCGAGCCACCAGAACTGCCTGAACCACCCGACGAACCGCTGCTCGCGGTCATCGAGTCGTTCTCCGTAACGTCGGCTTGCGACAACGCCCTGGTGTAGATGCGAATCATCTGAATCGTTCCTTCGAAGTCGGGATCCGTCCAGTTCGATGCACCGACATAGTTATGGATTCGTGTAATCGTATTCGGCAACCCAGGATACGCAGTTCCGGATGTAGACGGCGAGCCAATCTCCGACACCCCAGCATTTCGCAATTGGGTGGCAACTTCCGTTCCGTCCATGTAGATCCGACACGTCGGTGTTGTGTCCATCGTGATGATCCAGTGGTGCATTGTTCGGCCAGCAAGTTGCCCATCCGTAGTGTGACAACGCCCCAGATTGGTGCTGCCATCCCAAATCTCAATGGCAAGGTTTTGCGTATCATCGAGTCGGCCAACCCAAACGTTGTCCGATTCAGGACCGTTACCAAAGTCGAAGATACGTTCCCAGTTGTTGAGGTTCGCGCCGAATTCGCCGGTGAATTCGACCGTGAATCCGTTGCCCCAGTCGTCGAATGCCCCGCTCAAGCCGACGTAATTCTGACCAAAGTCAGTGCCATCGAAAAAGAGCGCATCATTCGTGTTGTCATAGGTAACTGAACCGTTAATGGTGCCGTTACGGCCGTTCACCGAAATGTCGTTCCACTCGCCAGGGTTGCTCGAGTTGTACGAGTCCGCAACGCGCGCGTCCATGTAGAGATACAAGCCATCGGTCGTGTACGCATTCGCCGGCACGACGTTCGCGATTGTCATGAGTGCGGCGGTCGCTGCGATAAGCAATTGGCGCATTGCGGAATCTCCTCGAAGGGGTGGTTATGACAATTCTACGAGAATTCCTTTGTGGACATCAGCGTGAACGAAACGGCCGGCGGTGAAACACCGCCGGCCGCTCGTTGGGGCAAATCGAATTAGCCGAGGCTGTCCCACTTGCTGTTGGTCGTTGCGTGATCGATGATCGTTTCTTCGTCAAGACCGTAGTTGTAGATGCGGAGGTACTGGACCTTGCCAGCGAGCGGAGCGTCACCGTATACCGCCCAGTTGCTCAATCCGATGAAGCTCGACGGACGAGCGAGTGCTGGCGCCTCGATGTAGTTCGGTGCATCCCAGTACGCGTCCCACGTGGAGCTTTCAACGCCATCAACGTAGAGGTACAGGTTCGACTCGTCTGCCTTGAACGTGAAGGTGTGGAAACCAGTCTTGCCCTTGAGCGGCTCGTCCGTCGTGTAGATCGATCCGAACTCGTAGTCACCGCGGTAAAGGTCGAGACGGAGGTTGTTCGAGTCACCGTCACGAGCGAGGAGGATGTTGTCGGCTCCACCGTAATAGTTCTCGCCATCGGCTGCTGAGGTCGCAAAATCGAACACTCGCTCCCATGCATCAACCTTGCCGAGGTCTACGCGAGCCTCAACGGTGATACCGGCGCCGAAATTGTGGCGGTCGAACGAGAGGCTGTAGCCACCGTTACCGGTGAACGAGATTGCCGACTTGTTCTTGAGCACGCGAACGCCCGAACCCTCGAGCGTGCCGTCTTGGTGGAAACCACTGAGGTCGCGGAGCGTGTCGATGTGCTTGTTCGATGCCGAGTACGAAACTCGCGAGTCGATGCTGTAGACAAGCCCTTCGCTCGTCGTCAATGCCGAAGCAGGGGTTGCAAATCCGGTCGCGGCGACTGCGGCGATTGCAGCTCCGACGACGAGAGTTTTCATGTTAACCATGGTTCTCCAATTTCATAAGGGGGGGGTCAATCTCTGACTACAATTCCACATTGGCTGAAATCATTCAAGTGACCACGCGGTGAACAAATAAACGTGGGGCCCGGCCGAAGCCGAGCCCCACGCGAGGTAGTACTAGTGACTACTTCTTGATCTTGGTGACGGTACCGGCACCAACGGTGCGGCCACCCTCACGAATCGCGAAGCCGAGTCCCTCTTCCATAGCGATGGGCTGGATGAGCGTGACTGCCATGTCGGTGGTGTCACCGGGCATGACCATCTCGGTACCAGCAGGGAGCTCGATCACGCCAGTCACGTCCGTGGTACGGAAGTAGAACTGGGGACGGTAGTTCGTGAAGAACGGGTTGTGGCGTCCGCCCTCTTCCTTGGAGAGGATGTACGCGGTTCCGTCGAACTCGGTGTGCGGGGTGATCGAACCGGGCTTGACCACGACCTGGCCACGCTCGACGTCCTCACGCTTGGTTCCACGGAGGAGGAGACCACAGTTCTCACCTGCCCACGCCTCGTCGAGCTGCTTGTGGAACATCTCGATACCGGTGACCGTGGTCTTCTGCGTCGGGCGGATGCCGACGATCTCGACCTCGGAGTTGATCGCGAGGGTTCCGCGCTCGGCGCGGCCGGTGACGACCGTTCCACGACCGGTGATCGTGAAGACGTCTTCGATCGGCATGAGGAACGGCTTGTCCTTGTCACGCACGGGGTCCGGAATCGAGTTGTCGACTGCTTCCATGAGCTCGACGATCGAGTCAACCCACTTGGCGTCGCCTTCGAGTGCCTTGAGGCCCGAGACGCGAACAACGGGAGCGTTGTCGCCGTCGAAGCCCTGGCTCGAGAGGAGCTCGCGGACCTCAACCTCGACGAGCTCGAGGATTTCCTCGTCGTCGACCATGTCCGACTTGTTCAGCGCGACGAGGAGGTAAGGAACACCAACCTGCTTCGCGAGAAGAACGTGCTCACGGGTCTGAGCCATCGGGCCGTCGGTAGCAGCAACCACGAGGATTGCGCCATCCATCTGAGCGGCACCGGTGATCCTGTTCTTGATGTAGTCAGCGTGGCCCGGTGCGTCAACGTGTGCGTAGTGACGCTTCGGGGTCTCGTACTCAACGTGCGAGATGTTGATGGTGATACCGCGCTGGCGCTCTTCCGGAGCCGAGTCAATCGACGAGAAGTCGCGAACGACGTTGACAGCCGAAGGGTACTTTTCAGCAAGAACCTTCGAGATTGCGGCGGTCAGAGTGGTCTTGCCGTGGTCGACGTGACCAATCGTTCCGATGTTTACGTGCGGCTTGCTCCGCTCGAACTTGGCCTTAGCCACTGGGTCCTCCTAGGACGTTCGGTTATCTGCCCGGACTTTCCGAGCAAACGATTGTTGTTCAAACAATATGAAGTTGTAGTTTATCGCGAACTGACCGATGTCTGCTCGCGGAGCTTAGTCGCCCTTGCTCTTCTGGACGATCTCGTCGGCTACTGCCTTCGGGACCTCCGCGTACGTCTCGAACGTCATCGAGTAGACGGCACGACCCGAGGTCTTCGACCGAAGGTCACCGACATACCCGAACATCTCCGAGAGCGGTACAAGAGCACGAACAACCTTGACACCAGTCGCGTCTTCCATGCTCTGGATTTGCCCACGACGGGAGTTCAGGTCGCCGATAACGTCGCCCATGTACTCTTCCGGCGTGCGCACCTCGACCGCCATGAGCGGCTCGAGAAGGAT
>JBDLPW010000121.1:0-9857 GCA_039800905.1 Actinomycetota bacterium | reverse complement strand
GTTTCGGCTTGACAAAGTTATCCACAAGTGTCAAACTTGACACAACAAGGCTCAACTTGAAGGAGAGAAATCATGGCACGAGCTGTTGGAATTGACCTCGGAACGACCAACTCGGTTGTCGCGGTGCTTGAAGGTGGCGAACCCACCGTCATCGCGAACGCCGAAGGCTTCCGCACCACCCCGTCGATCGTCGCGTTCACCAAGGACGGCGAAGTACTCGTCGGTGAAACCGCAAAGCGTCAGGCCGTCACCAACGTTGACCGCACCATTTCCTCGGTGAAGCGTCACATGGGAACCACCTGGACCCAGGAAGTCGACGACAAGAAGTACACCGCCCAGGAAATCTCGGCGCGAATCCTCGGCAAGCTCAAGCGCGACGCCGAAACGTACCTCGGCGAGAAGGTCACGGACGCGGTCATCACGGTTCCGGCGTACTTCAACGACGCCGAGCGTCAGGCGACGAAGGAGGCCGGCGAGATCGCGGGCCTCAACGTCCTCCGCATCATCAACGAACCCACCGCGGCTGCACTCGCATACGGCCTCGACAAGGGCAAAGAGGACGAACTCATCCTCGTCTTCGACCTCGGCGGTGGAACGTTCGACGTCTCGCTGCTCGAAGTGGGCAAGGACGACGACTTCAGCACCATCCAGGTGCGCGCGACCGCCGGAGACAACCGACTCGGTGGAGATGACTGGGACGCACGACTCGTCGATTACCTCGCGAAGCAGTTCAAGGAGACGACCGGCGTCGACGTGTCGAACGACAAGATCGCGAAGCAGCGTCTGAAGGAAGCGGCCGAACAGGCAAAGAAGGAACTCTCGTCCTCGATGAGCGCGACCGTTCAGTTGCCTTACCTCTCGTTGACCGAAAGCGGCCCGGCAAACCTCGACGAGACCATCACCCGCGCGAAGTTCGAAGAACTCACCGCAGACCTGCTCGCTCGCACGCAGAAGCCGTTCGAGGACGTCATCAAGGAAGCGAAGATCAAGGTCAGCGACATCGACCACGTGGTTCTCGTCGGTGGATCGACCCGTATGCCGGCGGTCGCCGAACTCGTCAAGAAGCTCGCGGGCAAGGACGCCAACAAGGGTGTCAACCCGGACGAAGTCGTCGCCGTCGGTGCATCGTTGCAGGCAGGTGTTCTCATGGGTGAGCGCAAGGACGTTCTGCTCATCGACGTCACTCCGCTGTCGCTCGGTATCGAGACGAAGGGTGGCATCATGACGAAGCTCATTGAGCGCAACACCGCCATCCCGACGAAGCGTTCGGAAACCTTCACGACCGCGGACGACAACCAGCCGTCCGTCTCAATCCAGGTCTTCCAGGGCGAGCGTGACTTCACGCGCGACAACAAGTCGCTTGGCAACTTCGAGTTGACCGGAATCGCACCGGCACCGCGTGGTGTTCCCCAGATCGAGGTCACGTTCGACATCGACGCCAACGGAATCGTTCACGTGTCCGCCAAGGACAAGGGAACCGGCAAGGAACAGTCAATGACCATCACCGGTGGTTCTTCGCTTGCGAAGGAAGACATCGAGCGCATGGTTCGCGAGGCGGAAGAGCACGCAGCAGAAGACCACGCACGCCGCGAAGCCGCTGAAAAGCGCAATGTCGCTGAACAGATGGTGTACTCGGTCGAGAAGGTTCTCGATGAGAACGCCGACAAGCTGAACGACGACGTTAAGTCCGAGGTTCGTGCCGACGTCGACGCACTCAAGACGGCGCTCGCGGGAACGGACGACGCGGCAGTCGATGCAGCGGTCGAGCGACTCCAGCAGAGCCAGGGCAAGTTGGGCGAGGCGATTTACGCCGCGGGCCAGGACGCACCTGAGGCAGACACCGCTGAAGCGGCCGCGGACGATGAGGACATCATCGACGCCGAGGTCGTAGATGACGAGGACGACAAGAAGTAACAATGTCCGCCGAACAGAACCACAACGAGGAGGTGCCCTCGGCCGAACCGGAAAACGGTGAGGTCGGGGCCACCCCCGAACCCGAAACGGAACCGTCGATCGTTGACGAGGCTGCCGAGGCGAATGCTGAAGAACTGCTCGAATCGCTTCTGAATGAAGTCGAGCGAAACCTCGTGGAGGAATACAAGGACCGCGCGGCCCGTGCCGAAGCGGAGCTGGCGAACTTCCGCACCCGCGTTGAACGTGACCGTGCCGCCAACCGCGATGCGGTCATCGCCGAAGTGATCCGCGCGCTTTTGCCCGCGATGGACGATCTGTCGCGCGCCGAATCCCACGGCGATCTGGCCGGAAGCCCGCTCGAAATTGTCGCGCAAAAGATTCGCAGCGGATTTGAGCGATTCGGTGTTGCGCCTGTCGGCGAGGTCGGCGAGGCATTTGACCCGAACCGTCACGAAGCAATCGCGAAGTTGCCGACCGAGGGTGCGACGAACGAGACCGTTGCGGACGTGATCGAGGTTGGTTACATCCTTGGCGACCGTCTGTTGCGCCCCGCGAAGGTCGCCGTCGCGGCGCCGACTGAGTAACGAGAGGAGGGACGCCAGTGGCTAGTCAGGATTGGTTCGAAAAAGACTTCTACAAGGTTCTTGGCGTCTCGAAGGACGTCTCGGAGTCTGAACTGAAGAAGGTCTATCGCAAGCTCGCGCGACAATTCCACCCTGATTCCAACCCGGGAGACGTGAAAGCTGAAGCTCGCTTCAAGGAAATTTCCGAGGCGTACACGGTCTTGTCGGACCCGACCACTCGCGCCGAATACGACCAGATTCGTGCAATGGGTGGCGGAGCGCGCTTCACTCCTGGCGGCCCAGGCGGTGCCGGGGGATTCGAGGACATGTTTGGAAACCTCTTCGGAGGTGCCGGCGGTCAGCGGGTCCGCTTTCAACCCGGTGCCGAGGACCTGTTTGGCGGATTGTTCGGTGCCGGCGGAAGTCCGTTCGGTGCTGGCGCTCCTCGCGGTGGCGGCAACCCCCGAAAGGGCGCGGACCTCACGGCAGCGATCACGATTGATTTCCGCACCGCGATGAACGGCGGCGAAGTGACGTTGGAAACCAAGGGTGCCAAGCCCATGCACGTCGCAATTCCCGCCGGTGTAGCGGACAAGCAAAAGATCCGCGTTCGCGGAAAGGGAGAGGCGAGCATGACCGGTGGCCCGGTCGGCGACCTCATTCTCACCGTGACGGTCACTGACCACCCCGTCTTTTCGCGAGATGGATTGAATATTCGAGTCGATGTCCCCGTCACGATTCCCGAGGCGATTCTCGGCGCGACGATTGAAGTCCCCACACTTGATGGTGACCGCGTCAAAGTAAAGGTGCCCGCCAACACCCCAAGCGGACGAGTGCTGCGGGTGCGAGACCGCGGCATCACGTCAAAGGGTAAAAAGGGTGATCTGCTCGCGACGATTCTCATCGTCACGCCCGAAACCATTACCGACCAAGCAAAGTCACTCATCGAAAAATTCGCCGCAGCTACCGAGGGTTCTAACCCGCGCGACGCGCTCTACGGCAAGGCTGAGAGTTAGAGGCGACAATGTTCACCGAAAACGATCCTCTCTTTCCCATCGCGCAAGCCGCCGAGTTGGCCGGCATGCACCCACAGACCCTGCGTCAATATGACCGACTGGGTCTCGTCAGCCCGACCCGAACCGCGGGACAGTCTCGCCGATATTCGATGCGAGATGTCGTTCAGTTGCGCGAGGTTCAGCGACTGTCCAACGAGGGATTGAACCTTGAGGGCATTCGTCGAATTCTCGAACTCGAGAATGCGGTAAGGACGCTGTCCGACCGAGTCCGTGAACTCGAGGGGATCATCGCGGACGAGGCGTTGGCAAGACCGGGCGGTCGCGTATTTGCCGCGGGTCAAGGCGGAGACGTCATTCCGCTGAGAGCCGGTACTCGAACCAAGAAATCGAACCAGGTCGTTCTGTGGCGACGTTCCTGGTGGGACTAAGCAAGACCTAGAGAAGGAGGAGACATGGCCAACATGCAAGGTGCTCCCTCTACCCAAGAGGAGCAGAAGACAGCCCTCGAACAATTCGGGGTCAACCTCACTGCAATCGCAAAGACGGGCAAACTCGATCCCGTCATCGGACGTGATGCCGAGATTCGACGGATCAGCCAAGTGCTGACGCGTCGCACCAAGAACAACCCGGTGCTCATCGGAGAGCCTGGAGTCGGCAAGACGGCCGTCGTTGAAGGACTCGCCCAGCGCATCGTGGCCGGGGACGTACCCGACAGTCTCAAAGACAAGGAACTCGTGTCTTTGGATCTCGCCGCACTTGTCGCCGGCGCAAAATACCGGGGCGAGTTCGAAGAGCGCCTCAAGGCGGTCCTCAAAGAAATTGACGAGTCCGACGGACGCATCATCACCTTCATCGACGAACTCCACACCCTCATGGGCGCTGGCGGTGGCGAAGGCTCCGTCGCTGCTGCAAACATGCTCAAGCCGATGTTGGCCCGAGGCGAGCTGCGTCTCATCGGCGCAACCACTCTGGACGAATATCGCGAATACATCGAGAAGGACGCAGCGTTGGAACGACGTTTCCAGCAGGTCTACGTGGGCGAGCCGAGTGTTGAAGACACCATCGCGATTTTGCGAGGGCTCAAGGAACGTTACGAAGCGCACCATAAGGTCGTCATCGCCGACGGCGCGCTGATTGCAGCGGCGACACTGTCGAACCGCTACATCACGTCTCGCCAGTTGCCGGATAAGGCGATTGACCTTGTCGACGAGGCCGCCAGCCGACTGAAGATGGAGATCGAATCCTCACCCGTCGAGATTGACGAGCTCAAGCGACTCGTCGATCGAATGACGATTGAGGAACTCGCGCTCAAGAAAGAAAAAGATGATGCGTCGAGGGAGCGCCTTGCGAAATTGCGTGTCGAACTCGAGGCTAAGCGCGCGACACTGAGTGAACTCCAAGCTCGCTGGGCACAAGAGAAAGCCTCCCTCCAAGGAGTCGGCGATCTCAAGACGAAGCTCAACGATGCCCGAATCGAACTTGACCGCGCAATGCGCGAGGGCAACTATGAAAAGGCGGCCAAGCTCAATTACGAAACCATTCCTGGAATCGAAAAGAGCATCACAGACGCGGAAAGCGTCGAAGCGTCGGGCGATCGCATGGTCAATGACCAGGTCACTGAAGATGACATCGCTGCCGTTGTCGCTGCATGGACGGGGATTCCGGTCGACAAACTCACTCAAGGTGAAACCGAAAAGCTTCTCAACCTCGAGCGCGAGCTGGGCAAACGGCTCGTCGGTCAACTCGATGCCGTCAAGGCCGTCGCGGATGCTGTTCGCCGGTCGCGCGCGGGAATTTCCGACCCCAACCGTCCGACGGGTTCGTTCCTATTCCTCGGGCCGACGGGTGTGGGAAAGACCGAATTGGCGAAGACTCTTGCGGATTATCTGTTCAACGATGAGAAAGCCCTCGTCCGAATCGACATGAGCGAATACGGCGAAAAGTTTGCCGTCTCGCGCCTCATCGGCGCACCGCCCGGGTACATCGGCTACGAAGAGGGAGGCCAATTGACGGAAGCGGTTCGCCGCCGGCCGTACTCGGTGATCCTGCTTGACGAAGTCGAGAAGGCGCACCCCGAAGTTTTCGACCTGCTCTTGCAGGTGCTCGACGACGGTCGCCTCACCGATGGCCAGGGGCGGACGGTTGACTTCCGTAACACCATACTCATCCTCACGTCCAACCTCGGTTCTGGGTATTTGGTTGATTCGGATATGTCGTGGGATGACAAGAAGACTGCCGTCAACGAGACTGTGCGCCAGGCATTCAAGCCCGAGTTCATTAACCGTCTGGACGACATCGTGGTGTTTGCGCCTCTTTCAAGCGAGGACCTGCAACGAATCGTCGACATAACGCTCGACCGCGTCGCCGAGCGTCTGGCCGAACGCCGACTCACGCTCGGGGTGACCCCGAGCGCCCGAATGTGGCTCGCGGAGCGCGGATACGACCCGATTTACGGGGCACGCCCGCTCCGACGTCTTATGCAGCGTGAAATCGACGACCGCCTCGCGACCGCCCTCATCTCCGGAATCATCGCTGACGGGAACAACGTTGTCGTCGATGTTTCCGCCGACGGCGATTCACTTACTGTTACACCTAACTCCTCACACGAAAGTAATCATGACTAAACGCGCCACCACCGATTTCCCCATCCTTGACGTTCTCGCTGAACGATGGAGCCCTCGCGGGTTTGACACCGAGGCAACGTTGACTATGTCCGACCTGAACCCCGCTTTCGAAGCTGCACGATGGGCGCCGTCCGCGAACAACCTTCAACCGTGGAGCTTCATTGTCGGGTTCCGTGGCGACGAGACGTTTGAGAAGATCGCTGCCGCGTTGTCCGGCTTCAACGCATCGTGGGCTCCGCACGCGAGCGCGCTGATTGTGACTGTGACCGACACCCTCACCGCGTCGGGACGTCCGAGCCCGTGGGCGCGATATGACCTCGGTCAAGCGGTCGCTCACTTCTCCGTGCAGGCACAGGCGAACGGCATTTACCTTCACCAAATGGGTGGCTTTGACATTGAAGCCCTCACGGAAGCACTCGGCGTGGACGAACCGCAGGAGATCGTCACCGTTATTGCGGCGGGCACTCAAGCAGATCCCTCGACGCTTCCCGCAGAGCTCGCGGAACGTGAAGCGGCACCGCGCGAACGCAAGGCCGTTTCCGACTTCGTTCGCTAACGCCGTCCGCGCGATAATTGACGCGTGCTTCAAGTTGCCAGTGGCTACGCGGTCATCGCGGTCATCGCGATTGCCGGATATGTTTTGCGGCGGACCGGTTTCCTCGATGAGTCTGCTGTCAAACTCGTTCACCGACTGACGTTCTTTATCGCGACGCCGTCACTGTTCTTCACGGCGCTGTCCACTGCGGACGTCCACACGTTGTTGTCGACGTATTTCCCGGTCGTCGCAATCGTGTCGACCGTCGGACTGGTCCTCGCGGCCCTTCTCGCCCGCATTGTGTTCCGTGAAAAATTCGCGACCGCCGTGGCCACAGCCACAAGCGCGTCGTACATGAATGCGAACTTCGTTGGCATCCCGCTTGCGACCTATGTGTTGGGCGACGCGACGCTGTCGACACCCATCATGTTGTTCCAACTGCTCATCGTCAGCCCGGTCCTGTTGGCGATTTTCGATCACGCCTCGAGCGGCCGTGTCACGGTGAAGTCGGTGCTCACTCAGCCTCTGACGAACCCCATCATCATTGCGAGTGTCCTTGGTGCGGTCATCGGGCTGGGTGGCTGGGACGTCCCGTTCATTCTCGCGGAACCGCTGCGTCTCGTTGGCTCGGCCTCCGTTCCGCTCGCGCTGCTCCTGCTCGGCATGACGTTCCACGGTGACTCGGTGTTTGCGCCGGGTAACCGCGGACCGGTCGTAATGGCCACGCTGGTCAAGCTCGTCGCGATGCCGGCGTTGGGATGGTTTCTCGCGACCTCCGTGTTCCATCTCGACCCGACAAGCGTCTGGGTCGTGACGTTGTTGCTCGCGCTGCCAACGGGCTTCAACGCCCAGAATTACACAATGCGATACGGGCTGTCGGATCGAACTGCGCGTGACACGATCGCCTTGACAACCATCCTCGCGTTGCCGGTCATGGCGGTCATCGCACTACTGTTAGCGCCCACGCATTAAATAACTGTGCCCCGAGCCGAAGCTCGAGGCACAGTCGGTGATTGATCGTTACTTGACAAGTCGACGACGGGTGATGATCATCCCGCCGGCAACTGCAATCAGTCCTGCGATTCCCATCGGGGCCAGTGCGTCGAAGCCGGTGTTTGCGAGAGGAACGCCCGAGTCGTTTTGCACGTCCCACGGGAATACGTCGGGGGCAATGAAGCTGGATTCTCCGTACCATCCGCCAAGTACCGAGTCGGTGTAGGCGCCTTGAGACACCCAGTTTCCGTCGAGGTCGTCAAGCGTCGTCGAGTAAAGTCCTGCGACGTGAGAGTTCCCTCCCTCGTTGTCCCGTTCAACCCACATGGTGCCGGCGGAATCGAATTCGAGTCCCCAGCAGGTGTGCGACGGGTCGCACGCTGAAATTACACCGACGAGAGTAGTCGAGCCATCCGAAAGGTCGATCTCATAGACATCTCCGCGCGATCTGAGTCCGTAGTACGAGCCGTCAATCGGGTTGTATGCGATAGACGTGATGTAGTTGATGCTGGTTACCGGCAACTGATTCGTAATGAGCGTCATCGACATGTCATCAAGGTTGATCTCATACAACTCGGCCGGCATGAATAAATAGTGGTTTCCGTCCTGGTCGACGAATGTTCCGTTCATCGATCCGCCGACCGGTGAACCTCCCACCGTGAGGTCCCCCAGGAACTCTTGCGCGCCAGTTCGAATGTCGACCTTGACGTAGCTACTCGCGTTCCAGTCGTAGGCGTAGTAATAGCCGTCCACTACGTTGTACGAACCGTCCGCGAGGCACGTGGAACCGTCAAAGGCGGTGCTTCCGACGCCTATCGTCACAGCAGAATCGTCAAACGAGTTGAGGTTCGCGGGCTGAACACTCGTCATCCACGAACACGGCAAGGCGTAATAGTGCTCGCCGTCCGGGATCGAACGCGGTGTAGTTGCAGAGGCCGCGGTGGACGATGCAAAGACCAGACCAATCGCTACAGCGATGGTCGAAAGTTTTGACAAATGTGCGGAAATCGACATGCGACGATTATCTAACACTGTTAACAAGAATTCAACATCACCAGAACATGGGACGATCGACGTCTTCGGACTCGGATGCATCCCCGAGTTCGACGACGACGGGCACGTGATCGCTGGGTTGTTCGCCCTTGCGTTGGTCACGGTCGATGAACGCGTCAATGACACTGTCGCGGAACGCCGCGGTGCCGAGAATGAAGTCGATGCGCAGTCCCTCGTCGCGCGGAAACGCGAGGTTCTTGTAGTCCCAGTAGGTGAAACCGCTCGGCACGGTCGGACGAACGCAATCGAAAAGACCCATCTCTTCGAATTCGGCGAACGACGATCGCTCAACCGGCGAAATGTGTGTCGACTGCCCGGGAATCATGCGCGGGTCGCCGCAGTCTGCGTCAAGAGGTGCAATGTTGAAATCGCCCATGATGGCGAGGGAAGCGTAGTCGCGCATTTCCGCAGCCGTCGCGGTGCGAAGTGCTTCGAGCCACCGCAACTTGTAGTCGAAGTGCGGGTCGTCGAGAGAGCGACCATTAGGAACATAGAGGCTCCATAAACGGACTCCATCAACGGTTGCGCCGATCGCGCGCGCCTCGAGTGGTGGCTCGCCATC
Source organism: Actinomycetota bacterium (assembly GCA_039800905.1). GTDB lineage: Bacteria > Actinomycetota > Actinomycetes > Actinomycetales > Microbacteriaceae > MWH-TA3. The sequence goes on along the minus strand of JBDLPW010000121.1, from coordinate 597 downwards.
TCCGTCGTGATCCTTGGCGAATCCCGGCATCCCTTCGAAACCAATTGTTATGTCAGAAAGTCCGCGACGGGAAACAAGCGCGACACCATTCCATTGACTGAGTCCATGCAGAGCGACCTCGTACCCGGCCGCCTCGAGCGCGGCCACGGGGAACTGATCGTCGCGGCATTTTGTTTCCTGCAATGCAAGCACATCGACATCGGACGACTCCAGCCATCCGACGACTCGATCGATTCGAGTCCGGATCGAGTTGATATTCCACGTTGCGATACGCACGAGTGCGAGTTTAGGCGGTCGGATAGAATGGAGGGGTGACTGACGCTCGCTCTCAACTGGCCGACCTCATCCGTGAGAATGCGGTTTTTTTCGGCGACTTCACTCTGACGAGCGGCAAGAAGGCGACCTATTACATCGACCTGCGCAAAGTGAGTCTCGACCACCGTGTTGCGCCGCTGATTGGTGACGTCATGGTTGACCTCATCGCAGACATTCCCGACATCGCCGCCGTTGGCGGACTGACCATGGGGGCAGACCCCATCGCCTCCGCCGTTCTGCACCGCGGCGTTCTCAAGGGACACTCGTACGACGCGTTCGTCG
>JBDLPW010000120.1:0-3696 GCA_039800905.1 Actinomycetota bacterium | reverse complement strand
CCAAAATCCACACACCTTTTGCGCGAATCGGTCATCGTCGGAATCTCCAACCCCAAGACCATCGTGTTTTTCACCGCGATCTTCCCGCAGTTCGTGAACGCTGCCGCGGGGCCGATCGTGTGGCAAATGGTCGAGCTGGGTTTCGTGTTCGTCTTCTTTGGTATTTCGGGTGACGCGATTTACGCGCTCGCTGCGGGCGCAGCACGCGATTGGTTCGCCCGTTCCCCCGGTCGACTCGTGACGATTCGCGTGATCGGTGGGTCGCTAATTCTTGGACTTGGAATCGTCACGGCGGTACTTCCCAATTAACGACACGAGCCGCCCGGTCTCCCGAGCGGCCCATGAATCGTTCGTCGCGACTAGGCGGTGAAGCGCGAGCGTCGACTGAGGACTGCGAGGCCACCGCCCGCGAGAAGGGCCACCACAGCCGGGCCACCGATCAGTTGAGAATCAAGACCCGTCGATGCGAGTGACGTGGCGGGGTCTGCTTTGACGCAGTAGAGATCCTGAATCTCACTGTTCTCACTGTTCGCCGAGAAGCACACCTCGTCACCAACAGGCGCAAAGTAGTAGGGATACCCGCTGCCGTCGCCCGGGATCAGGTCGCTGATCATGCGGGTTCCGTTTGCATCGTCAACCCACAGTTCGCGGCCATTCGTACTGTCGGTATTTCCGAAGAAGAAAGCACCGTTTACTCCAGCGCCAACTGCCCAGTCATAGTCGGCGTCCCATTGCTCGACCACGATGCTAATCACATCATCCGCGTCGAGCTTGTACAGGTTGAAATCGGTATGGGTCGCATCGTAAGCGCCGAAGTACAAGTAACCGTCGACAACCGCGAACCCTTCGGGTTCGAGGACATCCCCGATCGATACTGCAGTTCCGCCGACGGCTTTGCCGAGGGTGGCAACACCATCGGAGTTGTACATTCCCTTGAAGTACAAGGCGCCGTTGAATAGCACGCCACGTGAATCTGAGACGTTGTACTCCGCACCGCTCACGAGCGAGTAGAACGTGGTCGCGGAATCAGTCGACCACAACCGAGGCCCGTCTCCGTCAAAAGCGGTGAGGTACGCGACCGAATCGTCCTGCATGTCGTACTTGAGGCTCGGGACATCGAAGAAGTAGTCGTACATGTCGGGAACCGGGCCGACCGCAGTCGGAACGCCGTTCAGTGCGGTGTACTGCGTAACTACTTCGTCATTGAAGTTAGCCACCAGGAATGACATCGCGCCGCCAATATTCCGGAAGGCAGTCGGGTATGAGTACGCGTGACCATCGGTGAGGTTGAGATCAGTGACCGTTGTGCCATCGAAATAGTATGCGTCCCAGAATCCGCCCTCGTCGTAATACTTGAAGTAAATTCCGTCTGAGGCACCCGCGGTGTCGTTGACAAAGTAGTATTCCAAATCCAACTCGACTACACCGGTACCGGCAACTGTTCCATCTGAGTACAGCAGGTCGTAGTTATCTTCTTCGCCGTCGTAGGCCCAAAGCCAAAACTTCCCGTCGAATTGCACGCCAGTAAAGGAGTGCTGAAGGCCATAAACGTAGTCGTCGATGCTGTAACGACCATCCTCATCGAGCGCTGCTGTCAGTTTTACGGTTTCGTTGGTGTAGCGGTCAGTCGCATATAAGTCGTAGTCGTTATCGAGCGAAATCACCGTGTCGTTGAAAAACGCGGGGGGCGTGATGTTATCGCTCGTGTATGCGGTTCCTGATGCGAGATCCACCGAATACGTCGTAACCGCGTTCGCTGCGGTAGCGCCGAAGGCGAGGTTGACTAACGCGACGGCGGCTACTGCGCCGGTGTATCGAATGTTCACAGGTAACTCGTTTTCTTCGGGGGAATGTAAATAACAATGCTAAATGGTAACAGTTTTCCTTGAAGGTCGACAGAAGCCCTCAAGCCACCGAAAACATGGCGCACGGTCTAGGCTGGATGAACTGCATGGTTGTTACAACCTCACTACAAGGAGATTCCCAATGGCGAAGTTCAGCCTCTCGAACACCCTCAAGAAACTGTCCGGAAACGCGAAGTCGGCCGCTGCTGACCTCGAAAAGCAAGCAGAAGCTGCCGCCAAGAAGGCGGAAAAGCTCGCTGAAGAATTCGTCGACCAGGCGGAAAAGGAAGTCGCCAAGGCGACCAAGGTTGTCAAGGCCGCGTCGAAGACCGCCGCAAAGACCACCAAGAAGGTTGTTGCCGACACGAAGAAGGACGCCAAGGTCGTCGCAAAGAAGGTAACCAAGGTTGCCAAGGTTGCGGGCAAGGAAGCTGGTGCGGTCGCCAAGGTCGCGTCGAAGCAGGCCGGTCAGGCTGGCGCGGCCGTCGCAAAGCGTGCCACCGCTGCGGCCAAGACCGTCAAGGGTGCGGTTGCCGCTGCAACTGTGACCAAGAATTCGACTGTTGCCGAACTGCGTGCAGCGGCCAAGGCAAACGGAATCGCCGGCTACTCGTCGATGACCAAGCCCCAGCTCATCAAGGTTCTCAAGGTCAAGTAAGACCTTTTCGCGCGGCGCCGGACTTTCGGGTTCGGCGCTGTGTCGTTTCTAGCGCTCGTCGTATTCGTCGGGATCGTTGATGGTCGCGATGACGGCGATGAGCGACAGAATCCACGACACCCAGAACAGGGCCAGCTTCCAGTCGCGTTTGCCACTAACGGTGGTCTTGATCAACCCGAATCCGGAAAAGAGCGTGCTGAGGAACGTCCCGTTCATTAGGAATCGTTTCATCGTGCACCTCCGCACTCGACACTACCCGTTTCCGCTCGCCAGTGCCGAGCGCTTTGTAGGATAGAGGAATGAGCGACATCGACCGCAAACCCCGTTCCCGCGTTGTCACGGACGGTATCGAGGCGACCACTTCTCGTGGAATGCTGCGTGCCGTCGGTATGGGCGATGCCGACTGGGACAAGCCGCAGATCGGTGTTGCGAGCTCGTGGAACGAAATCACCCCGTGCAACCTGTCACTCGGTCGTCTCGCGCAGGCTGCTAAGGAAGGCGTTCACCGCGGTGGCGGGTACCCCCTGCAGTTCGGCACCATCTCTGTTTCTGACGGTATTTCGATGGGGCACGAGGGCATGCACTTCTCACTCGTCTCGCGCGAGGTTGTTGCTGACTCGGTGGAAACCGTTGTGCAAGCCGAGCGCCTCGATGGAACTGTCCTGCTCGCCGGTTGCGATAAGTCGATTCCCGGAATGCTCATGGCCGCCGCACGACTAGACCTCGCTTCGGTGTTCCTCTACGCCGGTTCGATCGCGCCCGGTTGGGTGAAGCTGTCGGACGGTACCGAAAAAGACATCACCATCATCGACTCGTTCGAGGCTGTTGGCGCCGTCAAGGCGGGAAAGATGAGCCCTGAAGACGCTCACCGAATCGAGTGCGCGTTCGCGCCGGGCGAAGGTGCCTGCGGCGGCATGTACACCGCCAACACGATGGCGTCCGTTGCTGAGGCGCTCGGAATGAGCATGCCTGGTTCGGCATCGCCCGCGTCGTATGACCGTCGTCGCGACTACTACGCCCATCGCTCGGGTGAAGCCGTCGTCGGCATGCTGGATCGAGGTCACACCGCCCGAACGATTCTGACGCGCGAGGCATTCGAGAACGCGATCGCCGTCGCGATGGCACTCGGAGGCTCGACCAACGTTGTTCTGCACCTCCTCGCAATCGCGAACGAAGCAGAAGTTCCGCTCACGC
>JBDLPW010000119.1:0-6092 GCA_039800905.1 Actinomycetota bacterium | reverse complement strand
AAGATTGCGCCGGACCTTACTGACGACGGCGTTGACGCGGTGGCGGCCATGGCCTTGCGCATCGGGCTGGACGGCATTATCGCCACCAATACGACCCTGTCACGGGAAGGGCTGGTGACGCCTGACGACGTCATCGAGTCAATAGGTGCAGGTGGTCTGTCCGGTCCACCGGTCGGTGCTCGGTCACTTGCGATCCTCAGACGCCTGCGCGCTCACGTTCCCGCAGACTTCTGCCTGATCTCGGTCGGGGGAGTAACAACCGCGCAAGATGTTTCCGAACGACTCGCTGCTGGTGCAACCCTCGTCCAGGGGTACACCGCGTTCCTGTACGAGGGCCCGTTCTGGGCGGCACGCCTCGTCCGTGGAATTCGCCGCTAATTAATCGATCTGTGCACCGCGAGCAACGCGAGGCTTGGGCACTCGCAGCGGGCGGAACTGGAATGCGCGAACACCGGCGTACCAGCGGACACCCTTCTCAACCTCACCGAACTTGGCCTTGAGCTTTGCGGTGATACGACGACCCATGATGTACGCGTCGAGCAGTCCGACGAGGAAGAAGCCGTAGAGCGCGATAAGAACCGTCAGCTGAAGGGTCTGCGAGTAGTTGTAGTCCGGCAAGAAGGTCACAATGATGACAGCGAACATCAACGGAATCATGAACTCACCGACGGTGAATCGTGCATCGACGATGTCGCGAACCATTCGGCGCTGCGGGCCCTTGTCGCGAATCGGCAAGTACCGCTCGTCGCCTGCCTCGAGTCCCGCGCGAGCAACAGTTCGCTGCTCTGCCTTCTTGCGACGATCTTCCTTCGTCATCTTGGATCGAGCCGGAACGAGCGGGCGCTTGTTCGCTGCCTCACGGTCCTTGCGAGAAGGGGTCGCGCGACCCTTACCGGTGTTCTTGTCAGTGGGCTCGGTCACGAGGTGAATCTCCTTGGGCTCAGTGTTTATTAGATTACCGTTATGACCGACCACAGCAGTTCGACTGACGAGATTCGCGAACACATTGCCGCACAGTTGCCATCCGCGATTGAGACGCTCAAGGACCTTGTTCGAATTCCCAGTGTTTCGTGGGATGGATTCGACCCTGCAGAGGTGGAACGGTCGGCCGAGTTTGTTGCCGAACGCGTTCGCTCATTGAACCTTTTCGACGAGGTTGTCATCGTTCGTGAACAGCAAGCGAACTCGTCGAATTACGGACAGCCTGCGGTTCTCGCGCGTCGTGAACCGAAGCCGGGATATCCGACGGTGCTGTTGTACGCGCACCACGACGTGCAACCGCCGGGGAACGACGACCTGTGGGAATCGACGCCGTTCGAACCGGAGGAGCGCGACGGTCGCCTCTACGGTCGCGGTGCCGCGGACGACAAGGCCGGCGTCCTCGTTCATCTCACCGCGTTGTCGAGCCTCATCGAGTTGGTCGGCGACGACCTCAACATCGGCATCGCCTTGTTCATCGAGGGCGAAGAGGAATTCGGTTCACGCTCGTTCACGACGATTCTTGACGCGCATACGCGACTGTTGAAGGCGGACGTCATCGTCGTCGCAGACTCCGACAATCGGACGGTCGACATTCCGTCCCTCACCGTGAGTCTGCGCGGTAATGTGACTTTCCCGCTCACTGTCACGACACTCGCGCACGCATCGCACTCCGGAATGCTCGGGGGAGCAGTGCCTGACGCGATGATGGCGGCGATGACCCTCGTGTCACGTCTATACAACGAGGACGGATCCGTCGCCGTGCCCGGACTTCGTTCCTACAACGCGAGTGTTCCTGACTTCGCCCGTGACGAGCTGGTACACGATTCAGGGCTTCTCGACGGTGTCGATGACATCGGAAGCGGGCCCATTTTGTCCCGAATCTGGTTCCAGCCGGCGATTACGGTCACGGGCGTCGACGCGCCGACCGTTCAGAACGCGTCCAACACGCTCGTCCCGACAGTGACGCTCAAGGTTTCCGTCCGCGTCGCACCGGGACAAACTGCTCGCGAGGCGTGGGACGCCGTCCAAGCGCACCTGCGCGCAACTGTTCCGTGGGGTGCGCACCTGGAATTCGGAACACCCGACCTCGGTAACGGATTCCTCGTGGATACGAACGGTTCAGCCGTCGCACTCGAACTTGACGCTCTGCGGGATGCCTGGGGTGGCACCGACCCCGTTTTGGCGGGCGTCGGAGGTTCCATCCCGTTCATCGCTGACTTGGTCACACGGTTCCCCGACGCGCAGATCCTTGTGACAGGCGTCGAAGACCCGCTTTCGCGCGCACACAGCCCCAACGAATCGCTGTCACTCGCAGTGTTCGAACGAGCCATCGTTGCCGAAACACTATTCCTCACCAGACTCAACGACGGCGACTCGTGAAATCGGGGGTAAAATCGAAACATGACCGGAAACACTCTCACTGAAAAATCGCACGGCGTCACCCTGACGTCCGCCGCCGCCTCGAAGGCCAAGGTGCTCCTCGAGCGCGAACAGCGTGACGATCTCCGACTCCGCCTCGTCGTCAAGGCTGGTGGTTGCAGCGGATTCCGTTACGACCTCTTCTTCGACGAGCGCGACAACGACGGTGACGCCATTGTCGAATTCGACGGCGTCCAGGTCGTCATCGACAAGAAGAGCGCCCCGTATCTTGAGGGCGCAGAGATCGATTACGAAGACTCGATTCAGGCGTCTGGCTTCCAGATCAACAACCCCAACGCTCAGAACACCTGTGCGTGTGGTGACTCGTTCAACTAGTTCGGGACTTTAGTAACGAATTCGACGAAACCGCGAAAAATCACCGATTTTTCGCGGTTTTTTCGCGCTAAAACGACGCATTGACAGGACCAGTTCCCCTAGACTAAAGACATCACCACACACGTATTTGTTGGAGAGGTTTGAGGTGTTGAAGAACCGACTTCGTTGGATTGCCGCGGGAGCCGCGATTGCCACCGCGCTGACACTGTCGGGATGTACCGACCAAGAACTTCGGGGATGGCTTCCGGCCGAAGACCCCAACACGACGAACATGACGTCGCGAATCATCGGTCTCTGGTCCACCTCGTGGATCGTTCTCCTTGCTGTTGGCGTCATCACGTGGGGTCTCATCATGTGGGCCGCGATTGCGTACCGCCGTCGCCAGAGCGACACCGGTCTCCCGGCCCAGCTTCGCTACAACATGCCGATCGAGACGTTCTTCACGATCGTGCCGCTCATCCTCATCATCGGCTTCTTTGCCTTCACCGCACGCGACGAAGCGGCAATCGAAGCGAAGAACCCGCACCCCGACTACACGATTCAGGTGTTCGGAAAGCGTTGGGCGTGGGATTTCAACTACGTCACCGACAACGTCTACTCGTCTGGAATTCAGGCTCAGGAAAACGACGCGAACCACATCATCAACGATTCGCTCCCGGTTCTCTACCTGCCCGTCGGCAAGACGATTGAATTCGACCTCGAGTCGCGTGATGTCAACCACTCGTTCTGGATTGTCGACTTCTTGTACAAGAAGGACATGCTTCCCGGACAGACGAACCACTGGTTCGTGACGCCGGAAAAGGAAGGCACCTACCGCGGTAAGTGCGCCGAACTTTGTGGCGAGTACCACTCGCTCATGCTCTTTACCGTCAAGGTTGTCTCGCAAGAGGAATATGACGCGTACATTCAGACGCTCCGTGACGCCGGCCAGACCGGTCAGCTGAGCGCCGATCTCAACACCAACAACGACGGTACCAACGCTGGTACAAACGAAGGCTAGGGAAGCACCATGACCACGACAGCACCTCGTCCCGCAGCGGCAATTCCCGCGGGAGCGTCGACCCCCAAGGCCGGCAAGCAGGGGATGGTATTCCTCGATTACTTGACGACGACGAACCACAAGACCATCGGATACATGTACTTCGTCACCGCGTTCGTGTACTTCATGATTGCCGGTGTGATGGCCCTCATCATCCGCGCTCAGCTGTTCGAACCCGGCCTCACGCTCGTGACCAAAGAGCAGTACAACCAGCTCTTCACGATGCACGGAACTCTTATGCTTCTGATGTTCGCAACGCCGCTGTTCGCCGCGTTCGCCAACGTCCTGATGCCGCTTCAGATCGGTGCGCCTGACGTCGCGTTCCCACGACTCAACGCGCTCGCGTTCTGGTTCTACTTCTTCGGATCGGCTGTCGCCACCGCAGGGTTCCTTACCCCGCAGGGCGCCGCCTCGTTCGGGTGGTTTGCGTACACCCCGTTGTCGACCACGACCTTCACGCCCGGTGTTGGCGCGAACATGTGGGTCTTCGGCCTCGGTCTCTCCGGCTTCGGAACGATCATGGGTGCCGTCAACTTCATCACGACGATTATCACGATGCGTGCCCCTGGAATGACGATGTGGCGCATGTCGATCTTCTCGTGGAACACTCTCGTCACGTCGCTGCTCATCATCATGGTTTTCCCCGTGTTCGCAGCGGCAGCGCTGGCACTTGGCTCCGACCTCATCTTCGGTTCGCACGTCTACGACGCGTCAACCGGTGGGGCAATCCTCTGGCAGCACCTGTTCTGGTTCTTCGGCCACCCCGAGGTGTACATCATCGCGCTGCCGTTCTTCGGAATCATCTCCGAAATCCTGCCGGTGTTCTCGCGCAAGCCAATTTTTGGATACAAGACCCTCGTCTTCGCGACTATCTCGATCGCCGCTCTGTCGATGACGGTGTGGGCTCACCACATGTACGTCACCGGTAGCGTTCTTCTCCCGTTCTTTGCACTCATGACGATGCTCATCGCGGTGCCGACCGGTGTCAAGATCTTCAACTGGGTCGGAACCATGTGGCGCGGATCCATCACATTCGAGACGCCAATCGTCTGGTCGCTCGGCTTCCTGGTCTCCTTCGTGTTCGGTGGTCTGACGGGCGTCATCCTCGCGTCGCCCGCGCTGGACTTCCACCTGTCCGACTCGTACTTCGTCGTCGCACACTTCCACTACGTCATCTTCGGTACCGTCGTATTCGCGATGTTCGCCGGCTTCTATTTCTGGTGGCCGAAGTGGACCGGTAAGAAGCTCCGTGAGGACCTCGGACACCTTCACTTCTGGTTGCTCTTCATCGGCTTCCACATGACCTTCCTCATCCAGCACTGGGCAGGCGTCATGGGAATGCCCCGTCGATACGCCACCTTCTTGGTTGAAGACGGCTTCACCTGGATGAACCAGTTGTCGTCGATTGGTGCGGGAATCCTCGCCGTTTCGATGATTCCGTTCCTCTACAACGTGTGGTGGACCAAACGCAACGCGCCCGACGTTGGCGTCAACGACCCGTGGGGATACGGCCGTTCGCTCGAGTGGGCAACTTCGTGCCCGCCGCCGCGTCACAACTTCACGTCGATCCCGCGCATCCGCTCGGAGGCGCCAGCATTCGACCTCAACCACCCTGAAACGGCTCCGGCCGGTTACCTGGACAAGTAGGGGATAGCACAATGAAAAGCAACGTCATCATCTATTACGTCCTCGCGGTCTTCTTCGCGATTTTCGCGGTGATTTACCCCACGTGGAACTACTTCGGTGACGGACGTGTCGAGTGGGTCGGAAACATCGGCATCGCGTTGACGATGATCATGTTCCTGTTGCTCGGTAGCTTCCTCTTCCTCAACCTGCGTCGTCAGGGAGGAACGTTGCCCGAGGACAGCAACGTCGCCGACATCGATGACGGTGACACCGACATGGGTTACTACCTCCCGTGGTCATGGTGGCCGTTCTTCGCCGGTGCAGCGGGCGGTCTTGCGATGCTGTCGATGGCAATCGGACCGTGGCTCGCGCTGTTCGCGTTGGGACTCGTTCTCATCACGTTCATCGGTTGGTTCTTTGAGCCCTTCCGTAACCAGTACCGCCGCTAATTCTCGTAAAAGTGCCCCGGCTTTGGCCGGGGCACTTTTCATGTCCTGCGTACCCGATACGCTGGCGACATGAGCACGGAGAAAGAACCGAACCAACCCGAAGAGCCGAATGCTGACGTTGGTGGACCTCAGGAATTCACGCTGAAGGACGGCGAAAGCATCTCGATCTCGGCTCCGCAGGACGGCACAACGCACGTGACTGTCAACATCGCGCCACCCGGGCGCTCTCAGGGGTTCTTCAC
>JBDLPW010000118.1:0-17004 GCA_039800905.1 Actinomycetota bacterium | reverse complement strand
GACGCAAAAGCGACGAGTTCCTTGCGTGACTTGACGGACAGTCGCGGGAAATCGTTACCCGTTCCCTCCGACCACTTGACATCCATCTTGGAAAAGCCGGGGAATTCCTTTGTTTGACGGGTGTATTTCTTGAGCGCCGCCATGTCTCCGCCAAGCGTCCCGTTGATTCCGTGAGGCGAGACGATGATGCGGCCAGTCAACCCCAGTGACTGGCAGAGGGTGCGCTGCCACAACACAACTGCGTGCGGGTCGGCGACCGGCGCGAAAGCGTAATAGAGGATGATCTTGGGAACTGCCACGCTAAAAATCTAACCGTTCGAGTGGCGTGACCGAAATCGTCAGGCGGTCACGTGCACAGCACGGTATCCGCGCAGGACGAAACCGGGACGGCGTTCCGGTTCGGACGCTATGTCGAGAGTGGGAAACCGCTCGAACACGGTTGGCAGAAGGACATTCATCTCGAGTCGTGCGAGAGGGGCGCCGATGCAGAAGTGGATGCCCGCTCCGAACCCGATGTGCGGATTGCGTTCGCGTTCGAGGTTCATGACGGTGGGGGAATCGAACACGTCCTCGTCGCGGTTTGCTGAGCCGAGAAGTGCGGCGATCTTCTGACCGGTTCGAATGGTGACGCCTCCAATCTCGGTGTCAGCGGTCGCCGTGCGTTCGAACAACTGGAGCGGAGCGTCGAAACGGAGGAATTCCTCGACGGCGGTCGGTGCGACCTCGCGCGGACGATCGCGAAGCGGTTGGATTACGTCAGGGCGGGACAGAGCCGCAACGGCACCATTGCCGAAACCGTTGACGCTCGCCTCGTGCCCAGCATTGAGCAACAGCACGCACGTCGCAATGAGTTCGTGGGTGTTGAGCTTTTCGCCGCCCTCCTCCACCGCGGCGAGAACCGAAATGAGGTCGGTGCCGGGGTTCGCTTTGCGTTCGAGCATCAGGCCGTGAACATATTCGGCAAATTCGCTTGCAGCGGCTCGGGCTTCTGCGCGATGTTGCTCTGTTGGCGACACTTCATACATCTTCACAATCGCCTGCGACCACGGGCGCAATAGGTGTTCGTCCGATTCGGGGAATCCGAGAAGGTGAGCGATGACCTTGACGGGGAGCGGTTCGGCAACGTCCGCGATGAGATCGAACGTCCCAGCGTCGGCGGCGCGGTCGAGCAAACCTCCGGCCAGGCGTTCGATGTCCGGTTGGAGCGCGCGAATCGTGACGGGATTGAACGCCTTGGAAATGAGGGACTTCAGGCGTGTGTGCTTCGGCGGTTCCGAATCGAGAATCGAATCGGCGTGCAACCAATTGAAGTCGAACCATTCATCTTCGGGGGTGCGAGGCGTGAAGATTCTGCCGAGACTCTTGTCGCGCAACACCGCATTGGCGTCCGCGTGACGAGCGGCGAGAAACATTCCCGTCTCGTCGTGCCAGACGGGTGCGCCCACTGCGCGCAGCTCCGCGAGCGCCGGGTAGGGGTCCGCGTGGAATTCGGGAGATGAAAAGTCAAGCATTGGTTTCCTCCGTAAACGGCGTCGCGTCAGCCTTCCACACCGCGCCCTGCAGGATGACCAGAGCGACAAGCGCCAACACAGAACCACCGATCATGACCTCACGAATTCCGAATACACCCAGTGCGACACCGGCGAATGCGGTCGCGATGAGGTTCCCGAACGTCATGAAGCCAGAGAACGCCGCGTTTACTCGGCCACGAATCTTTTCCGGTGTGCGGTTTTGCAACATCGTGTTCGCGGTGGCGTGGAGTGACGCGTGCGCAAGACCGGTGACAGCGTTGGCAATCCCGACGAACCACAGTGACGGGGAAATCGCGATGGCGAGGATTCCCGTGCCCACCACCCACAGTGACAGAACGAGCGCGCGTGGCTGCCAGTTCGGTCCGATGGCGCGTGCGCCGAGGATTGCGGAACCGACGAGGTTTCCGACCGAGAACGCCGCTGCAATGATTCCGTACGTTGTTTCGTTCGCGCCGAGAATGTCCATGACGAGGAATATCTCGCCGGTATTGACGACACCGATGGTGACGATGAATGCGGCGAGCAGGATGGTGTTCGCCCGCAGCACCGGATCTGACCAGAGGTGACGATAGCCCACGACGGTCGATTCCTTGTGGTCCTCGTGCGGTTGGTGGCCGGCTCGGTTTACGCGAAGTAAGAACGGCGCTACTGCGAGGACTGCGAACGATGCGGCGTCGATGATGAAGGGCCACACATACCCGGTCGCGCCGACGAGCAATCCGGCGGCAACGGGCGACCCAACCTGAGCGGCGGCGAAATAGCCCTGACTAAATCCGTACACCCTTGTGAGGTCGGCGGGAGCGGCCAACTGTGGCATCAGTGCTTGCCACGCTGGGGATTCGATTGCGGCGACGACGTTGTAGAGGAAGATCGCCGCGAGCACCGCCCAGAACGGCATGTCGATGATGAAGACGAGCGTCAATGCACCCTGCAGGATCGACACCGCGGGGATGACTTGTCGCGTTGAGAATCGATCGGCCAGCCATCCGGCCCACGGGCCGAACAGGATGTACGGGAGCCCCGCGGCGATAAACATCGCCGAGATGACGATTGGCCCTTCGGAACGTTCACGGAAAATGAGCGCCCAGATTGTGATGACAGTGCCGAACATCGAGAATGCCCGCGCGAGGGCGACGCCGTGGAGTGCGCCCCACCGCGTTGTGATGGTGCCCGTCGTCACGAGATGAAACGACGAAGGTCGGCCTCGAGGGCGGAGACGACCTCGGCGACGCGAGCCGTGCGGTTTTCGCCGTCGGTGACGGCCGCGTCGATGTAGATCTTGAGCTTGGGTTCGGTGCCCGACGGTCGAACGATGACGCGCGAACCGCCCTCGATTGTCAAACGAATGAGGTCTGCGGGAGGGAAGTTCTCGAATCCGTCCGCGAAGTCGTCAATCGCCGACACGGCGAGGCCGGCGAGTTGCGCGGGCGGATCGGTCCTGAATCGACCCGAGATTGCGGGGATTTCGGCGAGATTGTTCACTCGAATCGAAATCTGCGTCGACGAGAAGGCACCAAACGTGTCTGCGAAGGCGGCGAGGTGGTCGGCGATGGTCTTGCCCTCGCCGTGAAGTTCTCCCGCCATGGCGAGGAAGTCGACCGCTGCCGAAATTCCGTCCTTGTCACGAACCTTGTCGGGGTCAACGAGGTACCCGAGTGCCTCCTCGAATCCGAAGATGAGGTGGGGAACGCGATTAACGAACTTGAACCCCGTCAACGTGTCCGAATAGGGGATGCCGTAGTGATTGGCCACGGCGCGAAGAGCAGGGGAGGAGACGATGGATGCGGCAAGAGCAGCCGGCTTTCCCGAACCTTTGTGCCGTTCTGCCGCACGCCAACCGAGCAGTGCGCCGACCTCATTCCCGGTGAGACGGCGCCAGGAACCGTTGTCCTTGATGGCGATAGCGAGGCGATCTGCGTCCGGGTCATTCGCGACGATGAGGTTGACACCAGCGCGGTCGGCGGTCGCGTACGCGAGGTCAAGCGCACCCGGCTCCTCCGGGTTGGGGAACGCGACCGTCGGGAACGCGCCGTCTGGCTCAATCTGTTCCGCGACGACGACAGCATAGCCGAGCCCCGATGCGAGATAACAACGGTTCGATACGTCCCAGCCGACACCGTGCATCGCGGTGTACACGAACGGGATGGGGGTCGCCGGGTGAGTAGAGACGCGCGCGGTTTCCGCCACGTACTCGTCGATGAGCGATTCAGGGGCGAGGCGATAGTTGGCGGACTTCGGGAAGTCCGCGCAATCCATCTTCGCCGCCTGCAGGATGAGCGACTCAATCTGGTGGTCCGCCGGCGAAACAATCTGCGAGCCGGCGTCCTCGCCTCCGAGATACACCTTGTATCCATTGTCACGCGGCGGGTTGTGGCTGGCCGTCACCATCACTCCAGCACTGAGACCGAGCGAACGAACGGCGCTTGCAGCAACCGGGGTGGGCACGACGTGCGGGAACAAGATGACGTCGAGTCCGAGCCCTGCGAAAATTTCCGCGCTGTCCTTGGCGAACACATCGGAGTTCACGCGGCCGTCGTAACCGATCACGACCGAGGGCTTCGCCTCACGTGCGAGCAGGAACTGCGCGAAACCGTATGCGGCCTGCTGAACGAGAAGTCGGTTCATGCGGTTCGGGCCAGCGCCCAGTTCGCCGCGAAGTCCAGCCGTGCCAAACGTCAGGCGGGCATCGAATCGATCAACGAGGTCGGCGCTCGCAGCATCATCGCCGGCCCTCGCCGCACCGATGATTTCTCGGAGTTCGGCCGCCGTTTCCGGGTCGGGGTCCTGGGCAAGCCACGCCTCGGCGCGGTCATACAAATCTTGAACGGACATCTTTTATCCCTTCGTGACGGTGTTGACGACGTCGGCCAACAGTTTCGAAATGACGGATTCGGCCGCCTTGCCGGCGGCGATGACCTCGGCGTGACTGAGCGGTTCGCCCAGTCCGGCGGCGAGGTTGGTGATGAGCGAGAAGCCGAGAACCTCCATGCCGGCTTCACGTGCCGCAATCGCCTCCAGCGCCGTCGACATACCGACGATGTGCCCGCCCATGCGTCCCGCCATCTGGACTTCGGCGGGGGTCTCGTAGTGAGGACCGCGGAACTGGACGTACACACCCTCGTCGAGGCTCGGCTCGACCGTGCGGGCGAGGTCGCGCAGGCGGCTCGAATACAAGTCGGTTAGGTCGATGAAGGTTGCGCCCTCGAGGGGTGATGTGGCCGTGAGATTGATGTGGTCGGAGATGAGGACGGGGGTCCCTGGTCCCCACGATTCCTTGAGTCCGCCAGCACCGTTGGTCAAGACCATGATGCTCGCTCCCGTCGCGGCGGCGGTGCGAACCGAGTGGACGACGCGACGAACACCGTGGTCCTCGTAGAAGTGTGTGCGAGCACCGATGATGAGGGCGTGCTTGCCCGCCGCGGTGCGGATCGACTTGATTGTTCCGACGTGACCTTCGACCGCGGGCTTCGAGAAGCCGATGATCTCGGTTGCGGGGAATTCGGCGACCGTCTCACCGATCATGTCGGCTGCCTTACCCCAACCCGAACCAAGTGTGAGGGCGATGTCGTGACGGGCGACCCCGGACTTTTCGGCGATCTGCTCGGCCGCCTGACGGGCGACCTCCTTCGGATCAACGGAACGGTCTTCGAGGGGGTGCGCGTCATTGTGCTTCATGACTTCAGCCTAGAACTCATTCACGCCCAGCGAAACGGGCGAGTGGTGAAACAATAGGAGCGTGACTGCTCAAAAACCTGCACCCCATCGCGTCGTCGTAATCGGCGGAGGACCCGGCGGATATGACGCCGCTCTCGCCGCCGCTCAGCTTGGTGCTCAGACGACGCTCATCGAGCGAAGCGGTGTGGGCGGCAGTGCAGTTCTGACCGACGTTGTTCCCTCGAAGACGCTCATCGCGACCGCCGACGCGGCCGTCGCCGTTGGCGGATCCACCGAACTCGGCGTGCAGTTCTTTGTCGGTGGCGACGACGACCGTCCCCACAAGCCGTCCGTCGCGGTGAACCTCGGGGCCGTCAACGAGCGTCTGCTGCGCCTCGCGAAAGAGACGAGCACGGATATGACCGCCACGCTCAAGGCAGCCGGTGTCAACGTTGTTGCGGGTGAAGGGCGCGTCGACGGTGACAAGCGCGTCATCGTCAAGACGGCGGGGGCGACGGGGAAGGACTTCGATTCCTTCGACGCCGACACGATTATCCTCGCGGTGGGCGCTCGTCCCCGAACACTGCCGTCAGCGGAGCCCGACGGCAAGCGCATCCTCACGTGGACTCAGTTGTACAACCTCACCGAGGTCCCCGAACACCTCGTCGTCATCGGCTCCGGTGTGACGGGCGCTGAGTTCGCGTCAGCCTATACAAACCTCGGTTCGAAGGTCACGCTCGTGTCCAGCCGCGACCGCGTTCTGCCCGGCGAGGACGGCGACGCCGCGCAGGTGCTCGAGGACGTCTTTACGCGACGCGGCATGACACTCAAGTCCAAGAGCCGCGCCGACAAGGTCGAAGTCGTCGACGACGGCGTCGTGGTGACGCTTGGCGACGGCAAGTCCATCAAGGCTTCCCACTGCCTCATGGCGGTCGGGTCGATCCCGAACACCGCAACCCTCGGTCTCGATGAGGCGGGTGTCGTCACGAGCGAGTCGGGTCACATCATGGTGAACAAGGTTGCGAGAACCTCGGTGTCGAACATTTACGCGGTCGGCGACTGTTCGGATGCTCCGCCGCTCGCGTCGGTCGCGTCGCACCAGGGCCGCACCGCGGTGTTCCACGCGCTCGGTGATTTCGCCAAGCCACTCGACACCCGACTGGTCTGCTCGAACATCTTCACGTCGCCCGAAATTGCGACTGTCGGTTACACCGAGAACGACGTGAAGTCGGGAATCGTCAACGGCATCGTCCACAAACTCGACCTTGACGCCAACCCACGCGCCAAGATGCAGGGGACCACGGATGGTTTCGTCAAGCTCATCGCACAGCCCGAATCGGGCATCCTCATCGGTGGCGTCATCGTCGCCCAGCGCGCGTCGGAACTCATCAACTTCCTGTCTTTCGCGATGGAACACCGCCACACGGTCGACCAAATTGCGCGATCGTGGAGTGTCTATCCGTCGCTTGCCGGCGGAATCGCCGACACCGCGAAGGCGATGCACCTACTCAAGAAGTAGCGAAACGCCCGAGACTATTCGGGCTTTTCGAGGGTGAGCAGAACCGTTCCGCTCTTGATTGTCGTGCCGACCTCGGCGGTGACGGTCGCGATGACGCCATCGCGCGGGGCGGGGATGGACTGCTCCATCTTCATCGCTTCGAGGACGACCACAGTCTGACCCTGGACCACCGTGTCACCCGGCTTGACCTCGACCTTGACGACCGTGGCTTGCATCGGCGATGCAACCGAGTTTCCACCGCCGGCACCCGAGCCGTGTGCAGTCTTGGAACGAACGGGAGCAACGGGCTTGTGAAGTCGCTGCGACGTCGGGATGAGGCTGTCGGGAACCGACACCTCGAGGCGCTTACCTTCGACCTCGACGACGACGGTGTGACGGGTGTCCTCCACCTCGGTGGGTCCGGTTACCGCTGGCGCGGGTTCGACGGTGTTGACGAATTCCGACTCGATCCACGAGGTGTATACCGAGAACGGTTTGTCACCCTCGGGAGCGAACGCGGGGTCATCAACGACGAGTCGGTGGAACGGCAGAACGGTGGGCAGACCCACAACGTGGAACTCGGCGAGAGCGCGGCGCGACTTCGCGAGAGCGTCGGCGCGGTCTGTTCCCGTGACGATGAGCTTTGCGAGAAGCGAGTCGAAGGAACCGGAGATCACATCGCCCGCGACGACGCCCGAGTCGACGCGAACGCCGGGGCCACCGGGAAGGCGGAGTTCCTGGACCGGTCCGGGAGTCGGGCGGAAGTTTGCTCCGGCGTCTTCACCGTTAATGCGGAATTCGATCGAGTGACCCTTGATTTCAGGGTCCGGGTAGTCCACGAGTCCGCCTTCGGCGATGCGGAACTGCTCGCGAACGAGGTCGAGGCCGGTGACCTCTTCCGAGACGGGGTGTTCCACCTGTAGTCGCGTGTTGACCTCAAGGAAGGTGATGGTGCCGTCAGCGCCGATAAGGAACTCACAGGTTCCGGCGCCAACGTACCCGACCTCTTTGAGGATGTTTTTCGACGCGCTGTACAGCAGTTCGCGCTGCTTGTCCGACACGAACGGGGCGGGCGCCTCTTCAACAAGCTTCTGGTGACGACGCTGCAGCGAGCAGTCGCGGGTTGAGACAACGACAACGTTGCCCTTGGCGTCCGCGAGACACTGGGTCTCAACGTGGCGTGGCTTGTCGAGGTACTTCTCGACGAAACATTCGCCTCGACCGAACGCGGCAACTGCTTCACGTGTCGCGGACTCGAACAGCTCGGGGATTTCTTCGCGTGTGCGGGCGACCTTGAGTCCGCGGCCACCTCCACCGAACGCCGCCTTGATAGCGACGGGCAAACCGTGCTTGTCGACGAATTCGAGGACCTCGTCCGCACCCGAGACCGGGTTGATCGTTCCGGGGGCCAGCGGTGCGCCGACCTTCTCGGCGACGTGACGAGCAGAGACTTTGTCACCGAGGCGTTCAATCGCCTCGGGACTCGGGCCGATCCAGATGATGCCGGCGGCGATGACGGCGCGGGCAAAGTCTGCGTTCTCGGCGAGGAAGCCGTATCCGGGGTGAATGGCGTCGGCGCCGGTGCGGGCGGCCGCATCGAGAATCTTGTTGATGACGAGGTAGGTTTCGGCGCTCGTCGTGCCGTTCAGTGAAATTGCTTCATCCGCTAGCTTGACGTGCTGAGCGTTGATGTCCTGGTTTGCATAGACCGCGACCGTCTTAATTCCGGCGTCTTTGGCGGCACGGATGACGCGTACGGCAATCTCGCCTCGGTTGGCGATGAGGACCTTCGTGATGCGCTTCGACATGTCCCTAAGCCTATTGTCTGGCGCGGGTGCTGTCAGTAACCGTCAGCGGTTCCACAGGTCGGTCCACTCGACCCCGAAAGATCGAACGAGATTACGCAACGCCGGCAGGGACAGACCGACGACGGTGTGCGGGTCGCCTTCAATTCGGTCGATGAAGGCACCGCCGAGTGAGTCGATGGTGAATGCTCCCGCGACCTTGAGCGGTTCACCGGTCGCGATGTACGCGTCAATTTCACGTGCGGTGACGTCCGCGAAGTGCACCTCGGCACTGGTGACGATTCCGATTCCGCCGCCGTCAACCCCGCCGCGGTGATCGATGAGCCAGTGCCCCGAATACAGCGTGCCGCTCGCACCACTTTGACGAAGCCAGCGTTCGCGCGCCACCTCGGGGTCGTGTGGTTTGCCGTAAATCGTCCCGTCGACGACGAACGCCGAGTCTCCACCAAGGATGAACCCGTCGATGTCCCCGCCGTTGGCCGTCTGAACGGCCTCGGCCTTCAGGCGCGCGAGCAGAAACACCATGTCTTCCGCCGACAGAGGCCCGCTGGCCTCGACTACGGCTTCTTCGTCCACATCGGGTGAGTACGTCACGGGGTCGATCCCCGCGGAACGGAGGGTCGCGAGTCGGGCAGGCGAGGTCGAGGCAAGGTACAGGCGCACGATGCGACACTATCGCCCTCGTAGGCTGGAGGCATGGGTGAATGGCTTGGGCACACGATTGAACTGACTCCGACGGGTATCGCGCACGGCGGTTATTCGGTCGCCCGGCTCGACGGACGCGTGGTTTTCGTGTCTGATGCGATCCCCGGCGAAACGGTCCTCGCCCGCGTCACGGACGATTCCAAGGCCAGTTTCTGGTGGGCAGAGACACTCTCGGTCGTCACACCGTCCGAGCACCGTGTCCCCCACATCTGGCACGAAGCTGACGTTTCCCGTGACCCCGAGAAGCGCGTCGGTGGCGCCGACTACGGTCACATCGCCCTGTCTCACCAGCGCGAATTGAAGAAGGACGTCCTGCGCGACGCACTCATCCGCTTCGGCAAGGTCGACCCCGCGACGGTGTCCCTTCTCGCCGACAAGGTCGAGGCGCTCGCGGGCGACGACAAGGCGAATGGACTCGGGTGGCGAACGCGTGTCCGCCTGCACACCGACGAACGTGGGCACGTCGGACCCCGCGCGCGCAAGTCGCACGACGTTATCCGCGTGTCGAGCCTGCCGCTCGCGTCGGCGGGCATCAACCAGATTGCGCCGCTGTCCGACGAATACGGGAACGTCGGATCTGTCGACGTCCTGTCACCGTCGGTTGGCGACCCGCGTTTGATTGTGGGCCACCAAAAACCAACCGTCATCAAGGAGCGCGTAGGCAATCGCGAATTCCGCGTCGACGACAACGGATTTTGGCAGGTCCACCGCGAGGCGCCTGCGGCCCTGACCGCGGCGGTTCAGGCGGCAATCGACATGGACCGTTTCGACGCCACCGCGTACAACCTCGACCTCTACGGTGGTGTCGGACTACTCGCGGCGGCGCTCGCGGACGTCGGCGGTACGTCGACCCGCATCACATCAATTGAAGCCACGGAACGAGCCACAGAACACGCGGGCGAAAACCTCGCCGAATGGGTTGGTGCTTTCGCCGAGACCGCCAAAGTTGACCGCTGGCTGTCGGCACTTGATCGACGCGCGACTCCCGCCGAACGGTCGCGCCTCGAGGCGGCCACGGTCATCCTCGATCCGCCGCGCACTGGCGCGGGACGCGATGTGATGGCGTTGCTAACCCGTCTCGCCCCCGCTCAGCTTGTCTATGTTGCCTGCGACCCGGTGGCTCTTGCGCGCGATGTCGCCTTCGCGACCGCTGCCGGTTATCGACTCAGTCGTCTGACGGCCCTCGACATGTTCCCGCACACACATCACGTCGAGGCTGTTGCCACGCTCGTGCGAGAGAGTCCGACTGCCGAATAGGTGCTGTTCGCGCCGTTGCTCGGTATTGTGAAGGCGTGACTGAAGACTCCACCACACCCGACATGTCGACGACGGCCGGCCGATTGGCCGACTTCCAGTCGCGCCTCGACAAGCTCAAGACCGCGCAGAAGGTTGCCGCCGAAAAGCAGAAGCCGAAGGGCAAGAACGCGGCGATGGACCGCATCCAGATGCTCATTGACCCAGGGACCGCGCTGACGGAGATCGACAAGTTCCGTAAGTCACGCGCCGACGTTGGCGGGTCGAACCGCCCCGACCGTGACTCGGTCATCATCGGAGTCGGAACCATTCACGGTCGTCAGGTCGCTATCTTCTCGCAAGACTTCTCCGTCTTCGGTGGGTCCCTCGGTGAAGCCGCCGGCGCCAAGATCGTCAAACTTCAGGAATACGCCCTCAAGGCCGGCGTTCCCCTCATTGGAATTCTCGACTCGGGCGGCGCCCGCATCCAGGAGGGTGTCACCGCTCTCGGCAAATACGGTGAAATCTTCCGCCTCAACACCGCGTCCTCTGGTGTCATCCCGCAAATCTCGATTATTTGTGGACCCGCGGCGGGTGGCGCGGTGTATTCGCCGGCGTTGACCGACTTTGTCGTCATGGTCGACAAGACGAGCCAGATGTTCGTCACCGGCCCCGACGTCATCAAGGCCGTCACGGGCGAAGAGGTCGGCATGGAGGAGCTCGGCGGTGCGCTCACGCACTCGGCGCAGACCGGTGTTTCCCATTACCTCGCGAGCGACGAGCCCGACGCGTTCGATTACGTGCGTGCTCTCATGTCGTACCTGCCCCAGAACAACCTCGCTGACCACCCCGAGTATGCGGCGGTGATGGAAGAGGGCATCACGGATCGTGATCGCGAACTCGACACAATCATCCCCGACAGCGCGAACCAGCCGTACGACATGCTCGACGTCATCAACCACGTCGTCGACGAGGATTCGTTCCTCGAAGTTCAGCCGTTGTTCGCCCCAAACATCGTCATCGGTTTCGCCCGCATCGAAGGCAAGCCCGTCGGTGTCATCGCGAACCAGCCGAAGGAAATGGCGGGGACACTGAACATCGAAGCCGGTGAGAAGGCCGCTCGATTCGTTCGTTTCTGTGACGCGTTCGGACTTCCCATCTTCACGCTCGTCGACGTACCCGGGTACCTGCCCGGTACAGACCAGGAGTGGCAGGGCGTCATCCGCCGCGGTGCGAAGTTGCTCTACGCCTACGCCGAGGCGACCGTTCCGCTCATCACCGTCATCACCCGCAAGGCCTATGGTGGCGCGTACATCGTCATGGGTTCGAAGCACCTCGGCGCCGACATCAACATGGCGTGGCCGACCGCCGAGATTGCGGTCATGGGTGGACAGGGTGCGGTCAACATCCTGTACCGCAACGAACTCAAGGAAGCGGAAGAGCGTGGCGAGGACGTCGCGGCCGTTCGCGCCAAGCTCGCCAACGAGTACACATACAACGTGGCGAGCCCGTTCCTCGCGGCGGAACGCGGTGAAATCGACAACGTCATCTACCCGCACATGACCCGTTCGGCGGTCATCCGCGCGATGCGTGCATTGGGAACGAAGCGCGCGAGCCTGCCGCCCAAGAAGCACGGAAACATTCCGCTCTAATGGCCGACGAAACTCCGGAAGTCGACCCCCTCACGCTCATTCGCGTGGTGGGAGGAGAGCCGACTCCGGAGGACGAAGCCGCCGCAATCGCTATCGTCGCGGGAATGCTGCGCGAGGGCGGAGTCGTGGACCAGGCGGCGACGCGCGATCGGTGGTCAGCATCGGCTCGCGTCGGTCGAGACACCGCCGAACGCGGACACCAGACCTGGGACGAATTCACGGGTCAGTGATCCCTATCGACTGGGTTCCGTCGACCGAATCGACGAACACGGATCTGCGCAACGCGCCGGTGGGTTCCACTCGTGCGACGCTCAATCAACGCGGTGGTCGAGGACGACTCGGACGAACCTGGCTTGAGTCGCCGGGTAAAGGACTCGCATTATCGATTGTCGTCGCACCGGGTCCTACGCCGACGCTCATCCCGCTCGTCGCTGGTGCAGCACTTGTCGAGATGTTGAGGGAACGCGGTGTCGACGCCTGGGCCAAGTGGCCGAACGACGTGTACATCGGGGACCGCAAGGTTGCGGGAATTTTGACGGAGATGCCGGCACTCGGTCGCATCATCGTTGGGTTGGGGGTCAACGTTCGCCACCAGAAGGCCGAACTCCCGCTCGACACTTCCACATCGCTGGCCGCGGAGGGATTCGACATCGATGCGACGGATATCGCCGACCGTTGGGTGGCGATTTTGCTCGATCGGATTTCGCGAATTGACGTCGCACAGGACTGGATCGAGTCCACGCTAGGGCTCATCGGTGACGAGGTCTCGATAGAGTTCCCTGACGGAGCCGTGCGAACAGGAATCGTCCACGGAATTACCTCGGCGGGTGCGCTGCGGCTCGATTCGGGCGACCCGATTGTGGCGGGGGAGATCACCCGGCTGCGCCCCGCGCGCTGACGCGACAAAGTAGGCTGGAATTCCCCGCAACCCGAGGAGAACGCCATGACTGTCGTCGGTGTCATCGGTGGCGGGCAACTCGCGCGAATGATGATCGGTCCTGCGATTGAGTTGGGCATCGAGCTGCGAGTCCTCGCCGAATCCGCCGACTCGTCCGCGCGTGACCGTGCAACGATGGTCGGCGATTACCGCGACGTTGATACGGTTCTCGCGTTCGCGAACGGCGTCGACGTCATCACGTTCGACCATGAACACGTTCCCGCGACGGTGCTGTCCGCGCTCGAATCTCGTGGCGTTGCGGTGCGACCCGGCCCAGCGGCGCTCGCTGCGGCTCAGGACAAGTTGCACATGCGTCGGGTACTCGACGACCTCGGGTTGCCGTTGCCGGTCTGGGCCGAGGCGAACTCGGCCGACGATGTCACCGCATTCCTCGCCGCGAACGGTGGTCGAGTTGTCGCCAAGACCCCACGCGGTGGTTACGACGGTAAGGGCGTCGCCGTCATCAACGACGCAGCCGAAATCGCCGAGTGGCTCGCGAACGGTCCCGTGCTTCTCGAGGAACTCGTCGACTACAGTCGCGAGCTCGCACAATTGGTCGCCCGTCGCCCGTCGGGCGACATTGTGACGTGGCCGGTGGTCGAAACGACTCAGTCGGGTGGAGTGTGTGCCGAGGTCATCCTGCCCGCACCGAAAGCGAGCGACAAACTGGTCGAGGTTGCGGCGCAGATCGGGCGAACGGTCGCGGACGGGCTCGGCGTCACCGGCGTGCTCGCTATCGAAATGTTCGAGACCACCGATCAGCGCATCCTCATCAACGAACTCGCGATGCGCCCACACAATTCCGGGCACGTCACCATGGAGGGCAGCGTAACCGGACAGTTCGAACAACACCTTCGTGCCGTCACCGACATGCCGCTCGGGTCGACCGAGTCGCGTCACGACTGGGCGGCGATGGTGAACGTCTTCGGCTCGATGTCGACCGACCGTTACTCGCTTCTGGGCGGCCACGACGCCGTGAAAATTCACAACTACGGCAAGGACGCACGCGCCGGTCGGAAGGTCGGGCACGTCACTGTCACGGGCGATGACCTCGACGAGGTCGTCTACCAGGCGCGAGCCGCTGCCGCGATTTTTGATGCCGCGAACTAGCATTAAACGGTGAGTACGCCGCTCGTTGCCATCGTTATGGGGTCAGATTCTGACTGGCCGACCATGAGCGCCGCTAAAGATGTCCTCGACGAATTCGGTGTTGCCAGCGATGTTCAGGTTCTCTCGGCCCACCGCACTCCGGAGGCCATGATCGAGTGGGGCAAGTCGGCACGCGCGAACGGTTTTTCGGTTGTCATCGCTGGTGCCGGTGGTGCCGCACACCTTCCTGGAATGCTCGCGTCGGTAACGTCGCTCCCCGTCATCGGTGTTCCCGTGGCGCTCGACAAACTCGATGGAATGGATTCGCTGTTGTCGATTGTTCAGATGCCGGGTGGAATCCCGGTCGCGACGGTCGCGATCGGAAACTCCAAGAACGCCGGACTCTTGGCGCTGCGCATGCTGTCGATTTCCGATGCTGGACTCGCAACCAAGCTCGACGCTTACGCCGCTGACCTCAAAGACATGGTGGCCGCGAAAAACACGGCCCTCAAAGATTCACTGTCGTGACGCTGTCTTCCCCGATTCGTAACCCCGACCTGCGTAACCCCGCGGTGATGACGCGTCGTGCGTGGTGGCTCATCGCCTTGACGATTTTCATTCCCGGGTCCGCGCAATTGCTCGCGGGAAACCGACGACTCGGTCGATTCCTGTTCGGGTCGTGGCTGTCGATGCTCGGCATCGCCGTGCTCGCGTTCCTACTCAACACATTCTTCGCATCGTTCGCCCTGACCATCGCGACGTCCGGGTGGGGACTCCTGTTGCTGCAGATTGGACTGATCTTCGCGGCCATTGTCTGGTTCGTAGCCGCGGTCGACGCCTTCCGACTCGTCAAGATCGTCTACGTGGGCCAACGCGCCAAGATGTGGGTGTCCATCGCAGTTGTGCTGTCGATCATCCTTCCCGCGGGAGCCGCGTCCTACGCGTCCTTTATGGCTGGAGTATCGCGCGGCGCGCTCGCGAACATCTTCGCCGACAACTCGGACTTCGTCGAACCCATCAACGGCGTCTACACCTTCATGCTCATCGGTGGCGACGCGGGAGATGGTCGTATCAGTCGCCGCACCGACTCGATGGCGTTCGCGACGGTCGATGCCACGACGGGTCAGGTCACGATCGTCGGATTGCCGCGAAACATCAACAACGCACCGTTCGTCAAGGGTTCGCCGATGTTGAAGGACTGGCCGGACGGCTTCAACTGCGGTGCCGACTGTCTGCTCGCATATGTCTACACATACGGTCTAGACCACCCCGACCTATACCCCAAGGTAGGAAAGAATTCCGATCCGGGTGTTGAGGCACTGCGTGATTCGATGGAAGCCATCACCGGTATGCCCGTTCAGTTCTACGTCGGTGTCGACATGGCCGGATTCCGCGACCTCGTCGACGCGCTCGGTGGCGTGGACATCACCCTCGACAAGCCCGTCAACGTCTGTAAGGTCGGCGAAAAGATCCGGTACACATTCCAGCCCGGCACGATTCACATGGACGGCAAGAAAGCTCTCCGGTATGCGCGCACCCGTTGCGACACCAACGACTATGACCGAATGAAGCGCCAGCGCCAGCTCGAGGCCGCAATCTTCAAGCAGGTCAAGCCGTCGGTCATCGTCGCCCGCTTCCAGGACCTGGCCGCGGCGAGCACCTCGCTGTTCACCACCGACGTACCGCAATCGATGGTGGGAACGTTCCTTGACCTCGCTCAAAAGGGTCGCAAGCTGGACATTCGACGTCTTGAACTCGTCCCGCCGGACTTCAACACCAGCTACCCCGACTGGGAACTCGCTCGAAAGATGATCAACGAGACAGTGTTCCCCAAGAAGTCGAACGGCTAACTGGACGGAACACCTTCGATGAGCGACCCAGGAACGGACTCGAGTCGCGACCCTCTCCGTGTGTTGTTGGACGCGACCGGTTTGGGGTCGCGGGACTCTCTCGCGGACGAATACGTCGTGGAGTTAGCGAAGGCGGCCGGGCGCCAGCACGCGGACGTCGTTGTTGTGTGTAAGCCACGTGACGCCAAACTGTTCAAATCATTTGACCTCGAGGTGCATCGGGCACCCGAACGTGTGGTGTCCGAGCGCCAACGGCGCTGGTGGATTTCGTGGGGGCTCGCGAAGTTCGCGCGCGAGCATGGTGCGCACGTCATTCACTCACCCCATGACGTTTATCCAACCTCTGGCCGGGTTCGTCGAGTCCTCGCGGTGCATGACCCCGTGGGTGATCCGATTGCGCGCGCATACCGGTCGGCGGTGACCCTCCGTGTCGATGTCGTCGCCCCGAGTAGCGCCGTCGCACACGACATTCTCGACGCGACCGGAGCACCGGCGAATCGCGTTCACGTTGCTCATCGCGGGATCAACAAGTCCATCGTCGCTATCCCTCAATGGGAGGAACTTACGGCCTTCTCGGACACATATGGGGCCAGTGATTGGATTGCCGTCGTTGCCAGTTCCGACTCGATGGAATCGTTCGAGGCATTCTGTGACGGTTTCCGCCGCGCAACCGAGTTCGGCGAATCGCGTCCTACTCTGATCGTTACCGGTGTTGACGACGCCGTCGCGCTTCGAGCGACGACCGGTCTCATCAACGCTGGGTTCGACGTTCGACTTGTTGCCGACATTCCGGACGGTGAAAGAAACGCGTTCCTCGGGGGCTCGCTGTTCTCGGTCATTCTCGACAATTCTCACCGAACGGGCCGCGCGTTGGTCGAGGCCATGATGTGTGGAGCAACGGTTGTGACGCCCACAGAGCCGGTATTCATCGAGCTCGCGCACGACGCTGTCGAATTTGCCGAGCCAATCGCTGCGTCGATGGAGATTGCCATCACGGCGCTGCTCACCAACCCCGAACGCCGTCAATCACTGGCAACGTCGGCGGTGAC
>JBDLPW010000117.1:0-3042 GCA_039800905.1 Actinomycetota bacterium | reverse complement strand
AGACGAACCTGTGCCTCTTCGTCACGCGAGTCAAAGATGAAGCGGTGAGCGGCGACGATCGCGGCGGGACCGAAGTACTGTCCGTCGGTCCAGAACACCGGGCACGACGTGGTGCACGCTGCGCAGAGGATGCACTTGGTGGTGTCGTCGAAGCGCTCGCGCTGCTCCACCGACTGGAGGTGCTCCTTCTCGGGCTTCGCCGACGTCTGAAGGAACGGCTGAACCTCGCGGTACGCTGCGAAGAACGGCTCCATGTCGACGATGAGGTCTTTCTCAAGCGGAAGCCCCTTGATTGCTTCGACGTAGACGGGCTTCGAAATGTCGAGGTCCTTGATCAGGGTCTTGCACGCGAGACGGTTGCGTCCGTTGATGCGCATCGCGTCGGAGCCACAGATTCCGTGAGCGCACGAACGACGGAACGACAGCGAGCCGTCCTGGTCCCACTTGATCTTGTGGAGTCCGTCAAGAACGCGGTCGGTCGAGAACATCTCGACGTCGAAGTCCTGCCAATACGGTTCGGCGTCCGTCTCCGGGTTGAACCGGCGGACGATGAACGTGACGGTGAAGGACTGCACGGTGCCCATCTCGCTCATTAGTACTTCCTCTCCATCGGCGGGTAGTTCGTGATGACAACGGGCTTCCAGTCGAGTTCGATCTTCGAACCCTTCTTGTACGCCATCGTGTGCCGCATGAACTTCTTGTCGTCGCGGTTGGGGAAGTCGTCGCGCATGTGTCCTCCGCGGCTTTCCTTGCGATTCTTTGCGGAGACGACGACAACCTCGGCGAGGTCGAGCAGGAATCCGAGCTCAATCGCTTCGAGCAGGTCCGTGTTGAATCGCTGACCGCGGTCGTGGATGCCGATCTTCTCGTAGCGCTTGCGCAGGTCACCGATTACCTTGAGGGCGTGGGCGAGTGACTCTTCTGTGCGGAACACCTGAGCGTTGCGGTCCATCTCCGCCTGCAGTTCCTTGCGGATGGTGGCGACCGATTCGGTTCCCTTCGCGGCGCGAACCGTGGTCACGAGGTCGGTGACGAACTTTTCTGCTGCGGCAGGGAGCTCGGGGCGCTTGGACTTATTTGCGTAGGCGGCCGCGTTGCGACCGGCGCGCTTGCCGAAGACGTTGATGTCGAGCAGCGAGTTGGTTCCCAGTCGGTTCGATCCGTGCACCGACACACACGCGCATTCGCCCGCCGCGTAGAGGCCGGGGATGACGGTCGTGTTGTCGAGAAGAACTTCGGCGTCCGTGTTCGTCGGGATGCCACCCATTGCGTAGTGCGCGGTCGGCATAACGGGGACGGGCTCAACTACCGGGTCGACACCGAGGTAGGTGCGCGCGAACTCGGTGATGTCGGGAAGCTTGGTCTCGAGAACTTCGGCCCCAAGGTGCGTGCAGTCGAGGAGGACGTAGTCCTTGTGTGGTCCAGCACCGCGACCTTCGGCGACTTCCTGAACCATGCAGCGCGAGACGATGTCACGCGGCGCGAGGTCCTTGATGGTCGGGGCGTACCGTTCCATGAATCGCTCTCCGCTCGCGTTGCGAAGGATTGCGCCTTCACCACGTGCGCCCTCGGTGAGGAGGATGCCGAGCCCGGCGAGCCCGGTCGGGTGGAACTGGAAAAACTCCATGTCTTCGAGCGGGATGCCCTTGCGCCAGATGATGCCGACGCCGTCACCCGTGAGCGTGTGTGCGTTCGAGGTGGTCTTGAACATCTTGCCGAAGCCGCCGGTCGCGAACACGACCGACGTTGCGTTGAAGACGTGGATGTCGCCGGTCGCGAGTTCGTACGCGACGACGCCGGTCGCGCGCTTCTTCCCGCGCTCTTCGGTTAGGACGAGGTCGAGCACGTAGAACTCGTTGTAGAACTCGACACCGAGCTTGACGCAGTTCTGGAACAGCGTCTGGAGGATCATGTGGCCGGTGCGGTCGGCGGCGTAGCACGCGCGGCGAACCGGGGCCTTGCCGTGGTCACGCGTGTGACCGCCGAAACGGCGCTGGTCGATCGTGCCCTCTGGCGTGCGGTTGAACGGGAGGCCCATGTTCTCAAGGTCGAGCACCGCGTCAATCGCTTCTTTCGCGAGGATCTCGGCAGCGTCCTGGTCGACGAGGTAATCGCCACCCTTGACGGTGTCGAATGTGTGCCACTCCCACGAGTCCTCTTCGACGTTCGCGAGCGCTGCGGCCATGCCGCCCTGTGCTGCACCGGTGTGCGAACGGGTCGGGTAGAGCTTCGTGATGACGGCGGTCTTTGCGTTTGGTGCCGACTCGATGGCCGCGCGCATGCCCGCGCCACCCGCGCCAACGATGACGACGTCGTACTCGTGGTGATGAACCGTGGTCACGGTGTACTCCTTATATATGTGTTAGCTGGCCGGGCAGAACGACGGCAGCAAATCGGCCGGGGTGCCGACCGGGCACGGGTCGAGCGTGAAGATGACGAGCGTGCCGAGCACGAGCAACGTGACGGTCGACAGCCCGAGCAGAGCGAGGAGGGTCTTCCGAAGGCCGGTGCGAAGCACGTAATCCTCGATGACGACGCGCATGCCGTTTGTTCCATGGATGAGTGCGAGCCAGAGCAACGCCGCATCGAACCACTGCCACACCGGGCTCGCGAGCTTGCCGGCGACGAACGCGAAGTCAATCGCCTTGACGCCGCCGTCTTGCATGAGGTTGACGGCGAGGTGAGTGAAGATGAGGCCGATGAGCACGACGCCGGAAAGGCGCATGAAAATCCAGCCGAGTCGGTCGAGTCGAAGTGCCTTCATGGTGCTTAGCCTCCGAACACGTGGGCGAGGTGACGGGGGAGGAAGCCGGCCATGAGCACGACCCACAGCGCGATGACGACGTAGAACATCGCCTTCTGGCGGCGCGTTCCCCACTTCGTATAGTCAACGAGGATGATGCGCAATCCGTTCAGTGCGTGGAACATGATCGCACCGACGAGCCCGGCTTCACCGAGACCCATGAGCGGCGTCTTATACGCACCCATGACGGAGTTGTAGATCTCGGGGTTGAGTCGAACCGTTGCGGTGTCGAGCACGTG
>JBDLPW010000116.1:0-9222 GCA_039800905.1 Actinomycetota bacterium | reverse complement strand
GCGGTGATGTTCAGCGTGCGGAACAACGAATCCCTGACCTCGGTCGGGCACGGTTCCGACAGGGCCGCTCTGAATTTCTGGCTCAGTGAGGTGACGACGTCGAGTTCACCGGCGCATGATTCACAGGTTTCGCAGTGGTTGCGGATTTCCGCACATTCCGCCGCATCGAGTTGGCCGTCGACAAGAGCTTCGATTCGGCCAAAGGCAGACGCGCAACCGCAATCGCGTTGAATGTCCATTAGATGTCCTTTTCCGTTCCGCGCTCTCCACCCAGCATCCCACGAAGTCGCGCACGAGCACGGTGTACGCGCGTGAGAACAGTTGCAGAAGGAATGCCGAGCAGCGCCGCGGCCTCCAAGGTCGTCATCTGATCGAGAATGACGGCAGTCGCCGCAGCCCGAAGGTTCGGGGGCAATTTGTCGAACATGGCAATAATTTCGGCCGCGCGCAGGTTGTCGATCGCCTGCCGTTCCGCGCTGGCAGATTCGTAACCGCGGGAGTCGAAGAACTCGACAGTGTCACCGATCGACTGCTCACGGAAATCGAGCGTGCGGCGCTGACGACGCAGGTTGAAGCACGTGTTGGTGACGATTTTCTTCAGCCACGCCAGCGCGTACGTTCCCTGGGTGTACTTGTCCCAGTTGTCGCGAGCCTTGAGCGACGCGATCTGCATGACCTCTTCTAACAACTCACGGTTCATCCCGAGTCGGTTGAGTTCGTAACTCGCGTGGTTGTACACGCGGTCCAACAACGGAGGAAAGACTTCGTCGAATATTCCGGTGTTGCGGTAATCGGTCGTGATTTCCGCGGGGTTCCAGCCCGCTGCGCTGGGGATCTGGATGGCGGTGGCGTTCGCCTCCATGCCAGCCTGAATTTCGGGGTCGTGCCCCAAGAAATCGAAGTCGTTTCCCTCTTCGACGTTGTTGTGTTCGCTTATGGTTTTCTCCTCGTGCTCTCGAATCATCCCAAACTTCCCCTCTCGCGTAAAGTTTGAAGTGATGACAGAACGCGTTTATTCCCATCCGACCGAAAATTGGCGTGCCCCAATTTCGAGCGGACCGTTAAACGCGATTGTTCCGATTCCCGGCAGCAAGAGTCTGACTAACCGGGAATTGGTGCTGGCGGCCCTTGCGGAGTCGCCGTCGGTGCTGCACAAACCCCTCAGTTCTCGCGATTCGGCTCTGATGTGTGACGCGCTGAGGAATCTCGGGGTGGACTGCGCTGTCACACTAAACGAGACCACGGACATCGTTGAGATCACCCCGTCGAAATTGACCGGGAACACCACGATTGACTGTGGTTTGGCGGGAACCGTCATGCGATTCGTGCCCCCGATTGCCGCGCTGGCGAACGGGGATGTCACGTTCGATGGTGACGAGGGTGCACGCCGCCGACCCATGGCGACGACCATCGATTCGATCCGCAAACTTGGCGTCGAAGTCTCGGACGACGGTCGCGGAACACTTCCCTTCACGGTCCACGGAACAGGCCGCGTCCGCGGTGGCGACATCACCATTGACGCGTCGGCGTCGAGTCAGTTCGTGTCTGGACTCTTGCTTGCCGCCGCACGATTTGACGAAGGCTTGACACTGCGGCACTCGGGTGACCACGTGCCGTCCATGCCGCACATCGACATGACCGTGCAGTGCCTGCGCGCGCACGGGGTGGCCGTGTCCATACCCGAACCCGGCGTCTGGCGCGTCGAACCGGGACCGATTCGCGGACTCGACCTTGTTATCGAACCTGACTTGTCCAATGCGGCGCCGTTCCTCTGTGCCGCGGTCATCGCTGGCGGAACGGTCACGATCCCCGACTGGCCCGAGCACACCACTCAGGTCGGCGCGGATCTTGCGACCTACTTGCCGATGTTCGGCGCGACCGTTTCTCGCTCCGCAGACGGACTCACCGTTGACGGCGGAGTCGGGCTGCGGGGCGGCCACTTTATCCCCGGCGTCACGCTGGACTTGTCGACGGGCGGCGAACTCGCCCCAGCACTTGTTGCACTGGCCGCACTCGCGGATGGACCGAGTGAGTTCACCGGAATCGCCCACCTTCGTGGGCACGAGACGGATCGACTCGCCGCTCTCGTCGCAGAAATCAACAAGCGTGGCGGTCGCGCGACCGAATTGCCTGACGGAATCCGACTCGAGCCGGCGCCCCTACACGGCGGCGAATGGCACAGTTATCTCGACCACCGTATGGCCACTGCTGGCGCGATTATCGGACTGGCCGTTGAGGGCATCGAGGTCGAGAACATCGGGACGACATCCAAGACACTCCCCGACTTCCCGCGCTTGTGGGCGCAGTTGGTGGGCGCGTGACCTGGCTCGACGGTGACTTCGACCGATTCGATGAATCGGCCGCGAAGGTTCGACCGCCCAAACGCGGTACTCGCCCCCGCACCAAGACACGCCCCACGCACGACGATTCGACGGCCGGACTGGTCGTGACCGTCGACCGCGGGCGTTACCAAACCCTCGTGGACGAGGGAACGGCAACCGAACGCACGGTCATTGCAAAACGCGCTCGTGAACTCTCTAAGACACCCATCGTGACGGGCGACATTGTGGACCTCGTCGGTGACATCACCGGCGATGAAGGATCGCTGGCACGAATCGTGCGCGTGCAGGACCGCGCCACCGTGTTGCGCCGCAGCGCCGACGACAGCGACACCGTTGAACGCATGATTGTCGCGAATGCTGACCGTATGCTCATCGTGGTCGCGGCGGCGAACCCCGAACCGCGACAGAGGTTGGTTGATCGTTACCTCGTTGCAGCCTTCGATGCGGGTATTCGTCCAATTCTGTGTGTGACGAAGACCGACCTAGCCGACCCGACCGACTTCCTCGGTCACTTCCGCGGGCTCGACATCGATGTCGTCACGTCACGGTCTGATGACCCGCCGGTTGAGGCGCTGGGTGACCTTCTGCGCGGACACACGACCGTCGCGGTTGGACACTCGGGTGTCGGCAAATCGACGCTCGTCAATGCGCTAGTGCCGGGCGCAGACCGCGCGACGGGAATCGTCAACGAGGTCACCGGACGTGGCCGCCACACGTCATCGTCGACCGTCTCGTTCCGTTTCCCCGGTGGCGGGTGGCTAATCGACACTCCCGGTGTGCGCTCTTTCGGGCTGGGCCATGTTCGCCCGGAATCCGTCCTCGCCGCGTTCACAGACCTTGCGGCCGTCGCCGAAGATTGCCCCCGCGGGTGCAATCACCGTGACGAGGATTGTGCGATGGTCGAGGCGGTGTCGCGTGGTGAACTCGGTACCGAAGGCGCCGCTCGACTGGATTCCGTCCAGCGACTCATCGGTTCGCTCGATTCAGTGTCGTAGCCTGTTCTTGTGACCATTCGCCTCGAGGACGACCTCGCATTAGCCCGCACTCTTGCGGCCCACGCCGACCTCATTTCGATGCGGCGATTCACCGCCCAAGATTTCACGGTCTCGACAAAGCCCGACCGCACGCCGGTTACGGAAGCCGACCAGGAAGTCGAACGCGCAATTCGTGAAGGAATCGCGGCTGCACGACCGCATGACGCCATCCTCGGCGAGGAATTCGGATCGACCGGCGAGCAGCACGGCGAGGGACGTCCCGAACGTCAGTGGATCATCGACCCTATCGACGGCACCGCCAACTTCCTGCGTGGTGTCCCGATTTGGGGCACGCTCATCGCACTCGCCATCGACGGTGTCCCCCGCGTCGGCGTTGTGTCGGCCCCCGCGCTGGGACAGCGCTGGTGGGCGGCGACCGACCTTGGCGCGTACACCCAGCGCTCCGGCCAACACGAGGAACGAATCCACGTGAGCAAGGTTGCGACCGTCGCTGATTCCGTTGTGTCGTACAACTCACTCCCCGGCTGGATTGACGCCGGTCGCGGCGACCAAGCCATCGCGCTGGCAACGAACGCATGGCGTGCCCGCGCAATCGGCGACATGTGGGCGTACATGCTCGTCGCCGAAGGCGCCATCGACGTTGCCACGGAGTGCGACCTGCAACCGTATGACATGGCGGCACTGTGGCCGATCGTCGAAGAGGCGGGTGGGCGAATGACGGACATCGACGGGCGTGAGGGACCGTGGCACGGAACTGCGTGTGCGACGAACGGGCTCGTCCACGACGAGGTCCTCAATCTGCTCAAGTAGGCTTATCGGGTGAAGTTGACCCGCCTGTTTTCCGCCGTCGCGCTGGCATCTGCCGCCGTCCTGACGTTGTCGGGTTGCACGACGATTTCGACCTTGATTCAGGCGTACGGGCAAAAACCGAAGCCCATCCCCACCGCCACCGAAACGACCGCGCCGTCGGGCAAGGTCGTTCTGGAACTCGGTGATTGCCTCGACCGCGCCAAGCTCGAAGACGGCGACGTAAAGACCGATCCGATGGTCAAGTGCACCAAGCCGCACGACCTGCAGGTGTTCTCCGCGTTCGACATCGAAGGAAAGGACTACCCGGGTGCCGCCGCGATTGTGTCCGACGCTGCCACTCGTTGCGCTGACTCGTTCACCACGTTTGTCGGCGTTGACTTCGGAATCTCGTCACTCGACTTCATTTACTACTACCCGACCGAAACGTCGTGGTCCGACGGTGACCGCACGGTCGACTGTGCGATTTTTGACCCCGACGGTCAAACCACCGGGACCCTGAAGAACGCGAACCGCTAGCTGATCCGCGCGGCGCCCTGCGAAGGCGCAACGACGAACATCTCGGGCGAGTCAAAACCGTTCTTGGCATAGGCACCACGGACTGCGGTCTCGATTGAATCGAGAGCGTCATGCGGTGCGAGAGCAATTGCGGCGCCGCCGAACCCTCCACCCGTCAATCGCGCACCGAGTGCACCGTTCTCCAACGCCGTCTCCACCGCAACATCGATCTGTGGCACCGAAATCTCGAAATCGTCACGCATCGACAGGTGCGAGGCGTACAGCAGATCGCCGATTGCCATGGGTCCGCTCTCTCGCAGCGCCGCCACGGTGTCCTCGACACGAGCGTTCTCCGTCACGACGTGACGGGCACGACGGAACGTCTCGTCATCGGTCAATTCGCGCAGTCGCGGCAACATTTCGACGGTGACGTCGCGCAATGCCGCGACCTCAAGGGCAGCGGCGGCGCGTTCACACGCGGCACGGCGTTCGCCGTAACCGCCGGTGGCGTGGCTGTGGTGGACGCGCGAATTCATGACGAGTACCGCGAGGTCGTTCGCAGCAAGCGCGAACGGTACGACTTCTGCGGTGAGATTTCGGCAGTCGATGAACACGAGGGAATCTGGCTTTCCGTGCATCGACGCAATCTGGTCCATCAGCCCGGTCGGGGCTCCCACCATCTGGTTCTCGGCCCGCTGCCCGGCCTTGGCGAGGTCCATCGAGGTGTGCCCAAGTTCCCACAGGTCGTTGACGGCGACGGCAACCGCGCATTCGATTGCGGCGGACGATGACAACCCCGCACCGATCGGCACGTCCGTGTCGATGACGATGTCCAGACCACCGCGACCCTGCTCCGAACCGCCCAGCGCCCACACGACGCCGAGCGGATAAGCGGCCCACCCCGAAACTTTGCCGGGGACGCAGTCCTCGAGGGCTAACTCCACAATCTCGTCACTGAGCGTTGACCCGACACGGACGCGGCCGTCCGTTCGCTGACCCACCGCGACAACCGTGTGACGGTCAATGGCCATCGGTAACGCGAAACCGTCGTTGTAATCGGTGTGCTCACCAATGATGTTCACACGACCCGGCGCGGCCCACACCCCAATCGGAGCGTGGCCCGTAATCGTGGTGAAACGTTCCGCAACGCGTGCGACCAGGCTCATGCGCGGGCGAACGCTTCGCGAATGAACTCGGCCTGTGCTTCCGGAACGACGTCGCCGATGAAGGCTCCCATCGCAGTTTCCGAACCGGCGAGGTACTTGAGTTTCGTCTCGGCGCGACGCGGTGACGTCAGACGGAAGTTGAGTCGAATGATGTCGCGGGCGATGTGGACGGGAGCCTGGTGCCACGCGGCGATATACGGTGTCGGTGTCGGGTACAGCAGATCCATCGTGCGCAACAAGCGAGGGTAGACGAGAGCGAGTTCGGCACGTTCGTCCTCGTTCGTTTCCGAAATGTCGGCGATGTGACGGTGCGGGAGCATGTGAATTTCCAGCGGCCAGCGCGCCGCGAACGGAACGTATGCAGTCCAGTTGTCTCCGGCGTAAATCACGCGATCACCCGCGCGTTCAAACTCAAGAATCTGTTCGAAAAGTCCGTCTACCTTCCGCGCGGAGTTCACCAGTTGCTGGGTGCGAGGCGTGATGTACGGGTAGGCGTAAATCTGTCCGTGAGGGTGGTGCAGGGTGACACCGATATCCTGCCCACGGTTCTCGAACGGGAAAACCTGTTGAATGCCGGGCAGCGTGGAAAGATGCGCGGTTCGATCCGCCCACGCCTCGATGACCGTCCGCATGCGGCTGGTGCCCATTTGGCCGAGCGAACCTTCGTGCTCGGGGCTGAAGCACACGACCTCGCAACGGCCGACCGAGGTGAAAGTGCGTCCGACGCCGACGTCCGTCAACGCATCAAGGCTTGTCGGTGCGTTCGGGTCTTCGAGAAGCGGTCCGAACGACGGAGACTTATTCTCGAACACGACGACGTCGTACATCGACGGGATTTCCGACGGGTTCGTCGGTGTCTGCGGTGAGAGCGGGTCGGCGTCTGCCGACGGCAGGAACACCCGGTTCTGGCGGGCTGCTGCGATGGACACCCATTCACCCGTGAGGACGTCCTGGCGCATCGTCGCGGTCGCGGGCCGGGGATCAAGGTCGCGTGCATCAACAGCGCGATCGGGTCCAAGTGACGTATCCACGTCATCGAAATAGAAGAGGTCTCGACCGTCCGCCATCGGGACGTGCCGCTTGATTACTCCGCCAGAAACCATGCGTTTAGCGTACCGAAAGCGCTTTCACTTCGCGTGGGCGGAATGTGCAGACCAGGCTGTTGCAACCATCGATTCGACCGTGTGGCGCTGTTCCCAACCGAGGTCGCGCGCAGCCAGTTTGCCGTCGGCAACGATTCGACTGGGGTCCCCTGCGCGGCGTGGTTTGATCTCGGGTTCGAAGTCGATTCCGGTGACGGTCGCAACTGCACTCATGATCTCGCCAACGGACGTTCCCGAACCGGACCCGAGGTTGTATACCGCTTCGAGTGCCGTTCCAGACATCAGTGCCTGGGCGGCGGACACGTGTGCGGCGGCAACGTCGGCGACGTGCACGTAGTCACGCACGCAGGTGCCATCGGGAGTCGGATAGTCGTCACCGAAAATGGCGGGTGTGCGTCCCTCGGCGAGTGCGCGGAAGATGAGCGGGAACAAATTGTGTGGGCTGGTGTCGACGACATCGTCGGTTCCGGAACCCACCACGTTGAAATAGCGCAGGCTCGTGTGTGAAAGCCCCGTAGAAACGGCCTGGTCGCGGATGAGCCACTCCCCGATCAGCTTCGTCTCGCCATACGGCGACTGAGGGTTCGTCGGTGTGGATTCCGTCACGACATCCGTTGACGGAGTTCCATACACGGCGGCAGACGAAGAGAAAACAACGTTTGCAACACCGGCGTTCGCCATCGCCTCGAGCAGGACCGCGGTTCCCGTCACGTTGTGGTGATACGCCTCGAGCGGGAACTTGACGGACTCGCCCGCGTACTTGTATCCGGCGAGATGAACGACACCCTCAATCGAATGATCGGCGAATACCGTGTTCAGTGCAACACGGTCCGCAATAGAAGCTTCGACAAATGGCACGCCAGCGGGCACAAAATCACGATGTCCGCTGGCGAGGTTATCGAGGACGACAACGTCGATTCCGGCGGCCTGGAACGCGCGGACAACGTGCGCACCGATGTACCCGGCACCGCCTGTCACCACCCACGTCATGGTTACAGCGTACCCGCGCTGTATTTAGTGGCGCGGTCTCAAATCGGCAACCATCGGACATACAAACGGATCGGCGTTTCCGCTGAGACCAACCTTGTTGAGATACGTGATGATCGCCTTGTACGACGACATGAGGT
Organism: Actinomycetota bacterium; assembly: GCA_039800905.1. GTDB lineage: Bacteria > Actinomycetota > Actinomycetes > Actinomycetales > Microbacteriaceae > MWH-TA3. Next base: position 1,184 of record JBDLPW010000116.1, on the reverse strand, counting down.
TCATCTCGACCAGCGTGATGTTCTTATCGGCGCAATAGGCGATGACAATATCGTGGGCACGCTTGAGATGCGGTCGCGACATCGACGGGAACAAGTGGTGTTCGACTTGGTAGTTCAATCCGCCCATCAGGTTGTCCTTGAGCCAGCTGCCACGGATGTTACGGCTGGTCAAAACCTGTCGCTCGAAGAAATCAATTTTCGCGTCCCGCGGCACGAGCGGCATGCCCTTGTGGTTCGGTGCGAAAGCCGCTCCCATGAAGAAACCGAACACCATCATCATGAAGAGCCACAGCGCAATCGCCCACAGCCACCCAAACATCAGCCCCATGATCACGTATGGCGCCACCTGACGGACAATCATCAGCCCGAACTCGAGTGCTCGAATTCCCAACGGCCGATCTGTGCGGCGGAGAGCCTGGAACGAGTCAATGAGGAGGTCGAATCCGGTCAAGAACAAGAGCACCGGGAAAAGATAGCCCTGCCGATTCGAAATCCAGCGTTCAAGTCCTCGTTTCGCATCACGCGACTCAACCGTGAAGCTGAGCACGCGAATCGCGATGTCCGGGTCCTGACCGATCTGGTTCGGCTTTTGGTGGTGCTTGTTGTGCTTGCGCATCCAAAATCCGTACGACAGCCCAGCAAACAAGTTCGCCAGCAAGAGGCCAGCCCAGTCATTGAGCTTGTTGTTGTGGAAGATCTGCCGGTGCGCGGCCTCGTGGGCAATGAACCCGTACTGCGCACCGAGAACGCCGAGGAGTCCGGCGATGACGAATGCGATGCCGATGACGAGTGCCTCGTCGAGGCTGGACATTCCCAAGAAACCGCCCGCAACCCACAACCCGACAGCGATGGCCGAGATAACGGCGAGCCGAATGATGTAGAACGACGGCTTCTTGACGAGGAGACCGGCGGCTTTCACACGCGACAACAGTTCTGTGTAATTCGATGTCGATTGCGTGAGAAGAAGTGCGCTCATTACCCGAGCATAGGGGGCGAACCTATGGAAACGCCCAACAGAGCCGCAGGAGCTATTGCGAGCCGTCCCGGCCCAGCCTTTTGCCGGTCCGCTTCTGGTACCGCCATGCCGGAATCGACAGAATCACCGACAGCGCGACGATGCCACCGAGCACAAATGCGAGTTCCATACGAGAAACGATACGAGACCAGAACGTGGAATGTGACCT
>JBDLPW010000115.1:0-41378 GCA_039800905.1 Actinomycetota bacterium | reverse complement strand
TTGTCGCCGTAGAGCGGCTTCGGCATGAAGGTCGCAACCTTGCCGTGGATGTCTGCTTCGTTCTTGACGATGTACTTGAACTTGAGGATGTCGTCGGCCGACTTCACCATCGTGTTGAACTTGTAGTTGATTTCGCACTGGCCGGCGGTACCGACTTCGTGGTGCGAACGCTCAACCTCGAGACCGGCTGCTGCGAGCTGCAGGCAGATCTGATCACGAAGGTCAGCGAGCTTGTCGACGGGGCTGACGGGGAAGTAGCCACCCTTGTACGGGGTCTTGTTGGCGAGGTTTCCGCCCTCTTCCTTGCGACCGGTGTTCCACGCGGCTTCTTCGGAGTCGACCTTGTAGAACGACTGACCCTGCGACACTTCGTAGCGAACGTCGTCGAAGATGAAGAACTCGGCCTCGGGAGCGAAGAATGCGGTGTCAGCGATACCGGTGGACGCGAGGTACTTCTCGGCCTTCTTGGCAACCTGACGCGGGTCGCGGTGGTAAATCTCGCCGTTACGCGGGTTGTAAATGTCAAAGACCATGATGAGGGTCTTCTCGACGCGGTAAGGGTCGACGTACGCGGTGGTTACGTCGGGGATGAGCTGCAGGTCGGACTCGGCGATTCCCTGGAAACCACGAATCGACGATCCATCGAAGAGCTGACCGACTTCGAAGAAATCGAGGTCAACGGTCGAAGCGGGGATGTTGAAGTGCTGCTGGATACCGGGAAGGTCCGTGAAACGGATGTCAAGGAACTTGACGTCTTCCTTCTTGATGTAGTCGAGAACCTCTTGAGGGGACTTGAACATGGGTGATTTATCTCCTGCGATTTGGGTGGACCTGCTACTGCATTACCTTCACGGTATAGACACGGTGTGTCCACATCGTCACACGAATGTTTCGGGGATGTTACAAACGTGAAGTCGTTAGCGCGGCTTGGGAGCGCGCATCTTCGTCGGGTCGATACCCTTCGGCATCTGCGACATCGGAGTCTTCGCAACGGACGCGAGTCGGTTTGCGACGACGAGAACTTCGGTGGTCTTGATCGCCCCGCGCAACTTGTACATCGTCTTGAACATGTCTTTGAGTGCGAGACCATCTGCGCCAACATGAAGCGTGTGAATCGGAATAGCGGGGACGATGCGGTGAACTTCCTTGCGGGCTTCCTCGACGAGGGGAGCGACTCGCGAGCGCTGTCCCTCACTGATGAGGACAACACCGGGGCGACCGACGAGTCGGTACACCGTGTCCGAACTCTTGTTCATGCGGACGGGAATTTCGGATCCACGCCAGGTGCGTCGGAGCTGGTTCTTGATGAGCGACGACACCGCGCCGATCTGACCTTCGAGGTTGGAGTACATCAGCTTTTGCGTGACCTGACCGAGAACGATGAGGAACACGAGGATGCCGGCAAGAATGCCGACGATGACCCAAATGACGGCCGAAACTGGGTTGTCTGCACCGACGGCGAAGTAGACGCCACCGCCGATGGGAGCGATGAGGCTCAGCGCAAGCCACAACCACGCAAGCGGGACTCGACGAAGGACAAGAACCAGTACGTCAAAGAGCTCGGCGATGCGGCCCTTGCTTTGAGCGTTTGCCATGTGTCTTAGATTCCCAGGTCTGCGGCCGAGAAAGCGCCGGCTTCGAGTCGTGCCTTGATCGCTCCGAGGAAGCGAGCGGCGTCAGCGCCGTCGATGATGCGGTGGTCATACGAGAGTGCCAAGTACACCATCGAACGGATCGCAATCGAGTCGGTTCCGTTGCTCGACACAACGACCGGTCGCTTGACGACCGTGCCGAGTCCGAGGATGGCCGACTGCGGGAGGAACACGACAGGGGTGTCGAACAAGGCGCCGCGCGAACCGGTGTTCGTCACCGTGAAGGTCCCGCCCGAGAGCTCGTCCGGAGTCAACTTGTTGTCGCGCGTGCGAGTGGCGAGATCCGCGATTTCGGCCGACAGGCTCGCGATGCTCTTGCCGGCTGCGTTCTTGACGACGGGAGTAAGGAGTCCACGCTCGGTGTCAACGGCGATTGAAATGTTCTCGAACGCGGGGTACACGATGTCGTCACCTTGCACGGTGCAGTTGATGATGGGGAACGCCTGGAGGGCGTCAACCGCAGCGCGAACGAAGAACGGCAGGAAGGTGAGCTTCTGGCCCGTCTTCTGCTGGAAAGAGTCCTTGATAGCGTCACGCAACTGCGAAACAGCAGTCACATCAACTTCGACAACGGTGGTGAGCTGTGCGGTTGACACCATCGATGCGACGGCACGTTCGGCGATCACCTTTCGCAGACGGCTCATCGGGTTGCGAGTTCCGCGCAGTTCCGATACCGCGAGAGGAGTGTGCGTGACAGTGACGGGAGCGGCAGCGGGCGCACTCGCGACAGGAGCCGAACCGGCTGCCATGACGTCTTCCTTACGGATACGTCCACCGATTCCGGTACCGGTGAGTCCGTTGATGTCAACCCCGCGGTCGTGCGCGAGCTTGCGAACGATGGGGCTGACGTACGGTGCGCCACCCGAAGCTGCGGGAACCGACGGAACGGAAACGGGTGCAGCGGGAGCAACCGGGGGAGCCGCCACGACGGGAGGCGCAACCACAACAGGTTCGGGAGCGGCAACGACAGGAGCGGCCACGACCGGGGCGACGGGCTCGGGCGCCGCTACGGGTTCGGGTGCAGCAACAGCTTCAGCAACGGGAGCGGCGGGTTCAGCGGGTGCTGACGAACCCGAACCATCTCCAACGCGCGCGAGCGGCGAACCGACGGCGATGACCTCATCCTCTTGAACGAAGATTTCTTCGATGACACCGGCGACGGGCGAGGGAACCTCGGTGTCTACCTTGTCGGTCGAAATCTCGACGATCGGCTCGTCAACGGCGACGCTGTCACCGACCTTCTTGAGCCAGCGGGTGACTGTGCCTTCGGTGACGCTCTCGCCGAGTGCGGGGAGGTTGACGTTGGTGCTCATCTTTTGTTCTCCTGAAGTGGGGTACTACATCGCGTGAAGCGGCTTGCCGGCGAGGGCAAGGAACGCTTCACCAAGTGCTTCGTTTTGGGTGGGGTGTGCGTGGATGTGAGGCGCGACGTCCTCGGGGTGTGCTTCCCAGTTGACGACCATCTGTGCTTCGCCGATGAGTTCACCGACGCGAGCGCCAATCATATGAACGCCGACGACGGGACCGTCAATAACGCGAACGACCTTGATCGAACCGCTCGTTTCGAGGATGTGGCTCTTGCCGTTACCGGCGAGGTTGTAATCGTAGACCGCGATGGCGGATTCGCCATGCTTCTCTTTCGCGGCGGTCTCCGACAGCCCAACCGATGCGATTTCGGGTTCGGAGTAGGTGACCTTGGGGATGTTGACGTCGGACACAACGACCGGGTTGAGTCCCGCAATCTCCTCGGCAACAAAGATTCCGTGCTGGTATCCGCGGTGTGCGAGCTGAAGGCCGGGCACGATGTCACCGACCGCATAGACACCAGGGATGTTCGTTGCGAGACGTTCATTCGTGATGACGAAACCACGGTCCATCGTGATGCCGACGTTCTCATAACCGCAGTTGGCGGTTGCGGGACCACGGCCCACAGCGACGAGAAGAACGTCACCCGTGACAGTTTCGCCTGCCTCGAGGGTGACGGTGACGCCGTGCTCGTCCTGCGTTGCGGACTGGAAACGGACGCCAGTTTTGAATTCGATTCCACGCTTGCGGAATGCGCGTTCAAACTGCTTTGAGACCGACTCGTCTTCGTTGGGGACGAGACGGGGGAGGCCTTCAATGATGGTGACTTCCGAGCCCCATGAACGCCAGACGGACGAGAACTCAACACCGATGACTCCACCACCAAGGACGATGGCGCGCTGAGGAACGAAATCGAGCGTGAGCGCCTGCTCCGACGTGAGGATGCGTCCGCCGATTTCAAGCCCGGGGATGGTCTTTGAGTAAGAACCGGTGGCGAGAACCACGTTCTTCGCGGTGATTGTGGTGTCGCCGACCTGAACGGTATTGGGCGACGTGAGAGTTCCGTATCCGTCAATGGTTTGGATCCCGCGTGCCTTGAGGAGGCCCTGGAGGCCCTTGAACTTTGAGTCGATGATGCCCTGGCGGTACGCCGAAACCCCGGCAACGTCGACGCCGTGAAGGCTCGCTGCGACGCCGAACTTGGCGGCGTCACGGGTGTTGTCCGCGATCTCGGCAGCGTGTAGGAGTGCCTTGGTAGGGATGCAACCGACGTGCAAGCAGGTGCCGCCTACCTTGTCCTTCTCAACGAGCGCGACGCTCATTCCCAACTGACTTGCACGAAGTGCGGCCGAATAGCCACCGCTTCCGCCTCCGAGGACGACCAGATCAACTGCGATGTCGGACACCAACACTCCTTGTACGTGTGAGGGAAAACGAGCTTCCGCGGATCACGCGGGTCTCGTACAGACCGAGAACGAGCCTACTCCCTATTTGACAGGGGTGTTGGACACGTCAGAGAGGAATTCGATGAGTGTTCGCACCATCGTTCCAGTCGCACCCTTGGGTGTGTATCCGTACGCTGCCGAACCGTTATTGGCCGGTCCAGCGATGTCGAGGTGCGCCCACGGAATAGGCGACCCGTCCTTGCGCTTACCCACGAATTCGCGCAGGAATATGCCGCCGATGAGCATTCCGGCCGCGGTGTGTCCGACCTTCGCGTTAGCAATATCGGCAACATCGCTGGCGAGGACGGGACGCAGATAATTGGGGAGAGGCATGGTCCACACCTCGTCACCCGTTTTGCTCGATGCGATGGACAGAAGAGCGGCGACCGATGGATCCCCCATGACTCCGGTGATGCGGTCTCCCAGTGCTGTGCGTGCGGCACCGGTGAGCGTGGCGACATCGATGATGACATCCGGCTTTTCTTCACTGGACGCGACTAGACCGTCGGCAAGTACGACGCGGCCCTCGGCATCGGTGTTCGTGACCTCTACCGTCTTACCACCGCGAATCGTCACCACGTCGTTGGGTCGGATCGCGGTGCCGGACGGCATGTTTTCAGCAATGCACAGACGCGCGGTGATTTCGATCGGCAGTTTGAGTGCGGCGGCGGCACGAATGACCGCGAACACCGTCGCTGCGCCCGTCATGTCGTACTTCATCCCGACCATCGACGCAGCGGGTTTGATCGAAAGTCCACCGGTGTCAAAGGTGATTCCCTTACCGACGAGCGCAATGTGACGCTTCGCTCCGCGCGGTTTGTAGCGAACAACGACCATGCGCGGCGGGCGTGACGAACCCGCACCGATGCCGAGGATGCCACCGTACTTTCCGGCGGCGAGTTTCTTCTCGTCGAGCACCTCGACCGACAACCCCGTTCCGCGGGATGCACTGACCACGCGTTTGGCGAGTTCGGCGGGGGAGAGAACGTTCGGAACCTCCGTCACGAGATCGCGCACAATCTTCACGGCGTCCACACGTGCGGTGATGTCAGCCACGTTTGCCTTGTGTGCGGAAACCACGGTGATCTTCGACGCTGACTTGGGTTTCGGGCCACTCTTGCGCGTGAACGCAGGCACCGCTGCGAGAGCCGCTCCTTCGAGGACCTGGCTCGCGTCGGACACCGATGATGTGGGGAAGGCCAGTGCGAGCGCACCGTGACCGTTTCGTGCTGCTGTTCCCGCCGCGTAGCGCAATGGGTCGATGATGCCTGAGCCATCGGGAAGTCCGACGATGACGATTGCCGAGAACGGGGAACCAGCCGGCGCTGGGACGGTGAGCGCGGCATCGATACCCGGTTCAAACTTCAGCTTGGTGATCGCGTCGACCACTGCGTCGTGGAGCGAACCGTCAAGTTCCGTTGCCCACCCACCCTTTTCATTCTTGGTTACATACACGGCGAGGGTGTCTGCCGTAACGAGTTTGGTGGAGTGCGCGAGAGTCGTCATGTCACCAGCGTAGGACGGGCAGTGTCAGAACAGCCGTAGCATGGGGGTGTGAGTACGGGTCGACTGGTGTATCGAAACGAAGGGACATTTGTCCCCACGGGACTCCCACTCGTCATCCTGTTGACCGGATTCATTGACGCCGGACGTGCCGTCGCTGCCGCCAGTCGCCACATTCTCGATTCCACATCTCATGAGCGAGTGTGGACGTTCGACAATGACGAACTCTTGGACTATCGAGCGCGACGCCCGACCTTCACATTCGAACAGACGCACCTCACCGAGTACCGGCCTCCGGAGCTTGCGTTGCGACTCGTTACCGATGAACTCGGTTCCCAGTTCCTGTTGTTGACGGGTTATGAACCTGATTACCGCTGGGAGGCGGCCGCGGAGGCTGTTGTCAGAGCGATCGAGGAATTCGATGTTTCGAGCACCTCGTGGGTGCACGCCATTCCCATGCCCGTCCCGCACACGAGACCGCAAGCGATGACGATGAGCGGAAATCGTGAAGACCTCATCGAGACTTATTCGATCTGGAAGCCGACGACGGAAGTCCCTGGAACATTTGTGCACCTAGTCGAGTACATGTTGTGCCAGATCGGTGCTCCTGTTTCGGGTGCTGTCCTGCTCGTCCCGCACTACCTCGCTGATTCTGAATATCCAGTCGCGACGGTGGGTGTTCTCGATGCGATTACGACGATGGCGGGAATAACTTTCCGGTCTGATGCGCTAAGGGAAGAAGGTCGCGAGTTCCTCACGGACGTCGCCGATCAGGCTTCGCAGAACGACGAACTCGCCGAGCTCGTCGCCAACTTGGAGAAGCGACACGACAACTTCATGGCGGAGAACACCCCGCCGTCACCGTTTGTCGATGACGAAGGCAAGATTCCCAGTGCGGAGTCGATCGGTGCCGAACTTGAAAGGTTCTTGCGAACGCGTGGCACGACCGACGAGTAGTCGGACCGTGCTAACCTTGTAATCAAACCCCGGGTTGTCGGCTCAGCCGATTTGACACGGGGCTTCATACTGCCCGAAAGAGGACACGTACATGGCGGATTCGCAGCGCAAAGGCATCAGCGGAATTTTCAACTTCGGTCGCAAGAACACTGACGACGCCGCAGCTGCACCTGCTGTGAAAGAACCCGCGGCGAAGGCCCCCGCGAAGCCCGCGGCCAAAGCGCCCGCGAAGCCCGCGGCGAAGGCCCCTGCGAAGCCCGCCGCCAAGCCTGCTGAGAAGACGGCCGCGAAGTCTCCTGCGAAGCCCGCGACCAAGCCCGCGACCAAGCTCGCGACCAAGCCGTCCGCCACGAAGGCCCCCGCGAAAACCGCTGTGAAGGACGCGACGAAGATTTCCGAAAAACCTGCGAGTAAGTCGCCCGCGGCGAAGAGTGCGGCAACGACCGCTGAGAAGCCCGCCACGAAGGCCCCTGTCAAGACAGCAGCGAAAGCTCCCGCAAAGGCAACAACCAAGCCGGCAGCGAAGGACGTGACGCCTCCCGCTGCGAAGGCAACTAAGGCCACCAAGGCCGCGAAGACGGCGCCGGCCGGGGACGACGAACTGATCGATGACGAAGAATTTGATGTTGTCGTAACCGTTGGCGACGATGGGGTCGTCGAGGTTGATGCGGAAGTTCCCGCCCCGGATGAAGTCATCGAACTCACCGACGAAGAAGCGGAGGACGTCAAGTCCGTAATGGTCGAAGCGCTGCCGACCGGGGCGATTCGTATTTCAGCGTCGGACGAAGAGATTCAGTCCAGCTCGAACATGATCACGGGTGCCACTGCTGACCCCGTCAAGGACTACCTCAAGCAAATTGGTAAAGTCGCGTTGCTCAACGCCGAACAAGAGGTCTCGCTCGCATTGCGCATCGAGGCGGGACTGTTCGCCGAAGAGAAGTGGGCGAAGCTGCCACCGTCGAAGCGCGAGAATTCAAAGGAAGGCCGTGAACTTCGCATCATCGCGGATGACGGAGAGCGCGCAAAGCGCCACCTGCTCGAAGCGAACCTACGTCTCGTTGTCTCGCTCGCGAAGCGCTACACCGGTCGCGGCATGCAGTTCCTCGACCTCATTCAAGAGGGCAACCTCGGTCTGATTCGTGCCGTCGAAAAGTTCGACTACACGAAGGGCTTCAAGTTCTCGACGTATGCGACATGGTGGATCCGTCAGGCGATCACCCGCGCGATGGCAGATCAGGCTCGCACAATCCGTATCCCGGTTCACATGGTCGAGGTCATCAACAAGCTTGCTCGTGTGCAGCGTCAGCTGTTGCAGGACCTGGGTCGCGAGCCCACTCCGGAAGAACTCGCGCACGAGTTGGACATGACCCCCGAGAAGGTCGTCGAGGTTCAGAAGTACGGCCGCGAGCCGATCTCGCTGCACACCCCGCTCGGTGAGGATGGTGACTCGGAATTCGGTGACCTCATCGAAGACACCGAGGCAATCGTCCCGCTGGACGCCGTGGCCAACCGTATGTTGCTGGTTGCGCTTGAATCAGTTCTCGATTCTCTGTCCGAGCGTGAATCCGGCGTGATTCGTATGCGTTACGGTCTCGGTGATGGAATTCCGAAGACGCTCGACCAGATCGGTGAAACGTTCGGTGTTACCCGCGAACGTATCCGTCAGATTGAATCAAAGACGATGGCCAAGTTGCGCCACCCGTCGCGTTCGCAGACGATCCGCGAGTTCCTCGAGTAATCGAGGGAGTTAGGCGCCGTGCTCCTCGCGGAGGCGGTCGGTTTCATCGTGCCATTCGAGAGCGTTGGGCTGAAGGTTGTCGCGCACCTCGTCTGCGTGGTGTGCACAGAAGAACAACTCGCCGGACTGGAGTCGCACGCGCACGTATGCCTGCGATCCGCACGCGTCGCAACGGTCAGTCGCGTCGAGTTCGGGGGCTACGGGGGTGGTGACGTCCTGGTCGTGCGTAGTTGTCATTGGTGTCCTTCCGACATGTCTATTCCACCACGAGCAACCGACATTGGACGTCCATTTCGTGTCCGTTTCGCTCGTGGCGTAAACCGTATACACAGTTACGGAGTGCCTTCCCGACGCAGAGGCTTCCAACGCTTATCGTTGGACAGTTCGATCAACCAAAGGTAATTTCGCGTGTCCAACGACTATTCAGCTCGCCATCTCAGCGTCCTCGAGGGGCTCGAAGCTGTCCGCAAGCGACCCGGAATGTACATCGGATCGACCGACGAGCGCGGTCTCATGCACTGTCTGTGGGAGATCATCGACAACTCTGTCGACGAGGCTCTCGGCGGTTTTGGGTCAACAATTGAAGTCACACTTCATGACGACGGTTCCGTTGAAGTCGCCGACAATGGTCGTGGTATCCCCGTCGATATCGAGCCTCGAACGGGCCTGAGCGGCGTCGAAGTCGTGTTTACCAAGTTGCACGCCGGCGGTAAATTCGGCTCCGGCTCGTACACGGCGTCGGGTGGTCTGCACGGTGTCGGCGCGTCGGTTGTCAACGCTCTCAGTGAGCGACTTGACGTTTTCGTCGACCGCGACGGTCAAACACACGCGATGTCTTTCCACCGCGGCGAGCCTGGTATTTTTACCGATTCCGACACGCCGTCGCCGAAGTCACCGTTCCAGCCGTTTGTCGACAATTCGGAGCTACGAGTCGTCGGGAAATCGGCAAAGGGGAAGACCGGCACGCGTGTTCGTTGGTGGCCGGACCCAGAGATTTTCGTGAAGTCGTCGACCATCGACAAGGAAGGTCTCGCCGCACGAGCCCGTCAAACTGCTTTCCTCGTCCCCGGACTCAAGCTCGGCGTGACGGATCAACGCGGTGGTCAGACCGCTCGCGACGAGTTCGCGTTTGACGGGGGCATCTCGGAATTCACCGAATTCCTCGCGCCGGACGCACCCCTGACCAGCACATGGCGACTTTCCGGCGAGGGTACGTTCACTGAGACCGTCCCCGTCCTCGATGATCAGGGGCACATGGTGTCGACCGATGTTGAGCGTGTGTGTGCCGTCGACATCGCGCTGCGGTGGGGAACTGGGTACGAAACGGTTCAGAAGTCGTTCGTCAACATCATCGCCACACCGAAGGGCGGAACCCACGTCACGGGGTTCGAACAGGCGTTGATGAAAGTAGTGCGCGCCGAGGTCGACAAGAACTCTCGCCGCCTCAAGGTCGGTACCGACAAGGTCGAGAAGGACGACATCCTGACCGGGTTGACCTCGGTTGTCACGGTGCGCGTTGCTGAACCTCAGTTCGAGGGTCAGACGAAAGAAATTCTCGGAACCCCCGCCGTTCGAACCGTCGTCGCCCAGGTTGTTCAGAAGACGTTGGAAGAACGATTCGCGTCGGGTAAGCGTGATGACAAGACGCAAACGGCGCTTGTCCTCGACAAGGTCGTCGCCGAGATGAAGTCGCGAATTTCGGCTCGCGCACACAAGGAAACCCAGCGTCGCAAGAACGCGCTCGAATCGTCCACTTTGCCGGCGAAGCTCGTCGATTGTCGTAGCGACGACGTCGCGCAATCCGAACTGTTCATCGTCGAGGGTGATTCGGCACTCGGAACGGCCAAACTTGCTCGCGATTCCGAGTTCCAGGCACTGTTGCCCATTCGCGGCAAGATCCTCAACGTCCAAAAGGCATCCATCAGCGACATGCTGTCGAACGCCGAGTGCGCCTCGATCATTCAGGTAATCGGCGCGGGATCGGGACGAACCTTCGACATTGACACCGCGCGTTACGGCAAGGTCATCATCATGAGTGACGCGGACGTCGACGGTGCACACATCCGGACACTGCTCTTGACGTTGTTCTTCAAGTACATGCGTCCGCTAGTCGAGGCTGGCAGGGTGTACGCCGCGGTCCCGCCGCTACACCGGATAGTCGTCATCAACGCTGGATCTAAAGCAAATGACATCGTCTACACCTACTCCGAAGCCGAGATGCACGCGAAGCTTGACGAGTTGCGCAAGGCCGGCAAGAAGTGGCAAGAACCGATTCAGCGTTACAAGGGTCTGGGCGAGATGGACGCCGACCAATTGGCGGACACGACAATGAACGTTGCGCATCGCACCCTTCGTCGCGTTCGACTGAATGATGCGGAAGAAGCCTCGACCGTCTTCGAATTGTTGATGGGAAACGAGGTTGCCCCTCGTCGCGACTTCATTATCGACAGTGGTCAATCGCTCGAGCGCGAGCGAATCGACGCCTAACGCAGTCGCGTTCCGACGACCGTCACAGCGTCGGTGAGAGCGGTGCCGCTGCCGTCTCGCTTTCCTGGCTCTGCCGGCAGGTCACGCGGCGAACCGTCAACCGCGGATGCACGTGGGTCGTCGCCGGCCCACGCAAGGGCGAGTCCGACCTCACCCTTGAGCAGGGAGTGACCGCGCACGCCGCCGGTCGCGCGACCCTTGCCTGGGAATTCGGACAACGGTGTGACTTTGGCTCGCCCTGGGTCAGCTCCGGTCAAGGTTGCTTCCGCCGCGGTGATGGTGACGACCTGAGCAGTTGCCGGGTCAACAACACCGAAGAACGAGACCTGGTCGCCTTCAGAGAGGTTGATGCCGGCGACTCCGGCCGCTCCGACACCTTGTGGTCGAACGCCGGCGATGGGGAAGTGCAAAACCTGGGTCGCACTCGTTATGAACACGGCGTCACCACCGTCGGGAGCAATCGTCGCTCCGACGACTCGGTCTCCGTCGTCGAGGTTGATGATCGAAAAATCAGGCTTACCAGGGAACGTCGTCGTGTCGACGCGCTTGATGACCCCCGCCGCCGTGCCCAGAGCGAGGGGCGTGCCGTCGAGAGCGATGACGGTAATCACCGATTCCTTCGGCTGAAGACCGACGACATAGTCATTGACTTTTGAGCCACTCGCAAACGAAATTGAATCGGTACCTGCTGGGAGGTCGACAGGCGAGAAGCGAATCAGTCGTCCGAAAGACGTGACAGCTCCGAGTTCTCCGCGCACGGACGTACGGACCGCCGCTTTGATGACGTCGTGCTTGAAGCGCTTGGGTGCGACGGGGAATTCGTCGGTGTTCGCATTTCGCAAAATCCGACCGGCCGCTGTGAGAATGACCGTGCACGGATCGTCAACGACTTCCATGCCCTGGCTCGCTATCGCGCCAACCACAGGAGCATCCTCGGCGTCGAGCAGGGTTGTGCGGCGTGGTGTTGCGAACTGCTTCGAAACGTCCGCGAGTTCGCTCGAGACAAGTTCGCTGACGGCGCCGGGGTTGGCGAGCAGTTCCGTGAGCCTCGCGATTTCGGCCAGCAAGTTGTCGCGCTCGGTCTCGAGTTCGATACGGCTGAACTTCGTGAGTCGACGCAAACGTAGTTCGAGGATGTACTCGGCCTGCAATTCAGACAGCGCGAACGTTGACTGCAACGACGTCCGCGCCGCTTCGACATCATCGGAATTGCGAATGACCTGGATGACCTTGTCAATGTCGACAATCGCGATCAGGAGGCCTTCGACGAGGTGCAATCGCTCGTTGCGTCGCGCAAGGCGATACTGCGAACGGCGCGTGACGACTTCGATGCGGTGCTCGATGTACACCCGCAGCATGTCCTTGAGACCGAGAGTCTCCGGCCGACCGTTGACGAGTGCGACGTTGTTGATCGAGAAGCCATCCTCGAGTGGCGTCAAACGATACAGCTGGTCGAGAACCGCCTCGGGTGAGAACCCCGTCTTCACTTCGATGACGAGTCGCAGACCGTGTTTGCGATCGGTGAGATCGACCACATTCGAGATGCCAGTGATTTTCTTCTTGTTAACACCGTCCTTGATGCGCTCAATGACACGTTCCGGTCCGACAAGATACGGCAACTCGGTGACGACGATTCCGGTCTTGCGCGCCGATACCTGTTCGATGGAGGTGCGCGCACGGGTTCGGAACGTTCCCTTGCCCGATTCATAGGCGTCTTTGATGCCGTCGAGTCCGACAACGATGCCACCACTCGGAAGGTCGGGGCCGGGAACGAACGTCATCAGTTTCGCGAGAGTGGCATCGGGGTGCTTGATGAGGTAACGAGCGGCTTCGATGACTTCACCGAGGTTGTGCGGAGCCATGTTCGTTGCCATTCCAACAGCGATACCGGCAGCGCCGTTGACCAGGAGGTTGGGGAACGCAGCGGGAAGGACTTCGGGCTGAAGCAACTGGCCGTCGTAGTTTGGGACGAAATTGACGACATCCTCGTCGAGGCTTTCCGTCATCGTCATCGCCTCAGGGCGGAGCTTCGCTTCCGTATAGCGACTCGCGGCCGGGCCGTCGTCGAGTGACCCAAAGTTGCCGTGTCCGTCGACGAACGGAACGCGCAGCGAGAACGGCTGTGCCAGTCGCACGAGCGCGTCGTAAATCGCGGAATCACCGTGGGGGTGGAGCTTGCCCATGACCTCGCCGACGACGCGCGCACTCTTGACATAACCGCGCTCGGGACGCAGCCCCATGTCGGCCATTTGGTAGATGATGCGTCGCTGAACGGGCTTCAATCCGTCGCGAGCATCGGGCAACGCGCGAGAATAGATAACGGAGTAGGCGTATTCGAGGAATGAACCCTGCATCTCGTGGGACAGGTCAACGTCATCAATGCGTTCGGAGAAGGATGGGGCGTCAGTCACAATGAGCACGATTTTACCCGTCATCGGCGGGGGAGAGCGGTGGCTCGCGCACGTGTTGACGAGCGCTTTTGACTCTGTTCACGGACGCGCGAACCGACTCGAATTGCCGAGCGCCAAGCGCGTCGTTGTTGTTCTGGTCGATGGACTGGGCGCGGAGAATCTGCAGACACATCGCGCTCACGCACGAACACTTGCTGGATTGTCGAGAAGCGTAGGGATCGGGAACTTCCCGTCGACGACGGCGTCGGCTCTCGCAACGTTTGCGACTGGCGCTGATCCCGGCGAGACCGGCATGGTCGGATATGCAATCCGCAACCCCGACAACGGTCGTATCCTCAACCAGTTGTCGGGTCTGGACGATGTCGATCCACGGTCGTGGCAACCCGTCGAAACGGTCTGGGAGCGCGAACCGGACTCGATCGATGGCACGTACAACAAACTCGTCGTCTCCGCCGAGCGTTACCGGGGGTCGGGTTTGACCGCGGCGATTCTTAGAGGCGCGCCTTATGCGGGCGCGAACACCCACGAGCAACGACTCGAACAGGTCCACCGCTTCCTGCAGCACTCTCGTACCGGCGTCGTGTACGTGTACATCCCCGAACTCGATCAGGCTGCACACCAGTTTGGCGTGAACAGTGACCAGTGGATTCGGCGTCTCGAGGAGCTCGATGGTTTCATTGCTGACGCTCTGCGTTTGTTAGGAGCGAAGGATGGACTGATCGTCACTGCAGATCATGGTGTGCTGGATGTTCCACCTCACAAGCACCGCATCATCCCCGCGGAGTCAGACTTATTGCGTGATGTTGTCACAGGAGGCGAGCCTCGTTTCCTGCACCTGTATTCACCACGAGACGCGGAGGAACTCGCGAGCGCGTGGCGCGCGGTCGAAGGTGATGTCGCATGGATCGTCACACGAGACGAGGCGATAGACGCCGGCTGGTTCGGGACCGTCCGAGTCGAGCACCGTTCCAGAATCGGTGATGTCCTCGTAACGCCGAAGGGCATCTCGGTCTATTACGACGAGCGAACGGCGACAGCGCAATCAATGGCGATGGTCGGTCAACACGGGGGACTGTCGCGAACCGAGACGCACGTGCCCATCGTGTTGGGTGGGGTGTTCGGCTAGTCCTCGTCGGGACGAGTGCCAAAAACGATTTCGTCCCACGTCGGCATCGGGGCACGCTCACGACGTTTGCGCTGGCTGGGAGTCTCATCGATGAAGACTTCGGGAACTGTCGTCGGTGCTTCGACCGCGATCTCCTCCGGTGCCACCGGGTTGTCCTCGGGCAGCTCGAGCATTTCGGGAGTGATCACGGGAATCGACCCGGTTGATGGGTGACTCGACATCGCGTCGCTACGTTCGCCTCGACGCTTGTGAAGTTCATCGAGAAGATCTGCCGGCGGGTTAGGTGCCGCGGTTGCGGGCTCCGTAACGGACGCTCCGACAATCTCGTCGAGCTCAATCGGAATCTGAATCACAGGTGATGGTTTCTCGACGACAGGTTCGAATTCGCCGGAGTCGAAACGTTGCGGTGTCTGCGGTGCGACGACGCGAAGCGGTGGGAAGAGCGCGGCATCGACGGCGTCTGCCTTGCTGACGCGAACGGCGACGGCATTGGTAGGAACGAGAGTTAGCTTGCGAGGGTCAAATGTCCACGTCGCATCCTCGACGACCGAGCCGATCGTGAATTCGGCGCCGACGATCCACTCGTCGTTGAGGCGGTAAGCCTGCCAACGTGACACCGAGCCACCCTGGTCGCGCAGGCGCGAATCAATTGCTACTCCGAAGGTGGTCGCGTCGTCATCGTCATGCGTTGTGACGGGCACTGCGAGTGCACGTTCGAGAACGAACGCCAATTCGGCGGTGATGGGCGCCTCAAAGCGAGAAATGTGGTCCGCGTCTTCGCCGGTCCGATCCGCGACTTCTGCGACGGAAAGGCCCGAACGGAGGAGGCTCTGGATTTCGCGCGGACTAGTTCCCGAACCCGACGCGGCGGCTGCACGTGGTGCAATCCCGGAGCGCAACTGAGCGTCGACAACAATCGAGTAACGGTGTCCGTCGCGCGACACGGCGACGATCTCGTTCTCGGAAACCTCGATGACGGTCAGTTCTTCCACGGCAACTCCCTGTAAGTGGCTGTGATGTGACAATACCGCCGATTGAGACAGATTTGCGCGACATACGGCGAGGGAAATTGATTTTCGGCGAAATGTGTCGCAAACTACTCGCGCCCGTTACCGCAGAAAGGTTTTATAGACATGGCAACGGATTACGACTCGCCGCGTAAAGGCGAAGAGGACCACGAATCACTTCAGGCGCTTCAGGACCGCGTCCCCGCGCCCAGGCCCGGCGCTGACAGCCTCGACGACGCAGACAACCCTGACAGTCTTGAAATGAGTGGTCAAGACCTGGCCAACATGGAGCTCGACGTCGTCGTGCTGCCTCCGCAGGCCGACGAATTCACTTGCATGGAGTGCTTTCTCGTCAAGCACCGTTCGCAAATCGCCAAAGAGACGAAGTCCGGCGCGATCTGCCAGGACTGCGCTTAGTTCGAACGGAGAGCGGCGGCAAGCTGCTCGGGGTGTCTGCTCGACACATACCAATACGGTGCGGGGTCGTTCGCATCTGTTACGACGACCCGAATTCCGCTAGGAATCCACGCGCGAAGCACCTTCCACGCGCGCGCATCAGCAATCGCTGTGGCTCGACCGGCGATGTCGACGACCTGAGCTTCTCCGAGGTACTCGCGCGAAATTTCAGCTCGACCCGCACGGAAATGTGTCGAAGTGACAACCAGTTTCGGTGCACCCAAGGTCAACCACGAGACGCCGATTGCGTAGAGAACAATCGCGTTGACGATTCCCCACGTGACGTCAATCGGGGCGAGCATGCCGAATCCGAGCGGGAGTAGCAGAAGCAGTGCAAGGTGAAGTCCGAGACCCGGAACCAACCGTTCGCTGTAGATGACCATCTATCTATTCGACCATGTAATAACCTGAACGAATGACACCCGAGGTTCTCTTCACTGGCACCGCACCGTCGTATGCACACCCCGGTGACGCGGGCGCGGACATCATCGCATCGGAGTCCTTGGTTTTGGCGCCTGGTGAACGTGCACTTGTCAAGACCGGATTGTCCATTGCACTGCCGAACGGTTATGTCGCGTTCGTAATGCCGCGGTCGGGCCTTGCGCTCAAACACGGAATCGCGCTGGTCAACTCGCCCGGGACGATCGACGCGGGTTACCGCGGTGAAATCGGTGTGATTATGCTCAACACCGACCAGACTGAATCGTTCACGATTAACGCTGGTGACCGTATTGCACAATTGGTCATCCAGCCCGTCGTACGAGCAGAATTTGTTCCCGTCGACGAACTTCCCGGCACCCATCGCGGTGCGGGTGGATTCGGCAGCACGGGCGTTGGAAAGGCCTGAAAATGAACGACAAGAGCGCACCCGAGAACCGCGAAGCGACGGGACCTTTCGATGTGTCGGAAGTAAGCCCCGTGCAACCGTTCATCGATCTCGGCTCCATCAAAGTGACTCCCCGAGTTGGTCTGCAACTTCGCCTTGACGTCGACGACACGACGAAACGTGTGGTCGCCGCAACGCTTGACTGTGATGGTTCGACGCTCCAAGTCCAGGCTTTTGCAGCGCCGCGCAACGAGGGCTTGTGGCATGAAATTCGAGAACAGGTTGTTGCGCAGGTCTCGAAGCAAGGCGGATCCGTCGAGCAGGTCGAGGGACCATTCGGTCTTGAAGTGCGCGCGACTCTTCCCACTGCTGACGGAACGCGCCGGCCCGTGCGCTTCATCGGCGTCGACGGCCCCAAGTGGTTCTTGCGCGGTGTGATTTCCGGCAAGGGTGCCGACGAACCGGACAACGCACTCGCCATTGAAGAGGTTTACCGTTCCATCGTTGTCAATCGTGGCCAGGAAGCATTGCCACCTCGCGAACTTCTGCCGCTGCGTGTCCCGCCGCAGCCCGGCGTTCCCGCATGACCGATCCGACCCGCGGACTCGGGGCAGTAACTCCCGGGGAACGTCCCACGGTTGATGCGCTGTTCGGCGCCATCGGGGGAGTGCGCGGAATCATCGAGTCGTTGACCCCGGGCTTCGTCTTCCTGATTGTGTTCACGGTGACGGGTCAACTCGTTCCATCGGTGGTCGCGCCTGTCGGGGTTGCGGTCATCGTTTTGCTCGTTCGACTGATTCAGCGTTTGCCGTTGTTGCCCGCGATTTCCGGCGGTGTCGGCATCGCATTGTCCGCCGGACTTGCTCTGTGGACTGGTCGCGCCGCGGACAATTTCGTTGGTGGCTTCATTATTAACGCGATTTCGCTGGTTGTATTCCTCGTGTCGCTTGCCCTTCGGAAACCGCTCGTCGGGGTCCTCGCTCGCATGCTTGCCCCGCAAACGGACTGGCTGGGTGAGAAAGCACCGCGTCGCGCATCGATGATTGCATCCGCGCTGTGGGCGGCATTCTTCGCATTCCGTTTGTCGATTCAGGTACCGCTATATCTCGCCAACCAGACGGCCATACTCGCAGGCACGAAACTCATCATGGGGCTTCCGATGTACGCGTCGATGCTGTGGATCACCTGGTTGTTGCTTCGCTCGTCTCACGTTCGCTCGCAATAGCCCTGTGCCCGCGGGGATAGGATGAGAAGCGTCCTGTCGATGCAGAGGAGTGATTGGTGAGCATCAACTCGTTCGGTGCGAAGAGCACGTTGTCCGTAGCCGGTCGTGAGTACACGATCTTCCGTCTCGATTCGGTGGAAGGGCACGAGAAGCTCCCGTTCAGCCTCAAGGTTCTGCTCGAGAACCTGCTGCGCACCGAGGACGGCGCGAACATCACCGCCGACCAGATTCGCGCTCTCGGCTCGTGGGTTCCGACCGCTGAACCCGACACCGAAATTCAGTTCACACCCGCACGCGTCGTCATGCAGGACTTCACCGGCGTACCGTGCATCGTCGACCTCGCCACCATGCGTGAAGCCGTCGCAGAACTCGGCGGAGACCCCGAGAAGATCAACCCGCTTGCTCCCGCTGAACTGGTCATCGACCACTCGGTCATCGCCGACCTGTTCGGTCGCGAAGATGCGTTCGAACGCAACGTCGAGATTGAATACGAGCGCAACGGGGAGCGCTACCAGTTCCTTCGTTGGGGACAGACCGCGTTCGACAACTTCAAGGTCGTGCCGCCGGGAACTGGAATCGTGCACCAGGTCAACATGGAGAACCTCGCGAAGGTCGTGTACACGCGCGACGTGAACGGCGAGACTATCGCTTTCCCCGACACCTGTGTCGGCACCGACTCTCACACCACCATGGTCAACGGTCTCGGGGTTCTCGGTTGGGGTGTCGGAGGTATCGAGGCCGAGGCGGCAATGCTCGGCCAGCCCGTTTCGATGCTGATCCCCAAGGTCGTCGGCTTCAAGCTGACGGGTGTCATCCCGTCGGCGGTCACCGCAACCGACGTTGTGCTAACCATCACCGAAATGCTGCGCACGCACGGCGTCGTCGGAAAGTTCGTCGAGTTCTACGGCGCTGGTGTTGGGCAGGTTCCCCTCGCCAACCGCGCGACCATCGGAAACATGAGCCCCGAATTCGGTTCGACCGCGGCAATGTTCCCCGTTGACGACGTTACGGTCGACTACCTCCGACTCACGGGTCGTCCGGCCGAAACGGTCGCGCTCGTCGAGACGTATGCCAAGGCACAGGGCCTCTGGCACAACCCCGACGTAGAGCCCGTGTTCTCGGAATACCTCGAGCTCGACCTGTCGACTGTCGTTCCGTCGATCGCCGGCCCGAAGCGTCCGCAGGACCGCATCGAGCTGTCGAAGGCTAAGAGCCAGTTCGGAACAGACCTGACGAACTACGGTGCGGGAAAGTCCGCAACCGTCTCCTACGAAGGCGAGACGTTCGACGTCGACAACGGTCACGTCGCAATCGCCGCGATTACGTCCTGCACCAACACTTCTAACCCCTCCGTCATGTTGGCGGCGGGTCTGCTCGCCCGCAACGCGGTGGCAAAGGGACTGACGGCAAAGCCGTGGGTCAAGACCACGCTCGCACCCGGCTCCAAGGTGGTCACGGACTACTACGCCAAGGCGGGACTCACCGACGATCTCGAGGCGCTCGGTTTTTACCTCGTTGGTTATGGCTGCACCACCTGCATCGGTAACTCGGGCCCGCTTCCCGAAGAGATCTCGAAGGCAGTCCAA
The DNA here is from genome assembly GCA_039800905.1 of Actinomycetota bacterium. Lineage (GTDB taxonomy): Bacteria > Actinomycetota > Actinomycetes > Actinomycetales > Microbacteriaceae > MWH-TA3. The sequence goes on along the minus strand of JBDLPW010000115.1, from coordinate 21,654 downwards.
GACAACGATCTCGCTGTCACCGCTGTCCTGTCTGGTAACCGCAATTTCGAAGGCCGCATCAACCCCGACGTCAAGATGAACTACCTGGCGTCACCGCCGCTCGTCATCGCTTACGCTCTCGCAGGCACGATGAACTTCGATTTCGAGAACGATGCACTCGGTGAGGATCAGGATGGTAAGCCCGTCTACCTCGCGGACATCTGGCCCTCCGCCGCCGAGGTTCAGAAGACCATCGACTCGTCCATCGACACAGACATGTTCGTTCGGCAGTACGGCTCGGTGTTCGACGGCGACGAGCGCTGGCGTTCAATCCCGACGCCGACCGGCAACGTGTTCGAGTGGGACTCGAAGTCGACGTACGTCCGCAAGCCTCCGTACTTCGAGGGCATGGCGAAGACTCCGTCGGCAGTGTCTGACATCGCCGGTGCGCGCGTCCTCGCAAAGCTCGGCGACTCGGTCACCACCGATCACATCTCGCCGGCCGGTTCAATCAAGGCGGACTCACCCGCGGGTCAGTACTTGCAGGCGAATGGTGTTTCGCGCGACGATTTCAACTCGTACGGTTCACGCCGTGGAAACCATGAGGTCATGATTCGCGGAACGTTTGCCAACATTCGACTCAAGAACCAGCTGCTGGACGGCGTCGAGGGCGGTTACACCCGTGACTTCACGACCGCCGACGGCGCGCAGTCGTTCATTTACGACGCGTCAGTTAACTATCAGAACGCTGGCACCCCGCTCGTAATCCTTGCGGGCAAGGAATACGGTTCTGGTTCGAGTCGTGACTGGGCCGCCAAGGGAACCCGACTTCTCGGAGTCTCGGCGGTCATCGCAGAATCCTTCGAGCGCATTCACCGATCCAACCTGATCGGTATGGGCGTAATCCCCTTGCAGTTCCCGGTCGGTCAGAACGCCGATTCGCTCGGTCTTGACGGAACCGAAGAGTTCTCGTTCACGGGAATCGAAGAACTCAACAACGGAACCACGCCGCGCACCGTGCGCGTCGTCGCTAAGCCGACGGTTCACTCGGCCGCGGGCAAGGCAACGATCGAGTTCGACGCTGTCGTTCGCATCGATACCCCGGGTGAAGCGGATTACTACCGCAACGGTGGAATCCTGCAGTACGTTCTTCGCTCGCTTCTGTAAATCATGTTGCTGTCGTCCATTCGGAGCCCGAAAGACCTCAAAGGCCTTTCCCTCACCGAATGTGGCGCGCTGGCGACGGAAATTCGCGATTTCCTCGTCACCAATGTCGCGGCAACCGGTGGACATCTCGGACCGAACCTTGGTGTTGTCGAACTCACGCTGGGTATCCATCGCGTCTTTGACAGTCCGACCGATCCCGTCATCTTCGACACGGGACACCAGTCATATGTTCACAAATTGTTGACGGGTAGACAGGACTTCTCTGGTTTACGCACAGCCGACGGACTGGCGGGCTACCCGCAACGTTCTGAATCGGTGCACGACGTCGTTGAAAGCAGCCACGCTTCGAGTTCACTGTCGTGGGCGGACGGAATTTCTAAGGCCTTCGAGATGACTGGTCAGGATGATCGCCATGTCGTCGTCGTTGTTGGAGATGGCGCGCTGACCGGCGGAATGACGTGGGAAGCGCTCAACAACATTTCGCATGACAACTCGCGCAAGCTCGTCATCGTTGTAAACGACAACGGTAGATCGTACGCGCCGACAATCGGTGGAGTCGCGAGGTTCTTGTCGACTGTGCGAACGCGACCGACCTATCGCCGCCTCCACAATCTCTCGTGGGCGATTTTCAAGCGACTCGGTGGACCGGCACGAGCGTTCTATCGCGGCGTCCGTGGTGGAGTCCGCGGCTTCCTCGCGCGATTTGCGAACAACGATTCGCTCTACTCCAACCTCGACATCAAGTACATCGGCCCGATCGATGGCCACAATCTCGCGGACGTCGAGCGTGCACTCGAACAGGCGAAGGATTACGGAACGCCGGTCATCGTTCACGCGATTACCGAGAAGGGACGTGGTTACGAGCCCGCTCGAGCGAACACGGACGACCAATTCCATGCCATTGGTTCCTTCGACCCTGTGACCGGTGAAGAGACCAAAGGCTCGGGAACGTCGTGGACGAGCGTGTTCTCAGACGAGCTAGTCGCCATCGCGGACGAGAACCCCGCTGTCGTCGGTATCACTGCGGCTATGTTACGACCGACGGGATTGGCCGCGTTCGCCGACAAGTATCCGGGCAGAGTTGTCGACGTCGGAATCGCCGAACAACACGCCACCACCTCCGCCGCCGGTCTGGCCTTTGGCGGATTGCACCCCGTGGTTGCCGTGTATGCGACATTCATGGGTCGCGCGTTCGACCAGGTGCTCATGGATGTCGCACTGCATAAGGCCGGAGTGACGTTTGTGCTTGACCGTGCAGGCGTCACGGGTCCCGACGGGGCATCTCACCACGGTCAATGGGATCTGGCGATGCTCAACATCGTTCCCGGAATACGGATCGCCGCACCACGCGACGACGTCACTCTGCGCGAAGAACTTCGTGAGGCCGTGGCCGTGGTCGACGCGCCGACCGTCCTGAGGTTCCCTAAGGGCAACATCGCGGGGTCGGTTCCCGCACAGCAACGACTCGCAGACGGCACGGACGTGTTGTTCCGGTCTGGTTCAGCAGACGTACTGCTTGTTGCAGTTGGAGCATTCGCGACACTCGCGTTGGATGTTGCGGAGCGACTGACAAAGGCCGGCGTCGGTTGCACCGTCATCGACCCGCGCTGGGTGATTCCCGTGGCGCCATCCATCGTTGAATTCGCGCGCGACCACCGCCTCGTGGTCTCACTCGAAGACGGAATTCGTGTTGGGGGAGTCGGAACTCGAATCCGCCAAGATTTGCGCGCCGCCGGTGTCGACACCGGCGTTGACGAACTCGGATTACCCGATGAATTCCTCGAGCACGATTCACGCGACAACATCCTCGCGCGAGTCGGACTCACCGCTGACGCAATCGCGACAAAAATCGTTCAGCAAGTCCGAGGGCAACAAATTCCGAAGGCTAAACCCTAACTAGCGGTGAAACCGGCGGCCGTTCACGCGTTCGCTGGCTCCGACCTCGTCTAAATATCGGCTAATTCCGCCGTGAGCGACGGGCCAATTGGCGCCCGTAATGAGACAGAGGTCGATGTCCTTCACATCAGCGACCACGCCCTCGTCGAGCATGATGCCAATCTCCCGTGCGAGAGCCTCGCAGGTCGAGGAGTGGACGCCATCTCCGTCCGGGTCTCCCGCCGAGCCGATGTCGGCGGCGAGCGACGACGACACAGGGTGTTCCGTCAGGCGCGACAACGTTGGTGAAACCTGAACACGATCCGGACAGAATCGGTTGAGTGACTCAATCATGTGGAGTGTCACGGGCCGACCGATGAGGTCAATGAGGGCGAACGGATCCATCGGAAGGCGCATCGGCGCCAATGCACTGGTGACAGCATTCGTCGAAGTCCCTCGATCCACGGCATCCAACGCCTCGCTGAGGAAGACGGATAGAAGTCGGTTGACAACGAACCCGGCAAGATCCTTCGTGATAACCGCTGTCTTGCGGAGGTTTCCTGCACATCGAATCGCGGTCGCGAGCGCTTCGTCAGTTGTATGTGTTGTCGCCACAACCTCAATGAGTGGCATGACGGCGACGGGATTGAAGAAGTGGAAGCCAATGAGCCTCTCAGGTCTGTGAAGAGATTCAGCCATCGTTGTGACCGAGAGTGACGAGGTGTTTGTCGCGAGAATGCAGTCGGCACTGACGTATTCTTCGACAGACCGTAAGACATCGACTTTCACCGCCATGTCCTCGAAAACTGCCTCCATGACGAAATCGCATGACGAGAAATCGGCCTTATTGAGAGTTGTAGAGATGAGACCGAGAATCTCTTCGCGGGAAGCTGCCGACAGTGACCCTTTGTCAACGCGCGCTTGCAGCGCATCGCCAATTCGTGCAACAGCGGCGTCGAGCCGTTCCTGCGAGACATCGGTCAACAGCACGGGAATTCGAAGACGCTCAGCGAATAGCGCGGCAAACTGTGACGCCATCAGGCCTGCGCCGATAACACCAATCGACGAGATTTCCCGCGGTTCAACTGAGGGAACTCCCGCCGGTTTGCGAGCCCGGCTCGTTGTGAGGTGGAACGAATAGACACGATTTCGGAACTCGGAGGTCACGATGGTGTCGGCGAGCGCTTCGTCCTCCGCACGGAATCCGTCCGAGATGCCACCCTCGGTCGCAAGGACATCAAGCAAACGCGACATCGCAAAGTGGGGGTTGCCTGGTCGGGTCGAGTATCCCGTGACTTTCCCGCGCAGAGCGTCCAATTGTTCTCGCGTTGTCGACGGTGCGTGACGGTCGACAGGGCATCCGTCATCGATGAATCGAAGAACGTCTTCGTGCAAATGTTCGTCATCCACGACGAGGTCCACAACCCCGAGGCTGTGAGCAGTCGAGGCGTTGAGCAGTGCGTTGCTTTTGATTGGATTGTCGAGCAAGACGGCCACTGCTCGCTCGAAGCCGATTAAACGGGGGAGAAGCGTCGCGCCACCCCAGCCGGGGATGAGACCCAAACTTATTTCGGGCAATCCGATCGCCGTCACAGACCGGCCGACGACGCGATGCGTACAGTGCAAGGCGAGCTCAAGGCCACCACCGAGTGCGACTCCGTTCATTTCGGCAACGACCGGAACGCCGAGTTCGCTCAGTCGGCCGAGAACCGCATGTCCCTGCTGCGCGAGCGCCAGAGAGTTCGCCCGATCGGTGATTGACGCCATCATGTCGAGATCGGCGCCCGCGCAAAACGCTTTGCCATTCCCTCGAACAATGATTGCCGAAACGGTTCCCGATGAAATGAGAGGTACAACGTTGTTGATTGCGTCATCGAGGTTTCGAAGTCCGTGAGGTCCGAGAACGGCGGGGCGGTTCGGATCTTCGGCGATGAGTGTGAGCACTGCGACGGATGCGCCGCCCGTCGTTGTTTCGTGAGTGATGGCGACCGTCGTCACCACCGCTTCCTTCAGGTCATTCATCCGCGGAAGTGGGGGTTTTCCCAGATCACGGTTCCACCCTGTCCGAGACCGACGCACATCGTTGTGAGGCCGTACTTCACGTCCGTGTTCACCTCGAAGTGGCGAGCGAGTTGAATCGCCAATCGAACACCTGACGCCGCGAGCGGGTGCCCCATTGCGATTGCACCGCCCCACGGGTTGAAGTTGTCGGCGGTGGAATCGACGCCAAAGTGGTCGGCGAAACCGAGGACCTGGACCGCAAACGCCTCATTGAGTTCGAACAGTCCGATGTCATCGATAGTCAAACCGGCGATTCGCAGCGCTTTTTCGGTGGACGGGATTGGACCGAGACCCATTTCGTCGGGCGACACCCCTGCGAAGGCGTACGACACCATGCGCATCGCAGGCGTAAGTCCGTACTTCGCAACCGCTGTCTCACCGGCGAGCAGGCTCATCGTTGCACCGTCCGTCAATGGTGACGCGTTACCCGCAGTGACCTTGCCATCTGCGCGGAACGGCGGGTTGAGACTGGCCAGCCCTTCAAGTGTTGTGCCCGGGCGTAGCTGCTCGTCACGATCCAGAACTCCGTGGGGCGTATCAACACTGATGAGGTCACGTTGCGGTAACTGCGCTTCGAAGGCCGCCCACGCGCGTTGCTGACTCTGCAGAGCGAATGCGTCGGTGCGATCTTTCGTGATGGCGGGGAATTTGTCGTGCAGGTTTTCAGCTGTGCGACCCATGAACAACGAATCGTCGGTGAAGACACCCATGTCGAAGAGGGCGGGGTTCGCCTTCTTGTCGAACTCCATCGGATGGTGACCCATGTGTTCGACGCCACCAGCGATGGCGAGCCCAATCTGACCGAAGCCAATCCCTGCGCCAAGCGTTGTCATGGATGTCATGCCACCAGCACACATGCGGTCAATCGCGAAGCCGGGAACTGACTCCGGTAGTCCCGCGAGAAGTCCGACGGTGCGGCCTAACGTGAGGCCCTGATCGCCTTCGTGCGTCGTCGCCGCTATCGCGACGTCATCGATTGCGCCGAGCGGGACGGTGGGATTGCGAGCAAGTAGACCCTTAAGAACCATCGCGGCCAAATCGTCAGCTCGGGTGTCGCGATAGACACCCTTTTCGCCTGCCCGTCCAAACGGACTGCGTGCTCCATCAATGAAATAGACCGAATGACTCATTGGTGCCTCCTTGCACTTTCCATCGTGCCACTCTTATTCGGACTCGTTGCCCGCCGAGGTCGACGCAGACAGGAATTCTTCGGGATGATCGGCGGCACGGATAAAACTGTCGGCAATTCGCTCGCTCGTTGCGTCAATCTGCCACTTGCGTGCTCCCGCGTTGTGCAGCGCCCCTGCAATCCCAACGGCGGAGGTATCGGTGGGCGGTTCCCAGCACAGGCGTCGAAGAGTATCGGGAGTCAGCAGGTTTTCGACGGGGACCCCGACTTGTTCGGCAACGTCAAGAACGGCGCCGCGTGACGCCACAAAACGTGCATATGCGTCCGGATGACGCTCTTTCCAGTTTCGCGGTGCACTGAGGCCACCGCTCTTCGCTCGCATCGGAGGAAGATCGTCTGAAGCATGTCCTCGTTCAATGGCAGACCACCACCGTTCGAGCTGTTTGCGCGAAAGGCGTCCGGTGAAGGTCGACAGCCCTGCAAGTTGACCCTTTGATGTCGGGGACACTTTAGCCGCCGCGACGATTGAACCGTCGGGAATAATGCGACCGGGACCCATGTCGAGCTCCTGTGCGATGGCGTCTCGCTCGATCCACAATTCGCGAGCAATTGCGAGCTGGCGCGGAGTCGTGAGTGTCTGGATTTGCGACAATCGACGCCACGGATCCTGTCGCGCAGGCGCCGGCTTCCACGTCACAAGGTTGTCGAATTCCTGTCGTGCAATCTGATCCTTGCCCAGCGCGACGAGTCGTTCGTCGAGCGCGTCACGCAAGTCGGGGAGTAGCTCAACGTCGAGCGCTGCGTACACAAGCCACTCCTGCGGCAACGGTCGGGTCGACCAATCCGCCGCGGAATGTTCCTTGGCGAGGTGGAGACCTAGAAGTTCGGCAACAACCGTCGCGAGTCCAACGCGGGGCAAACCGGCTAGTCGACTGCCCAGTTCGGTGTCAAACAGTGAGGTTGGGGTCAGTCCGACTTCGGCAAGACAAGCGAGGTCCTGGGTGGCGGCGTGCAATATCCATTCGTCAGTCCGTAACAACGCACCGAGGTCGGACAGGTCGTTGCAGGCGATGGGGTCGATGAGGTGAGTCCCGCCACCGCGTCTACTGATCTGGATCAGATATGCCCGACTGGAATAGCGGAAGCCACTCGCGCGCTCGGCATCGACACCAAATGGACCGGTACCAGCGGAGAGCGAGTCAATAGCGGATTGAAGTTGCGTGTTCGTCTCGACCACAAAGGGTATAGCCGCCAACGTTGCCGGCGGAAGTTCGACAACGTCTTCGCTCATCGAGCCTGAATGTTGGTGACGCCCTCCGGCTGCGGCGGGAAGCCGGCGAGACGGCAGACGAATCGAGCCCACGCCTCAACATGCGGCCGAGCGTCCCATGTCACGGGAGACCACGACGCGCGAACCTCAACCTGTGTTCCGCGGCCTTGTGGAGCGAGGTCACCAAATCCCGTGGAAATAACGCGCGTCACCGTCCCAGCGGGGTGGTCAAACTTGGCACCACCCTCCTTCAACTCGTCCAGGAGTGTTTCCCACGTAGCTGCGGAGTACAGTTCATCACTACCGAGATCGACCTCTAGTGGCGATTGCGCGAAGACAATGGCGCGCGAGCGACCTCCCCACGCTGCAGGTTCATCGGGGTCATCGAGGATTATGAGGCGTCCAGTTCCGCGATCGAGATGTCCGGTTCCGGCGACGACGTCGGCCGAGAAAGCAATGGCGTTCGGGGCCAATCCCTGCGGTGCATCGATTTCGTGAACGGCCACTTCTTGGGGTAGCGCCGCCGACCGGGCCGACTCGACAAGCGATTCGAAGAATCCCGATGAGCTGTTCACGCTCAAAGCCTATGAACGCTTCGCTGTACGACGAGCAGGCGCGCCGTCAACGAGTCGACGCGTGTAGCGGAAACCAGAATCGTCGTGAGCCATGAGGGTCAGGTCCCCGGTGACGGTCGGGACAACGACGTCGGCGACTTGCTCTCCGGGCGTCGACGAAACGGTCTGGCACCATTCGGTCACAGCCTTCGACGCAAGCAATTGATTGATGACGGTCAAACCACCCTCGACGACGATCTTGCGATGCCCAAGCTCGCGAATGGCTTTAAGAATGGCGGAGCCGGTGAAGCGGGGCAAGACAATTCCGTTGGCACCGCTCGGGGGAGTCGCGCTCTTGTGATGAAGAATCGTGACGCCGCCGCTAGCCCGGTCAATGACGCTTGCGGGAATCTCGGCACTTCGCGAAACGACAATCAACGGTTTGTCGCGCGGGACGGACAACGGCTCCGCGCGAACGGTCGCTCCACCGAGGACGACGACATCGGCGATGTCCCGCAGTGCGAGCAGTAAGGCGCGATCCGCCCCACCCGTCAGGTCCTCACTCGTGCCGGATGCCCCGATTGTGTGGCCCAGTGCGTCTGTAATGACATTGACGCGTACCCATTCGTCGCCGAGGGTGTCCCACCACAACTTCGCCGCCTCACGATTGAGCGTGTCGAACGCAATCCCGTAGGGAAAGTCGGTGTGCACGAGCATGCTCCTATTGTCGTGGGTAGGCTGTGAACAACTGAGGAAGGTCAACTGCATCGTGTCGCTCGTTCATCTCGCGGATCGCCGCCCATCGGTCACCACCGCACAGATGTTGGCTCACCTCGTTCCGCCGCCACAGTTCGCCGATGCGCGATTTGAGACCTACATTCCCGATTCCGAGTACGCGTCCCAGTCGGAAGCGCGTGAGGCGGCGCGCCGCTTCTTTGAAAAGCCCAAGGGTGGCCTCTTCGCGAAGTCGGAACCCGTGCTGGGCGGCCTCTACCTTGACGGCGGATTCGGCGTTGGTAAGACGCACTTACTCGCAGCCGCCTGGCACGTAGCGACTGGTCGCAAGTATTTCGGCACGTTCATCGAGTACACGGCTCTCGTCGGTGCACTGGGTTACGCCAACGCAGTCCAAGCCTTGAGGGGCGCATCTTTCATCGCAATCGATGAGTTTGAATTGGACGATCCCGGCGACACGATGCTGATGACTCGCTTACTGGGCGAACTGATGGAATCGGGAACACGCGTGATGGCGACATCGAACACGCCGCCGAACGCTCTCGGTGAAGGTCGATTTGCTGCGGCGGATTTTGTTCGCGAAATTCACGCACTGTCCGACCGGTTCCGCACGTTTCGAATTGACGGGGTCGATTATCGTCATCGCGAAAACGAGGGCCGTGCCGATGTGGCAACCGAATCCGAACTCGACGAGATTGAGGCGATGGACGGTCTTGTTGTTGCCGCCGACTCTTTCGGTGATCTCGAGGTCGTGCTCTCACGTGAGCACCCGTCGAAGTACGCCATCCTTATCGAGGGAGTCGACGTCGTGGTGTGGTGGGACGTCGTTCCGTTCGATGACCAAAATGACGCACTCCGCTTTGTCGCTCTTGTTGACCGGTTATATGACGCTGACATTCCGATTCGTGCGAACGGAACACCCGTCGATGACGTGTTTCCCGACGAGATGTTGAACGGAGGCTTCCGTAAGAAGTACCTGCGTGCGCAATCTCGATTGGTCGCGCTCACGCACCGCGCAATCTCCCGTTAACGCAATCGCCGTATTGGTAACACGGCGGCAACATCTCGTTACCAGTTCGGAAACGTTCCCGTTCCATTCTGAGAGTCAGGCGCACGCGCCACTCACTACGGAAAGGGAACACATGGACGTTGGAAACATGTCGTGGGCAATTGGCGCCACGGCTCTCGTGCTCTTCATGACGCCCGGGGTCGCATTCTTCTACGGCGGACTCGTCAAGGCGAAAAGTGTCATCTCAATGATGATGCTCTCATTCGGATCAATGGGATTGGCAGGTGTCTTGTGGGTACTCATTGGGTACAACATGTCCGCAGTTGCGAACCCGTCCGATTTCGCCGGCAACCCGTTCTCTGACTTTGCTCTCGGTAACGCCGACGACAACACGCTGTTGTACGCGACGTATGGAGGCACTTTCGCGATCATCACCATCGCGCTCGTCTCCGGCGCGATCGCCGACCGAGCCAAGTTCGGCTCGTGGATGATTTTCGTTGGACTCTTTTCCGTACTTGTCTATTTCCCCGTAGCTGCGTGGGTGTGGGGTGGCGGTTGGATCATGAATCTCGGAGAGTCGTGGGGGATGCCCGCGGTCATTGACTATGCCGGTGGTACCGCCGTCCACATCAATGCCGGTGCGGCAGCGTTGGCTCTGGCTCTCATCCTCGGCAAACGAGTCGCTTTTGGCAAGGGCATTCACCAGCCGCACAACGTCCCGCTCACGCTAATCGGCGTCGCAATCCTGTGGTTCGGTTGGTTCGGTTTCAACGCCGGCGCACAAGCGTTCGGTGACATGAGCCAAGTTGGATTGATTGTGATCAACACGTTCGTTGCAACCTCGGCAGCAATCCTCGGCTGGATGGTCGTCGAAAAGTTCCGCGATGGCAAGGCGACTTCGGTTGGTGCTGGGTCAGGCGCCGTGGCTGGTTTGGTTGCTATCACGCCTGCGTGCGCAAACCTGACGCCCGGTTGGTCGATTGTTCTTGGTGTGCTCGTTGGCGTACTGTGCGCTCTCGCCATCAACCTCAAGTTTGCGCTTGGTTTTGATGACTCGCTCGATGTCGTCGGGATTCACCTCGTCGGTGGAATCACCGGAACACTCTTCCTCGGATTCTTCGCGACGGACACCGGCCTTCTCTTCAGCGGAGACGCGGGGCAGCTCATTGTGCAGACCGTCGCAGCTGTAGGGGTACTTGTGTACTCGTTCATCGCATCATGGATTCTCGGAATCCTGATCGAGAAAACGGTTGGTTTCCGTGCCTCGACCGAAGCGGAAATCGCCGGAATCGACACAGTGGTTCACGGAGAGTTGGGCTACGCCATCACGGAATAGCCCACACAGCGGAGGGCGCTCGGGTGGGCGCCCTCCGCGCATATTTAACATTCCGGAAACATTCGCGCACCCATTACGTAACGAGCCATTTCCAGAATTGACGCATTCACCTTTTCCACCCGAAGGGAACGTCATGGATTCCGGTCAACTCACCTGGGCAATCGTCGCCACCGCAATGGTTCTGTTCATGACGCCTGGACTGGCGTTCTTCTACGGCGGACTCGTCAAGGCGAAGAGCGTCATTTCGATGATGATGATGTCCGTCGGAACGATGGCATTGGTCGGCGTCCTCTGGGTGCTTGTGGGGCGTTCGATGTCTGTCGTTGCGTCCCCAGAAGACTTCTCCGGCAACCCGTTCAGCGATTTTCTCGCCGTCAACGACACGAATGAGTCGATGCTCGCGTCGCTTTTCGCGGCTTCATTCGCCATCATCACAGTTGCTCTGATCTCCGGTGCCGTCGCCGACCGTGCCAAGTTCGGTGCGTGGATGCTGTTCGCTGGCGTGTTCGCGGTCGTCGCATACTTCCCGATCTCCGCGTGGGTGTGGGGTGGAGGATGGATTGCAGCGCTCGGCGACAATATGGGCCTGCCGCCCGTCATTGACTATGCCGGCGGACTCGCGGTCGAAATCACCTCAGGCTCGGCCGCTCTCGCGCTTGCACTCGTGCTGGGGAAGCGCGTCAATTTCGGTCGTGGAATCCACCAGCCGCATAACGTCCCTTTGACTCTCATCGGGTTCGGAATCCTCTTCTTCGGATGGTTCGGATTCAACGCCGGGGGAGAAGCCTTCACCGACATGGCCAAGGTCGGGCTCATCTCGATGAACACGTTTGTTGCGGGAGCAGCCGCATCGCTCGGGTGGATGATGGTCGAGCGCGTAAAGGACGGTAAGGCGACGTCAGTCGGTGCAGCATCGGGAGCCGTCGCAGGCCTCGTTGCGATAACTCCCTCGTGCGCGAACCTCACGCCGTCACTCGCAATCTTGCTCGGCTTGATCGCCGGAGTCGCGTGTGCATACGCCATCGAACTCAAATTCGCACTCGGTTTCGACGACTCGCTCGACGTTGTCGGAATCCACCTCGTCGGTGGAATCGTCGGAATGTTGTTCCTTGGATTCTTTGCCACCGAAACCGGTTTCTTCTTCAGCGGGAACATCGGACAGTTAGTCGTGCAGCTCATCGCCGTCGTCGCAGTGATGTTGTTCTCGTTCCTTGCGGCACTCCTCATCGGATCTGTCATCGAACGCACAATGGGCTTCCGCGCGTCGACCGAAGCCGAGTTGGCGGGAATCGATACCGTCGTTCACGGCGAGCTGGGATACGCGCTCGACGAAGACTAGATGCGGGTGATGCCGTTTCGGTGGGTGATGCAGGACTTGCGCGGGAGCCCAGTGGGCTGCCGAGGGCGGAGCGTCGTGCACCGCTATGCCAGAATGTTGATAGGGGTGTTTGGCGCAGTTGGTAGCGCGCTTCCTTCACACGGAAGAGGTCGTCGGTTCGAGTCCGGCATCACCCACAAAATCATTGGCATCACCCACCACGCCTTTCGGCATCACTCACCGCAGTGTCGTTTTGGAAATCTTGCCTGTTCTCGTATAGAGTCGAGGATGTCCCGCAAGGGGCACGCGGATGTAGCGCAGTTGGTAGCGCATCACCTTGCCAAGGTGAGGGTCGCGAGTTCGAGTCTCGTCATCCGCTCGGAAAAGCCTCAGGGCCAAGTTCCACACGGTGGCGTGGCCGAGAGGCGAGGCAGCGGCCTGCAAAGCCGTCCACACGGGTTCAAATCCCGTCGCCACCTCGCAACAACTTCATACAGCCTTGGGCGATTGGCGCAGCGGTAGCGCGCTTCCCTGACACGGAAGAGGTCACTGGTTCGATCCCAGTATCGCCCACCACACAATCTGTCGAATACGTGACTTCGTCTGAACCCACAGGGTTCAGACGCTGGTTCGATCCCAGTATCGCCCACCAAAACTCTCGAATCCGAACTGTTCAAAGTTCCGATGTCTATCCCGTGACAACACACTGTGTTGTCACGCCCACCAAAAGATTTTCGTCGCGAAGACGATCCTCAGCAGCTACTTCCGCCTCCGGACAAGCAGGTCATCGCATGATTGAGATACATCACTGCGATGAGCAAAAACCCGAGCAGTGCAAGGCAACCGTAAACCGCAATGTTAGTTCCATCGTCCGTGGGTTGGTGAACGGATGCACAGGCATCACACAGTCCGTTGGCTCCCGAATCTGATTGCAGAACATCGCCGCATTTACGACAGAATTTCATGTCCCTACTCCATCACCGCATCTGTCGTCGGGTTTGCATGTGGACCCAACGCGTGTCGAAATCGTTGGCTTCGACGATAGCGCTGGCGCGCCGATATGCATAGGAAATTCTGCACTCGGTGCCGTTCAGTAAACTCGTAAGAGCGTTACCCAGAGGAGACCACCGTGACCGAGAGCATCACGCTCGCAGCCCCGAACACCGGGTTCGAGCTCTTCAGTGACAAAACAATTGTCGCTATGCGTGTCAACGGTGAACTGCGCGACCTCGCTCACCAGGCACAAGCCGGAGACGTCGTCGAGGGTGTCGAATTGTCGAGCACGGACGGTCTCAACATCCTTCGCCACTCGGCTGCGCACGTCGCCGCACAAGCCGTCCAGCGGATCAACCCTGAGGCCAAGTTAGGAATCGGTCCGCCCGTTACCGACGGTTTTTACTACGACTTCAAAGTCGAGACACCCTTCACGCCCGAGGATCTCAGCGCCATCGAAAAAGAGATGAACCGCATCGTCCAAGAGGGACAGCGCTTCATGCGCCGAGTTGTCTCGGAAGACGAGGCTCGCGCAGAACTCGCGCACGAACCGTTCAAGCTCGAACTCATTGGTCTCAAGGGCGGCAACACCGGTGACGACAACGAGAGCGTTGAGGTCGGCGGCGCCGAGTTGACGATGTACGACAATGTCGACCCCAAGACAGGCGAGAAGGTTTGGACGGACTTGTGTCGCGGCCCGCATCTGCCGAATACGCGAATGATCGGCCAGGGCTACAAGCTCATGCGCGTCGCTGCTGCGTATTGGCGCGGTTCGGAGAAGAACCCGTCGCTGCAGCGTATTTATGGAACGGCGTGGCCGAACAAGCAGGAGCTGCGCGACTACACCGAACGACTCGAAGAAGCAGCCAAGCGTGATCACCGCCGCCTCGGCGCGGAATTGGACTTGTTTTCGTTCCCCGACGAGATCGGCTCGGGTCTCGCGGTGTTCCATCCCAAGGGCGGCATCGTTCGTCGCGCGATGGAGGACTATTCGCGCAAGCGCCACGAAGAGGGCGGCTATGAGTTTGTCTACACACCGCACATCACGAAGCAGAACCTGTTCGAAGCTTCGGGTCACCTCGGTTGGTACAGGGACGGGATGTTCCCGCCGATGCACCTCGACGAAGTTCGCAACGAGGCCGGAGAGGTAACCCGCCAGGGCACTGATTATTACCTCAAGCCGATGAACTGCCCGTTCCACATCCTTATTTACCGTTCGCAGGGTCGTTCGTATCGTGACCTTCCGATGCGACTGTTCGAGTTTGGGTCGGTCTACCGTTACGAGAAGTCGGGTGTCGTCCACGGACTTACCCGTGTTCGCGGCATGACCCAGGACGATGCCCACATCTTCACCACGCCGGACAAGATGGAAGAGGAACTCACCAAGGTTCTTGACTTCGTTTTGTCGCTCCTTCGCGATTACGGTCTCAACGATTTCTATCTCGAACTGTCGACGCGAGACGGTTCGGACAAGTTCGTCGGTTCCGATGAGCTGTGGGACACCGCGACCAAGACCCTCGAGAAGGTCGCGACGGACTCAGGACTGACACTGGTTCCGGATCCGGGCGGAGCGGCGTTCTACGGTCCCAAGATTTCGGTACAGGCGCGCGACGCAATCGGTCGCACCTGGCAAATGTCGACCATCCAGCTCGACTTCAACCTTCCGGAACGTTTCGGTCTCGAATACACGGCGTCGGATGGTTCGCGTCAACGTCCCGTCATGATTCACCGTGCTTTGTTCGGTTCGGTCGAACGATTCTTCGGTGTCTTGCTCGAGCACTACGCCGGAGCGTTCCCCGTTTGGCTCGCTCCGACACAGGTCGTTGCCGTCCCGGTCGCCGAGGAATATGCGGACTATCTCGCTGACGTCGTCGCACAAATGAAGGCGGCTGGAATCCGTGCGGAACTTGACGCATCGGACGACCGGATGCAGAAGAAGATTCGCAACCACACGGTGGCCAAGGTGCCTTACATCCTCATTGCCGGTGAGGAAGACCGTGCCAAGGGCGCCGTCAGTTTCCGTTTCCGTGACGGCGAACAAGTCAACGGCATTCCGGTTGCCGACGCTATCGCGCGTATTGCCGACATCATTGAACGCCGCAGTCAGGAACTCTGATGAGTGACGCCGAGCCGAGTTCGTCTTTCGCGGGCGACCCCGATGGTCTCGAACGGTTGTGGACGCCTCACCGACTCGTGTATTTGAACAAAGAGACGGGGGAGAAGGGTTGCCCGTTCTGCTTGGCTCCCGAGCGATCCGACGAAGAAGGACTCATCGTCGCACGTGGTGAGCACGCTTTCGTCATCATGAACCTATTCCCTTACAACACCGGCCACATCATGGTGTGTCCGTACCGTCACGTCGGAACGTATGACCTCGCGACACCGGAAGAGGTTGCAGAGATCGGTGAGATGTCACAAATCGCAATGCGAGTTCTTCGAGACGCGCTCGGATGTGTAGGTTTCAATCTGGGCATGAACCAGGGCGAAGTCGCCGGAGCCGGCATCGCGGATCACTTGCATCAGCACATCGTTCCCCGATGGCCGAATGACGCGAACTTCTTCCCGATCATCGCCCAGACGAAAGCGATGCCACGCCTTCTCGGCGAGGTCCGCGACTCGTTGGCGCAGCACTGGCCGAGCGAGTCCTAAACTTGAAGGACGCCCTGCGTGGGCGATGCACAAGGAGTGATAGATATGGCGGAAAACACCGTCGGAACTTTGCGAGTCAAGAGCGGACTCGCTGACATGCTCAAGGGCGGCGTGATCATGGACGTCGTAACACCCGAACAGGCACGAATCGCTGAGGACGCAGGAGCGGTCGCCGTGATGGCACTCGAGCGCGTTCCGGCCGACATCCGCGCCCAGGGTGGCGTTGCTCGAATGAGCGACCCCGACCTCATTGACGCGATCAAGCGCGAGGTCAAGATCCCCGTCATGGCGAAAGCTCGTATCGGTCACTTCGTTGAGGCCCAGGTTCTCGAGGCTCTTGAAGTCGATTACATCGACGAGTCCGAGGTTCTGTCGCCTGCTGACTACGTCAACCACATCGACAAGCAGAACTTCACCGTTCCGTTCGTCTGCGGTGCAACGAACCTCGGTGAGGCCCTCCGTCGAATCACAGAGGGCGCAGCGATGATCCGCTCGAAGGGTGAAGCCGGTACCGGCGACGTGTCCGAAGCGACTAAGCACATCCGCACGATCAAGTCTGAGATTGCGGCGCTCTCCGCCAAGAACGCCGACGAACTGTTCGTTGCTGCGAAAGAATTGCAGGCACCTTACGAACTCGTCAAGTGGGTCTCGGAGAATGGCAAGCTTCCCGTCGTCCTCTTCGTTGCCGGTGGTGTCGCAACTCCCGCCGATGCAGCGATGATGATGCAGCTCGGCGCTGATGGCGTCTTCGTTGGTTCCGGAATCTTCAAGTCGGGTAACCCGATTGAACGCGCCAAGGCAATTGTCAAGGCGACCGCCGCGTACAACGACCCCAAGGTCATCGCGGAGGTTTCGCGCGGACTCGGCGAGGCGATGGTCGGTATCAACGTGAACGACCTCCCCGCGCCGCACCGACTCGCTGAGCGTGGCTGGTAGGCAACCGGTCGTTGGCGTACTCGCTCTCCAGGGCGATGTGCGTGAGCACGAATTGACGCTGAATACGATCGGCGTCGACACCGTTCAGGTTCGAACTGCCGAACAACTGGAGGCGGTTGACGCGCTGGTGTTGCCTGGCGGCGAATCAAGTGTGATCGACAAACTGACTCGCATTTTCGGCTTGCGCGACGCAATCGTTGCTCGAATTCGCAACGGAATGCCGGTTCTCGGAACGTGTGCCGGGCTCATCCTGCTCGCCGATCACATCACCGGTGGTCTGGGCGACCAGGAGACCTTCGGCGGTCTTGATGTCACCGTCGAACGCAACGCGTTCGGAAGCCAGGTTGACTCGTTCGAGACGACGATCGATATGCCGGTAATCGGCGGTGCGCCAATTGCATCCTCGTTCATCAGGGCGCCGATTGTTCGTGACGCGGGGACTGCCGAAGTCATTGCAACGCTTCCCAGCGGCGAAATCGTCGGTGTCCGTCAGGGGAATCTCGTGGGGATCTCGTTCCATCCCGAGGTTTCCAACGAGACGCGTGTACATGACTGGTGGGTTCGCACCGTCGTCGCACCGTCGCTTCGGTAACATCGTTAGGTCAGAAGGTAGAGGAATAGCATGTCCGGACACTCCAAATGGGCGACAACCAAACACAAGAAGGCCGCGATTGACGCGAAGCGTGCAAAGTCGTTCGCCAAGCTCATCAAGAACATCGAGGTCGCTGCACGTGCCGGTGGCGCGGATGTTTCCGGAAATCCGACCCTCGCTGACGCCATCTACAAGGCGAAGAAAACGTCCGTTCCCAACGACAACATCGATCGCGCGGTCAAGCGCGGTGCTGGACTCACCGGTGACGCGGTGGACTACCAGACGATTATGTACGAAGGTTACGGTCCCAACGGAGTCGCGCTCCTCATCGAGTGTTTGACCGACAACAAAAACCGCGCTGCGGCCGAGGTCCGCACGGCGATGTCACGAAACGGCGGCACTATGGCCGATCCTGGTTCTGTCGCTTATAACTTCGCTCGCAAGGGCGTCATTTCAATCACGAAGACGGACGGCGTCACCGAGGACGACATCCTCATGGCCGTTCTTGACGCGGGAGCGGAAGAGGTCATCGACCAGGGCGGTGGATTCGAAGTGATTACCGAGCCGACCAACCTCGTCGCTGCACGCACCGCTCTCCAAGAAGCGGGACTCGACTACGACAGTGCAGACGCAGAGTTCGTTCCGAGCCTCACGGTCGACATTGACGCAGCGACCGCCCGCAAGGTGTTTGCTCTCATCGATGCGCTGGAAGACTCGGACGATGTCCAAAACGTTTTCGCAAACTTCTCCATCCCGGCCGACGTGCAGGCCGAACTCGACGCGGACGACTAACTCGTGCGCGTCCTCGGTGTCGACCCGGGACTCACGCGATGTGGGTTCGGCGTCATCGAGTCGGGTAAGGGGCGTTCGGTCTCGTTCGTTGACGTCGGAGTCGTGCGTTCTGCAACAGAGCTTCCGCTCGAAGCACGCCTTCTCGTCATTCGTAACGAGTTAGCTCGAATTCTTGACCAGCACACTCCCGATGTCGTAGCGATCGAACGTGTTTTCGCACAGCACAACGTGCGCAGTGTCATGGGAACGGCACAGGTTGCCGGCATCGCGTTGTTGCTCGCCGCGGAACGCGGAATTGCTGTCGCGTTACACACGCCGAGCGAAGTCAAAGCCGCCGTGACCGGTTACGGTCGTGCGGACAAGAAACAGGTCACGACAATGGTTGCGTCAATCCTGGGTCTGACAGAGCTGCCTAAACCGGCGGATGCCGCTGACGCACTCGCTCTCGCGATTTGCCACGCGTGGAAGGGTTCTGTCGTGAGCGAAACCGAGACTCCCGCGCAACGCGCGTGGCGAACGGCTCTCGACCAGGGTCACTCGTAGGCTTTCACCATGCTGGCAACCGTTCGTGGGACGGTGACCGACGTTGGCGTTTCCACCGTCGTCATCGAGTCGTTCGGTATTGGTTACGAGATTCACGTGCCGCACAGCGTCGCTCATTCTGTACGAAACGGCGAGGACGTGTTGCTGCACACGGTCATGATTCCGCGTGAAGACGAGTGGTTACTGTTCGGCTTCCGCGACACTGACTCAAAACATCTCTTCAACTTGTTGCGAGGCGTAACCGGGGTCGGCCCAAAGACGGCTCTTGCCGTTTTGTCCACACTCTCCACGGACGAGATTGACTCAGCTGTCACCAGCGGCGATGATTCGCGGTTCAAGTCAGTTCCCGGCATCGGTCAAAAGACGGCGTCACTCATCATCGTTAGTTTGACGGGGAAGATGCCTCAAACGGGCGGTTCCGATGTTGTTGACCTGACCAACGCGCTGACTGGTCTCGGTTGGAACGCGACGCAGGCATCGGAAACGGCCCGCACGGTTGTCCGCGAAAACGGGGCGGCGAATTTGGCGGATCGCATCCGCATCGCTCTCGCAAGTCTCGGCGGTAACGGGTGAACGAGGAATCGTCGGAGGACGTCGTCTTCGAAGGCGCTCTTCGACCTGAATCGCTGGACGAGTTCGTTGGTCAAGAAAAAGTCCGCGAACAACTGTCCGTGCTCTTGTCGGCAGCACGTTTGGAGAGCAGGTCGCCCGATCACATCCTGCTTGCTGGCCCACCCGGTCTCGGCAAGACCACGCTCGCAATGATCGTCGCGCACGATGCGCAAAGCCCATTACGTCTCACCAGTGGACCCGGAATCAAGCACACCGGCGATTTAGCCGCGATTCTGTCGGCGTTGCAGCCCGGAGACACCTTGTTTATCGATGAAATCCACCGATTGCACCGAAGTGTCGAAGAGATGCTGTACCTCGCGATGGAAGATTTCCGTATCGACATCGTCGTCGGCAAAGGGCCGGGTGCGACAACCGTCCCGCTCGACATCGCACCGTTCACTCTCGTCGGCGCCACGACTCGATCGGGAATGCTGCCGGCACCATTGCGCGACCGCTTTGGCTTCACCGCCCACCTCGAGTACTACGAACCGACCGAGATTGCTCGCATCATCGTGCGCAGCGCGACTCTGCTCGGCATCGAACTCGATGCATCGGCAGTCACAGAACTCAGCCGTCGCTCCCGCGGCACGCCTCGCATCGCGAATCGGTTGCTGCGCCGCGTGCGCGATTTCCTCGTCGTTCATGCAGCGGAAGGAACAGAAGCCGCTGTTCGCGAAGCGCTCCGCCTTTTTGATATCGATGAACACGGACTCGATCGGCTCGATCGAGCGGTTCTGAACTCGCTCATCGATGCCTTCGGCGGGGGACCGGTCGGTGTTTCGACACTCGCGTCAACAGTCGGTGAAGAGCGAGACACGATCGAATCCGTCGTCGAGCCGTATCTGGTGAGGGTTGGCCTCATCGCACGCACGCAGCGCGGTCGAACGGCGACGCCGGCGGCGTATGAATTGCTCGGGAAGGCAAGGCCCAGCGGTCTATGATGGGAGGGTTGTCCCAACCCGAAAGGTTTCTCCATGGATTCCAACACCCTGTCCTACGTGATGTATGCGGTCGTCATCCTCATGGTCGTTTTCATGATCCGCAACAACCGCAAGCAGAAGCAGTCGCGTGACGAACTCAACAGCAAGGTCGTCAAGGGTGCAACCATCATGACGACCGCTGGAATCTATGGCACCATCAAGTCGGTCGACGACGAGAAGAACGAAATTGTCATTGAATCGACTCCCGGAACTTCGTTGCGCATGCACCGTCAGTCGGTTGCGTCCGTAATCGAGAAGGCTGTTGACGAGGCACCTGCCGCTGCCGCGAAGAAGCCTGCGGCAAAGAAGCCCGCAGCTAAGTCCGCCAAGTAATCACAGAGGTTCTTCACCGTGTCCACTCAGAGCACTTCGCGTCGTGCCATTCGTGCACTGACGTGGCTTCTTGTCATCACAGCATCACTCATCGCGCTCATCGGCTCGGGGGTCATCTTGGACAAGCAATCGTGGACTCCGAAGCTTGCCCTCGATCTTGAGGGCGGTACCGAAATCATCCTCGCCCCGCAGATTCAAAAGGGTGTGCAGCTCACTGAGGACCAGCTCGCTCAGGCGGTTGCGATTATCCGACAGCGTGTGGACGCAGCCGGTGTATCCGAGTCCGAGGTGTCAACACAGGGTGGAACCAACATCGTCGTGTCAATCCCGGGTACTCCCGATCAGGAAACGCTGGACCGTATCCGTTCGTCGGCGAAACTCGAATTCCGTGCCGTACTCCTGACCGACGCGGTTGCGTCTCTGGAAGCGGTTGGCGGAACGGCCAAGGACGGATCGTCCACAACTCCCGCGGGAATCGCGACGGCTATTCCGAAACCGACGGCCGTACCCACCGACGGTTCTGACGTCAACTGGGTCGACCCCGACCTTTACCAGACCTACCTCAAGTCGTCCTGTGACGAACTCGATGCTGCTGGTGCGAACGTCGCCGACCCGGCGAAGCCACTCGTTGTCTGTGCCGACGACGGCGCGTACAAGTACATCCTCGGTCCGGTCGAAGTCGACGGTTCCAACATCTCCAACGCGCAGGGCAACTACCTCTACGGTTCGAACGGTGTTCAGACGAACGAATGGGGTGTGTACCTGACGTTCGACGCTGACGGTACCAAGGC
>JBDLPW010000114.1:0-2970 GCA_039800905.1 Actinomycetota bacterium | reverse complement strand
CGAGCTTCTTCGCCGACCTCACCAAGCAGGCCGGAATCCCCGACGGCGTGTTCAACGTCGTCTTCGGTTACGGGGCCGAAGCGGGCGGTCCTCTGACCGCTCACCCCGACGTCAACCGAATCTCGTTCACGGGTTCCGTCCCGACGGCCAAGGTCATCGCCCGCGCCGCGGCCGACAACCTCACCCCCGTCTCGTTCGAACTCGGCGGCAAGAGTCCGCTGCTCGTCTTTGAAGACGCGGACCTGGAACTGGCCGCGACGCTTGCCGTCGAACAGTACGACAACGCCGGTCAGGTCTGCCTCTCGGGAACGCGCATCCTCGTTCACGAGTCGGTCGTCGACGAATTCGCCGAGAAGTTCCGTGAGAAAGCCGCCCTCATCAAGCAGGGCGACCCGCGCGAACCCGACACCGACATCGGCCCGCAGATCCACCAGGTGCACTTCGACCGCGTCAAGGGATTCGTCGACCGCGCCAAGGAAAGCGGGCAGAACATAGTCATGGGTGGCGGTCCGAACGAGGAACTCGGTGGACTGTACTTCCGCCCGACGCTCGTCATGAACCCGACCCCGGGCAACGAAATCGTCACCCACGAGATCTTCGGGCCCGTCCTCAACATGCAGACGTTCTCGAGCGACGAACAGGCACTCGAGATGGCAAACGGCACCGAATTCGGTCTCGCCGCGGTCGTCGTGTCTGGTGACCGCGCTCACGCCGAGCGCATCACCAAGGAACTCGTCGCCGGAACGATTTGGGTGAACTGCTTCTTCGTGCGCGACCTGCGCGCGCCTTTCGGTGGTTCCAAAAAGTCCGGCATCGGCCGCGACGGCGGAACCTGGTCATTCGACTTTTACGCAGATGTCAAGAACACGGTGTTTTCACCGAACGGATGGAAGGAATAAATCATGGGAGAAGTTGTCGGCGCGGCAATCTTGGCGCACGTCCCCACCATCATGCTTCCCGAGGCGGTTCGCAAGGACCTCAACAACGGTGAAGAGATCAGCCTCGTACCCGGTCTGAAGAAGCTCCGCAAGGACGTCTTCGAGACCCTCGACTACGACACCGTAGTCGTCCTCGACAGCCACTGGGCGACGACCGTTGAATTCGTCGTCACCTCGGCAGCCGAGCGCAGCGGACTGTTCACCTCCGAGGAGCTGCCCCGCGGCATGACCCAGATCCCCTACGCCATCAAGGGTGACCCCGAGCTGGCGAACTCGCTCGCGAAATACGACGAAAAGAACGGCACCTGGATCACCCCCATCGCAGACCCGCACCTGCCGATCTTCTATGCGACCGTCAACCTGTGGCACTACTTGGGCCGTGGACTCGATGACAAGCGTTGGATCTCGCTGTCGGTGTGCCAGACCGCGACGCCGGAGGACTTCATCCGCGCTGGTCGTGCGCTCGGTGAAGCAATCCGTGACTCAGACCGCAAGGTTCTCATCGTCGGATCGGGTGCACTGTCGCACACGTTCCACAAGCTGCGCGACCTTCGCAAGCACGAAGCGTCCGACCCGAAGCACATCTACTCGCCCGAAGCGTACGAGTACGACATGAAGGTGCTCGAGTGGATGAAGGAAGGCAACCACGCTGCCATCCTCGACGACTTCGACAACTTCCGGAAGTTTAAGCCCGAGGCTGGTTTCTTCCACTATCTCGCCATGGCCGGTGCGCTCGGTGAAGAGCGACTCGATGCCAAGGGTGTTTTGTACTCGGAGTACGAGAACTCGGTCGGAACCGGTCAGGTTCACGTCTGGTTCCCGAAGCCCGAGGGTGGATTCCCCGAACCGAAGGACCTGGTGCTTTCTCGTGACTGAAATCCGCCGCATTCTGCTTGACGGTTACCCGACCGAGGTCATCCGCAAGGGTGAGACTCTCGTCGCTCACGACGGTCGCACCGTCGCCATCGAGGACGCGCAGCACCTCGCCCCGGCCGAGCCGACGAAGATCATCGCGGTGCACCTCAATTACGACAGCCGCACGCAGGAGTTCATGACAAAACTTCCTCCCGCTCCGACGTACTTCCACAAGCCGATCACGGCTCTCAACAGCCACAAGGGTGCGGTCGTCCGTCCCGCCGGCTGCAAGTGGTTGAACTACGAGGGCGAAATCGTCATCGTCATCGGCAAAACCTGCCGCAACATTTCCCCAGAGGAAGCGGGCGAGTACATCGCCGGCTACACCATCGGAAACGACTACGGACTGCACGACTTCCGCGACACCGACGCTGGTTCGATGCTGCGCGTCAAGGGTTCGGACACTCTCGCGCCCGTCGGCCCCGGTCTTGTTACCGACTGGGACTTCCGCAACAAGACCATTCGCACCCTGGTCAACGGTGAAGTCAAGCAGGAAGACAACACCGACAACATGGAGTGGGACATGCACTACCTCGTTGCGGACATCGCTCGCACGATCACGCTCGTTCCCGGTGACATGCTCTTCTCGGGAACGCCCGCGCACTCCCGTCCCGTTTTCCCTGGCGACATTGTCGAGGTCGAGGTCGAGGGCCTCGGCAAGCTGACGAACCACATCGTCGAGGGACCGACCCCGATTCGCACGGACGTCGGCGCACAGCCGACGGAGAGCGAAGAGGTCGTTTCGACCGCCTTGGGTGGTGATTGGGAATACCGCGGTATTCGCACCCCGTCCAAGGACCTTTACCCATCAACAATCGAGGAGAAGTAACCATGACACTCAAGATCTATGTCGACATGGACAAGTGCCAGCACTACGGACAGTGCGTTTTCGACGCTCCGAACATCTTCCGTCTCAACGAGGACGACAAGTTGGAGTACGAAGCGACGGCCGATGACAGCGAGCGCGACAACATTCAGCTCGCCATCGATATCTGCCCGATGCAGGCGATCAAGTTCGTCGAGTAATACCCCACCGTGTCGCGTCCTGTAGTAATCGTCGGCGCCTCGATGGGCGGTCTGCGCGCAGCAGAGACGCTGCGTAAGACCGGGTACACGG
>JBDLPW010000113.1:0-13502 GCA_039800905.1 Actinomycetota bacterium | reverse complement strand
TAGTCAGATACTCTATCCGTTGAGCTACGGGCGCACGTTGCACACGGCAACCTGACGAGTCTAACAGGTCGGGCGCAGTGCCTCAAACCGAGTCGATTGCTAGCCTTACAGCGTGAGCGTTACCTATTCCACGCTGGTCATTCCTGACGGCAACCACGCGTCAATTGCGATTCCCGACATCGTCCTGACGGAACTGGGCGGCAACCGCCGCGCGGCTCTGCGCATCACCATCAACAACCACACCTATGAGTCGACGGCGACAGCGGTGAATGGTGAATGTCGAGTCGTCTTCCCCAGCGCGGACCGCGCGGCCGCCGGGGCGACTGGCGGCGACACCGTCGACGTAACACTGGAACTCATCACGGGGTACCGCGAGGTCGACCTGCACCCCGAGTTCGCCGCCGCGCTCGATGCCGCAGGATTGCGCGGCGGTTTCAATGAACTCGCCTACTCTCACCGCAAGGAATACGCGCGCGCGATCGCCGAGGCAAAGGCGGACGACACCCGCCATCGTCGCATCGTGACAGCCATCGACAAGATTCGCCTGCGTGTGTCAGGCTCGTAACCGAAACCGTTGAGAGGAACGAACATGGTCGCAACACAGAAGATTTCGTCGGGTGGTCCCTGGGAGGCCTCGATCGGGTATTCCCGCGCCACGGTTGCCGGGCCTCACGTGTTCGTGTCGGGTTCGACCGCGACGTTGAACGGTGAACTACAGCACGCCGGTGACGCGTACGGTCAGACGAAGGTCGCGTTCGAAGTGATTGCCACGGCACTTGCCCAGGCCGGTCACACACTCGAGGACGTGGTCCGCACCCGCATGTACGTGGCCGACGCCGCCGACATGGACGAAATCGGTCGAGCACACGGTGAACTTTTTGGCGACATTCGTCCCGCGGCGACGATGATCGCAGGCATTCAGTTCATCAACCCGGCAATGCTCGTCGAAATCGAAGTGGACTCGTACAAGTCGGAATAAAACACTGGCGGAGACGAGAGGATTTGAACCTCCGAAGGGCTTTTAAGACCCTTACCTCATTAGCAGTGAGGCGCACTCGACCGGACTATGCGACGTCTCCAGTGTTGCCATTCTACCCACACCCATCGGCGTGAAGAAATGTCCTAGTACTTGTTGGAGACGGCGCAGGTGATCTGGCCGGCCGACTGACCCTTGAGTCCGGTGATGACCTTGCCCTCGGGCTTGGCCGTCGACGAGGGGTCGGGCGATTCGCCGGTCACCTTGGATCCGACACCGGTTGCATCACCGTCAAGCTGGAACGGGGTGTCCTTCTTGAGCGCGGTGAACAGCTTGTCGGCGATCGCGGTGAGCGGCGCAACCTTGTGCAGATAGACGCCGCCGACACCAGTGGTTCCGGGGTACTGAACGAACGTGATGTTCTCGCGCGGGATGTCCTTGAGGACCAGAGCGATCGCGACCATTGTGTCGATGCTCGAGAGCGACGATGACAGCGTCATCGAGGTTGCAGCGACCTGCGCGAGACCGTAAACCTTGGCGGGGTCGAGCAGAACGCCCTCGTCCTGAATCTTGCGGACCATCGACGACAGGTAGTGCTGCTGCGACGAGATGCGACCGAGGTCGGAACCGTCACCGACGCCGTGGCGCGAACGGAGGAACGCAAGCGCCTGGTAGCCCTGAATCGTGTACTTGCCCGCCTTGTCGAATCGCAAGTGAGTGTGCGGGTCGTGGATCGGTCCGTCGACACAGACCTCGACGCCACCGATTGCGTCCGCCATCTTGGCAACACCGTCGAAGGTGATGAGTCCGGCGTAGTTGATGTCCATACCGGTCAAGTTTTCTACGGTGAGAACGACGCAGCCGAGGCCGCCGTACCAGAGCGCGACGTTAATCGGCTGAGCGGACATTGCACCAGTGCTGCCGCCGTCGGGCTTGGGGCAACGCGGAATCTGGACGACCATGTCGCGCGGAATCGACACCGCGGTGGCACGGGTGTGGTCCTCGGAGATGTGAACGAGGATGTTGACGTCGTTGAGGGTCGAACCGACATCACCGAATCCGTGCCCGGACTGCTGTCCGTGACGGGTGTCGGAACCGACGATGAGGACGTTGAATCCGCCCTTGAGTTCGCCAATCGGCGGAAGTGAAACTTCACCCGAATCGTCGGTCAGGTCAACTGTTTGAACCTGGGACTGGATTTTCCACACCACGATCGCACCGACGGAAGTCGCCGACACGAGAATTGTCACCAACGCGATAACGCCGGCTCGCCACAGAGTTCCCCACGGACGACGAACGTTTTGTTCGGCGTGACGGGGTGCTGCGGTTGCGGTGTCTTTCACGTTTCTCCTTGTGGATCTGCGCGGAGGGCGCGGGATTCGAACCCGCGAGACATTGCTGCCCACTAGTTTTCAAGACTAGCTCCATCGGCCGCTCGGACAGCCCTCCTCGATAATTCTACCGCGAGGCGGATATCGGAGGTTTCACAGAGTGGCGAGAACTGACGGTAGGCCGCCTTCGGCTTCGTCGAGTGTTACTTCGCTGCCCGCGTTGCGCACTTCTTCCGGGCCGTTGCCCATGGCGACACCGCGACCGAATTCGCCGGCCCATTCGAGCATGTCGATGTCGTTTCGTCCGTCACCGATAGCCATGACGCGTTCGCGCGGGATCTCCCAACGCTGACGCAGGACCTCGAGTGCGGTCGCCTTATTGACATCGTCCGGCCCAATGTCCAGCCACGACGTGTAACCGACGGAGTAGGTGACCTTGTGGAATCCGAGAGTGCGAACGACGTCGGTGAAGTAGTCCTCGCGGCTACTCGGTGCGATGACCACCACACGAGTCGCTTCATCCGTCATGAGGTCTTCGAACGAGTCGACCTTGATCACGTGCTCGTTGATTCCGCCCTCCGGGAACCAGCCGGTGTAACGCAGGGTGCCGTCTTCGTCCTCGACCGCGTAGTTGGCGTCGGGAATGGAGCGGTGGATTTCGCGCAGGACGACAGTCGGATCAAAGACCTTCACGGAATCGCGAACATATCCGGTGGGGGACGATTCGTCCCGTTTGACGATGATCGCGCCGTTCGCGCAGACGATGTATTCGGGGGTGATCCCCAGTTCTGCGACGACGGGTAACGTCGTGGGAACGGAACGACCCGTCGCGATGGTGACGCGGTGACCTTCCGCGACGAGTCGGTGGACTTCGCGTTTCGTACCGGGGTTCATGACACCGAAGTCCGACACCATGGTCCCGTCAATGTCGATGGCGACGAGCCACGGTCCTTCGATCAGGCTCACCGAATGGGCTCCGCAACGGTCAGTCCGCCAAGGTAAGGACGCAGGGCCTCCGGAATCGTGACGGAACCGTCCTTGTTCTGGTGCGTCTCGAGAATCGCGACGAGCCAACGTGTTGTCGCCAACGTTCCGTTGAGGGTGGCGACCATCTCGGTCGACCCACCGTCGGGGCGGTGACGAATGTTGAGTCGTCGAGCCTGGAATGTCGTGCAGTTCGAGGTCGACGTCAGTTCGCGATACGTGCCCTGGGTGGGAACCCACGCCTCGATGTCGAACTTGCGGGCGGCAGACGAACCGAGATCGCCCGCGGCAACGTCGATAACTCGATACGCGAGACCGAGCGACTGCATCATCTCTTCCTGCCACGCGACCAGGCGGTCGTGTTCCGCCTCGGCTTCGGCGGGGGCGCAGTACGAGAACATCTCGAGCTTGTTGAACTGGTGGACGCGAAGGATTCCGCGGGTGTCCTTGCCGTACGAGCCAGCCTCGCGGCGGTAACACGTCGACCACCCCGCGTAACGGACCGGTCCCTTGGACAGGTCGATGATCTCGTCCGAGTGGAAACCAGCAAGTGCGACCTCGCTTGTTCCCGTCAAGTACAGGTCATCTGCGGGAAGGTAGTAAATCTCGTCCGAGTGTGCGCCGAGGAACCCGGTGCCCTGCATAATTGCGGGACTGACGAGCGTCGGAGTGATGAGCGGCGTAAATCCGGCGGCGAGCGCCTTGTCGAGAGCGAGTGACATCAGCGCGAGTTCGAGGCGCGCACCGATTCCCGACAGGAAGTAGAAACGTGAGCCCGAGACCTTGACGCCGCGGCCCATGTCGATGGCGCCGAGCAGTTCCCCCAATTCGAGGTGGTCACGCGGTTCGAAGTCGAAGGTGGGGACGGTTCCGACCTCGCGCAAGGTGACAAAGTCGTCTTCACCGCCAGCGGGAACGCCGTCGATAATGATGTTTCCGATGCCTCCCGCGAGCGCCGTGAACGCGTCGCCGGCTTCACCGGCAATCTTGTCGGCAGCCTTGACGCGCTCCGCCAATTCCTGCGCAGCGGCGACGAGAGCAGCCTTCTCCTCCTTGGGAGCGGCAGCGACGAGCTTGCCGTGAGCGTTCTGTTCCGCACGCAGAGTCTCGAACGTTGAAATCGCATCGCGACGCACCTGATCCGCCTCGAGCACACGGTCGACGATCGCAGGGTCATCGCCTCGGGCGATGAGTGACGCCCGCACCACATCAGGGTTGGAACGCAAGAGTGTGGGATCGATCATGGGCTAGACCTCTTCACCGGCGACGAGTCGCTGCAACCACGTGCGCGCGTCAACGAACGCAGCATCCGAATTCTGTTCGATAACCGTCGGCGCGTGGCCATCGGCACGACGATACGAACCGAGGAACTGGACGCGCGGACTGAATCGCTTGAGTCCCAGGAGCGCGTCGGCAACGCGTTCGTCCTCGACGTGCCCATCTAAATCGATGACGAAGCGGTACCGGCCAAGTGCATCGCCAATCGGGCGAGATTCGAGGAGTGACAGGTTTACACCACGTGTCGCGAACTGTTCGAGCATCTCGAGCAATCCACCCGGTCGGTCGTCGGGCAGTTCGACAATCAAGGTCGTCTTGTCCGTGCCCGTGCGCGGAGCGACCGGCTGTCGGCGCCCGATGAGAACGAATCGGGTCACCGCGTTCGGGTTGTCTCCAATGTTCGACGCAACGGTGTCGACGTCCGCGTGTTCCGCGAAGCCGTGAGGAGCAATCGCGGCGTGAGCCCGATCGGACGACCCGAGTTCCAATGCAGCCGCAACGTTCGACGTCGCCGGCAGGTGCTCGTGGTGGGGCAGGTTCTTTTCCAACCACGTGCGGCACTGGGCGTACGCGACAGGGTGGGCAACGACCACGCGGGCTTCCGCGAGGGAATCTCCGGGGCGAACGACGACGTCGAAGTTCACGGGCACGAGATATTCGCCCAAAATCTGAAGTCCATTGGATGCTGCGAGTGCGTCCTGGGCGGCAGAAACGCCACCCTCAACCGAATTTTCGACCGCAATCATCGCGGCGACTGCGTCACCCGACTCAACCGCGTTGAGTGCCTCGCCCACGTTGTTGACCGCGAGCCAATCCTCACCCTTCGCCTCAGCAACCTGACCGAGCGCAACCCACGTGAAAGTACCGACGGGGCCCAAATAGGCATACGTCATGGTCTCTCCTCGGGTCGGGGGCACCTCCCAGACTACCGAAGGGCATACGTGGAAAAGGTCTACAAGGTACGAGGCGTAGGATTACGAAGTGCCAAACACTAAAAATGAACAGATGACCCACCGCGAGATCATGCTCGTGCTTGTTGGCCTCATGTCCGGAATGTTCCTCTCCGCTCTCGACCAGACCGTCGTCGGAACCGCGATGCGCACCATCGCAGACGACCTCAACGGTTTGTCCCAGCAGGCCTGGGTCACCACCGCGTACCTCATCGTGTCGACCGTCGTGACCCCGATCGCGGGCAAGCTGTCCGACATCTTCGGGCGTCGACCGATCTACATCATCTCCATCGGCTTCTTCCTGCTCGGTTCGTTGCTCTCGGGTCTCGCCGACTCGATGATGATGCTCGCCGCGTTCCGCGCGATTCAGGGCATTGGTGGCGGTGGACTCATGTCCCTCGCGTTCACCATCATCGGCGACATGGTTCCTCCGCGTGAACGAGCTCGCTACCAAGGCTTCTTCATCGCCGTCTTCGGTTCGTCGAGCGTGCTCGGTCCGCTGGTCGGTGGTTGGTTCGCAGGCGTCGACCAAATCTTCGGCATCACCGGTTGGCGTTGGGTGTTCCTCATCAACATGCCGATTGGCGCCATCGCGCTGTTCATGGTGTGGCGATTCCTACACGTCCCCCAGGTCAAGCACGACCACAAAATCGACTGGTGGGGCGTCGTCACTGTCATCCTTGCGGTCACTCCGCTGCTCCTCGTCGCCGAGAACGGTCGTGAATGGGGCTGGGGTTCGGCCGATTCGATCACCTGTTACGTGCTCGGTGCAGTCGGTATCGCCGCGTTCATTTGGGCGGAAGCACGCATGAAGGACGCCGCGCTCATTCCGCTCTCCCTCTTCAAATCCGTGACGTTCACGCAGCTGACCATCCTCGGTGTCCTCATCGGTTTCGCGATGTTCGGTGCGATGATGACCATCCCGCTGTTCATGCAGTTGGTCATCGGTTCAACGCCGACAGAATCCGGAATTCAGATGTTGCCGATGGTCTTCGGCATGATGCTTGCGACCGCAACGGGCGGACGCATCATCTCCAAGACCGGTCGCTACAAGATCCTCCCGATCATCGGAACCGGACTCATGGTGTTCGCGTTCTCATGGCTGTCGCAGATCAACAAGGACTCGGACTATGTGTTCATCATGGTCGGCATGATGGCCGTCGGTATCGGTCTCGGTCTCATGATGCAGACCCTCACCATCGCCAGCCAGAACGCGGTGTCGGCTCGTGACATCGGTGTCGCGACGAGCGGTGCGACCTTCTTCCGACAGATCGGTGGAACGTTGGGTACCGCCGTCTTGTTCTCGGTTTTGTTCGGTCGCATCCCGGACGCATTGAAGGACATCTTCTCTCGACCCGAGACGACCAAGTCGCTCATGACGGCGATGCAGGACCCGACCATCGCGAACGACCCCAAGAACGCCGCCATCATCGATTTGCTCAAGAACGGCGCATCGGACCCCGGTTCGGTCAGTGGTTCGCTCTCCGGTGACACCTCGTTCCTCACCGGTGCAAGCAAGCAGCTGACTGCGCCGTTCGTCGAGGGTTTTGCAACAGCCGCTCAGTCGGTGTACTCGGTCGCCATCATTGTCGCGGTCGTTGCATTCGTCCTGTCGTGGTTCGTCAAGGCCGAACCACTTCGCGACAAGAGCGCGATGCAAGAGAACCTCGAAGCGCAGGCGAGCGGGCACTAATGGAGTTCGTCCCCGGCGACGGCCGTGTCACGGGCTTCCGTGACGGGGTCGCAGTCGGATGGGTGGATTACGAAGTCCGCGGGCACGACGCACGTCTGTTTCACACCGAGGTATTGCCGCAGTTGCGGAACACCGGGGCCGGCACGGAACTCGTCGTTGGCGTCCTCGAATGGTTCCGCGACAACACCGACTATCGAATTGTCGGCGTGTGCCCGTTCGTTCCCGTCGTCATCCGTCGCCACCCTGAATTCCAGGAACTGACGACCCGCTAGCCGCTACCCGAAGCGACCGGAGATGTAATCCTCGGTCATCTTTTCGGTGGGGTTCGAGAAAATCGTTGCGGTCTCATCGAATTCGATGAGCTTGCCCGGCTCGCCAGCCCCCGCGATGTTGAAGAACGCGGTCTTGTCCGAGATACGGCCGGCCTGCTGCATGTTGTGAGTGACGATGACAATCGTGTAATCCTGCTTGAGCTCGTCAACGAGGTCTTCGATCGCAAGAGTCGAGATGGGGTCGAGCGCCGAGGTGGGTTCGTCCATCAAGAGCACTTCCGGCTCTACGGCAATGGCGCGCGCGATGCAGAGGCGCTGCTGCTGACCACCCGAGAGTCCACCGCCGGGCTTCTCAAGACGATCCTTGACCTCTTTCCAGAGGTTGGCGTGCTTGAGTGACTTTTCAACGAGATCGTCCGCTTCAGATTTGGTCATGCGCGAGTTGTTGAGCTTGTACCCGGCCAGGACGTTGTCGCGAATCGACATCGTGGGGAACGGGTTCGGGCGCTGGAACACCATGCCGACCTGACGTCGAACTTCGACCGGGTCTACATCGGGACCGTAGAGATCACGGCCGTCCATGCGAACCTGACCGCTGACGTGCGCGCCGGGGATGACTTCGTGCATGCGGTTGAGCGTGCGCAACAGAGTTGACTTGCCGCAACCCGAGGGCCCAATGAACGCGGTAACTGTGCGCGGCTCGATGTTGAGCGAGACGCCTTCCACCGCCCGAACATCTCCGTAATAGACGTCAACGTTGTTGAGTTCGATTCTCTTGGCCATGTGTCGTCCTATCGCATTCCCTGCGGTCGAGTGATTCGTGAAAGTAGTCGGGCTCCCAAATTGAGGACCATGACGATGACGATGAGCGTCAAGGCGCCAGCCCACGCTCGGTCGAGGTATGCCTGTGCATCGGCACCCTGGCTCGCGTACGAGAAGTACACGAAGACGGGCAAGGTCATCATTCGTTCATTGAACGGGTTGTAGTTCATGCTTTGTGTGAAGCCCGCGACAATGAGCAACGGTGCGGTTTCACCGATGACGCGCGCGATTGCAATCATGACACCGGTGATGAGCCCCGCACTAGCTGTCGGAAGCACGACCTTGAGAACGGTCAGCCACTTGGGGATCCCGAGCGCGTACGACGCTTCGCGCAGTTCCATCGGAACAATGCGCAGCATCTCCTCAGCGCTTCGAACGACGACAGGTGTCATGAGCACGCTGAGCGCCACTGCGCCAGCGAAACCCATGCGGACGCCTGGTCCGAAGAACATTGCAAAAACACCGAAGGCAAAAAGTCCGGCGACGATTGAGGGGATACCGGTCATGACATCGACGAGAGCGGTGACCGCACGCGCGAGCCGGCCACGCCCGTACTCGACGAGGTAAATAGCTGTGAGCAGCCCGAGGGGAATCGAAATCGCCGCCGCCATGAGTGTGATTTCGAGGGTTCCGACGATGGCGTGAAGGGCGCCACCACCCGCGCCGATGACGTTGCGCATCGAACTTACGAAGAATTCGCCGTCAAAGCGAGCAAGACCAAGGCTGATTACCGTGTAAATCAGCGAAACGAGCGGTACGACGGCAACCGCGAAGGCGGCTGTCACGAGGATTGTCATCAGTCGATCGAGGGCGACGCGGCGGCCCTGGGCGATGAGCGTGATGAAGAAGCCCAGAATCGCATATGCGACGGCTGCAACGGCGACGGTCCCCAGAAGATTGAAATCGGTACCGCTCGTTTGTGCGGGAATCACGAACGCGAGCGCCGAAATACCAAGGCACGCAAGGCCGAGAAGCGGGTGGAACCAGCGGCCCAAACGGATTTGTGGGTTTGCCATGTCTAGTACGCCCCCTTCTTTGCATTGCGCGTGATTACTCCGCGTGCGAGGACATTGACGATCATGGTGATGACGAACAACACGAGACCGGCAGCGACGAGTGCGTTGACGTCGAGGCCGGATGCTTCAGGGAAGTCGAGCGCGATGGTCGACGCGATCGTCGAGGGGTTCGTCGGTGTGATGAGGGCGAAGGAGATGACGGCAGCCGGCGAAAGGACCATGGCAACGGCCATTGTCTCGCCGAGTGCGCGACCGAGCCCCAGCATCGCGGACGACAACAATCCCGACTTCGCGAAGGGGATGACTGCCATACGAATCATTTCCCAACGGGTCGCGCCCAGCGCCAAGGCGGCCTCTTCCTGTAGTCGCGGAGTCTGAAGGAAAATTTCTCGCGCCAGAGCACTCATGATGGGCAGGATCATGATGGCGAGGACGAAAGAAACAGTAAGGATGGTGCGACCGGTTCCCGAGACCGGGCCAGTGAAGAATGGCAGCCACCCAAGCTTTTCATTCAGCCACTGGTACAACGGTTGAACGGTCGGGGCGAGAACCTGAATTCCCCAGAGCCCGTAAACGACCGACGGGATTGCGGCGAGTAGGTCGACAACGTACCCCAACCCGCTCGCGATTCGACGCGGTGCGTAGTGCGAAATGCACAATCCGATACCGATAGCGAGTGGAGTCGCAAACAACAGTGCCATCGTTGCCGCGAGCAACGTTCCAAACACCAACGGAGTGACGTACGCGATGAACCCGTCGGGGGCGTTCGAGATCTCGGCGGCGGGGTTGAGTGCGGGAAGCGACTCGAGGAAGAGGAAAAGTCCGACCGCACCGAGAGTTGCGACGATCGCGACACCGGCGCCAACCGCTAGCGTGCGAAAAACCACGTCTCCGCGCTTTTGCGGGACAGTGGCTGCGACGTCTGGCATGAGTTCCTCGATGTGAAGTTGGGGTGCCGTCCCCCAGCGGGACGACACCCCAACGGTCTTTACTTGATCGCTGCTGCGATCGCTGCGGCCTGCTCGCGGATGGCTCCGGTTACCGGAGCGCTTCCCGCTGCGTCAGCTGCTGCAGCCTGGCCGGCCTCGCTGATGATGTACGAGGCGTAGGCCTGAACGAGAACGCCAGTTGCGTCATCGTCGTAGTCGTTACAACCGACGAGGTAGGACACGAGGACGAGCGGGTAAACGCCCGAGTCGGTCGTCTTGCGGTTGAGGTCGTATGCCATGTCGGTCTCGGCGCGGTCCGCAACCGGGGTAGAGATCGGGAGGATTGCGGCTGCGGCTTCAGCACTGTGCTGAACCCATGCGTCGCCCACCTTGATGGCTGCGGAGACGAGGTCGCCCGCCTTTGAAGCGTCGGCGTAACCGATGGTTCCGGTTCCGTTGGTGACCGCGTCGATGACACCCGAAGTACCCGATGCGCCTTCACCGGTCGAGTACGGGAACGTGTCGCTTACTTCGCCGTCCCAGATGTCGCCAGCGGTCTCCGACAGGTACTTCGAGAAGTTCTTTGTCGTTCCCGAGTCATCCGAACGGTGAACAGCGGTGATGGCAAGGTCGGGAAGAGCGAGACCCGGGTTCTCGGCGACAATTGCCGCGTCGTTCCACTTGGTGATGTCGCCCTTGAAGATGCTCGCGATGGTCGCCGACGAGAGGTTGATCGCGTCAACCCCATCGACGTTGACAACAACGGCGATCGGCGAAACGTAAACGGGGATCTCGAAGAATCCGGTTCCCGGGACGCAGAGCGGCGACTCGGTGGTCAGTTCGTCGTCCTTCAGGTAGGAGTCGGTGCCGGCGAATGCGACGGCGCCCGAGAGGAATGCTTCACGACCCGCGCCAGAGCCCGAGGGGTCGTAGTTGATGGTGACGCCACCGTTGTCCGTCTGGAATGCGGTGTACCAGGCCTCCTGGGCGCTGCCCTGCGACGATGCTCCCGCACCGTTGAGGGTTCCCGTAAGTTCGCTAGCGGGTGCTCCTTCGTTCGCGGCACAACCGGTGAGGGCGAGCGCTGCGACGGCTACGACACTGGCGACTTGAATTGATTTGAACATTGACTTACTTACCTTTCGTTGTCCCTTATTAGTGACGTTTTGACAGTATGAGTTTGGAATGAACACAAGGTGCCCGGATAGTTAACGCAGGATGAACAGTCCTACAAATTACTACTCAGTGTCCGACCAATCACCGGTCGTGAGGTAGCTAACCTTCGACGAAATCACGACGACGTGATCGGCGAAGCGCTCGAGGTAGCGCGAGGCGAGCGTGACATCGACGGTGAACATCGCGTTCTCCGCCCAATCATCACCCAGGACTACATCAAAGACGTGACGGTGAAGTTCATCGACGCGCTCGTCCTCCGCCTGAATCTTGCGAGCGAGGTCCACATCGGTGTTCTTGAGAACCTTCGACGTCTTGCGCGCGAGTCGAACACAGAGTCGCGACATCTCGTCGAACGTGTCCTCAAGTGCCTCGGGAACAGCGGTTGCTGGGTATCGGTAGCGCGCGATCGCGGCAACATGGGCTGCGTATGAACCCATGCGCTCGAGCGAGTTTGAGATGCGAAGAGCAGAGACGAGAATACGAAGGTCGCGGGCCACGGGCGACTGACGGGCCAACACGCGAATGACAAGCTCGTCCAGAGCGAGGGCTTTGTCCGAGATTGCGTCGGCACTCGCCAACGCTTGGTCAGCCTTCGTCACATCCGCGGTGAGCAGCGCGCTCGTCGCGTTGTCAACGATGCCCACAACGCTGTCCGCGATGTCGACGAGTCGATCCTGAACCTCATGCAGTTCCTGCTGGAACATTTCGCGCATGCGAGTACCTTCCGTAATGGTGTCTCTACGGTCGCAAGCGTCGGTGAACGGATGGGAAACTCGCCGTGAACAAAGCGGGAACTGTCGCCAAAAACCCGTGAAACGAGATGAGCCGTCAACAAGCGTGACCTAGTCTTTTAGGCATGACCTCTGTGAGCGCGGTGATCTTGACCGTCGTCGCGACGGCGGCGGGTACCGGACTCATCGTCGGTCTTTTCACGTGGTTGCTAACGAGACGATCGATGCTCAATCGCATCGCGGACCACAACGTCATGGAGGTCGGCGACAAACTTATTGATGTTCTCGCAACCGCGGGTCTCGTCGTGGACAATTCGAACACCGTCATCCGCGCGTCGGCGACAGCCACGACGATGGGATTAATTCGAAACAAATCGCTCGCGATTCCGGAACTTATAGATGTTGTGTCGACGGTCCGCCGATTCGGTGAGCCGGTGTACACCGAACTGGAAATCCCGTCTCCCGGCGGTGGTGACAACCATTGGGTTGAGACACGCGCTGCGCTTGCCGGGAACGGAAATGTTGTCGTCCTACTCGAGGACAAGACCGAATCGCACCGACTCGATGAAGCCAGGCGCGATTTCCTGGTGAATATTTCGCACGAATTGAAGACTCCTATCGGAGCGATTGGATTGCTGGCCGAAGCGCTAGTCGATGCGACAGACGACCCCGAGACCGTCCGCAAGTTTTCCAAGAACTTGCGTAAGGAGGCTCGCCGCCTCGGCGACCTCGTGCAGGACATCATCCAGTTGTCTCGAGTTCAAACTAAAGACGTGCTGAGCAAGGCCCAGCCCGTCGACGTTGCTGAAATCGTTGAGGACGCCGCGGAACGCTGTGCGATTCTTGCTGAATCGAAAAATATTGCGGTGACGGTGAATGCACAGCCCGGAACTTTCGTTGTCGGCGACGCCGAGCTACTGACGGTCGCTATCAAGAATCTCGTTGACAACGCCATCAAATACTCGGACGAGGGCAAGCACGTTGGCGTCGGAGTTACCGTCTCGAAGTCCAGGGTGAGCATTGCTGTCGCCGATGTCGGGTATGGAATCCCCAAAGACGAACAGAACCGCATCTTCGAGCGTTTCTACCGGGTGGACTCGTCGCGCTCCCGACAGACGGGTGGAACGGGTCTCGGACTGGCACTCGTCAAACACATTGTCTTTAGTCATGGCGGCGAAATCACCCTGTTCTCGCAGAAGGGCGTCGGATCGACCTTCACTGTTTCTCTCCCACTTTATGAATTGCCAACCGAGGAAAGTGCAACATGACCACTGTCTTAATTGTCGAGGACGAAAAGTCCCTGCGTGAGCCGCTCGCGTTCCTGCTCGGGAAGGAGGGTTTCAC
>JBDLPW010000112.1:0-2505 GCA_039800905.1 Actinomycetota bacterium | reverse complement strand
ATGCCGCTACCAATTCGGTGACGTCGCCCGCGTCGCCGTTCCAATGGAACGAACTTCCGCGCTTCTCGAGCGAACGCAACGACTTCTGAAGCGCAGTGGTGAAGTTTCGACCGATTGCCATCGCCTCGCCAACGCTCTTCATCGTCGTCGTGAGGGTCGTGTCGGCTTCGGGGAACTTCTCGAATGCAAATCGCGGCGCCTTGACGACGATGTAGTCGAGGGTCGGCTCGAACGAAGCCGGCGTAACACCGGTGATGTCGTTGGGAATCTCGTCGAGGCGGTAGCCGATTGCGAGCTTCGCAGCGATCTTCGCAATTGGGAATCCCGTCGCCTTAGACGCGAGCGCACTCGAGCGTGAAACACGGGGGTTCATCTCGATGACGATGACGCGCCCGTCCTTGGGGTCGACCGCGAACTGAATGTTGCAGCCACCGGTGTCGACACCGACGAGACGGATGATGTTGATACCGATGTCACGGAGGTTCTGGTACTCGCGGTCGGTGAGCGTGAGCGCAGGTGCAACCGTCAACGAGTCGCCCGTGTGAACGCCGACGGGGTCGATGTTTTCGATCGAGCACACGACCACGGTGTTATCCGCAGTGTCGCGCATCAACTCGAGTTCGTATTCCTTCCAACCGAGGATGGACTCCTCAAGAAGTACTTCGCTCGTCGGGCTTTCGTGGAGTCCGTTCGAGACCATGCGGCGCAGTTCGACCTCGTCATACGCAAACCCGGAGCCGAGTCCACCCATCGTGAACGACGGGCGAATGACGACGGGATAGCCGGTCTCCTTCACAAACTCGAGTGCGCCCTCAACAGAGTTGACGACGACAGACTTCGCCACATCGGCGCCACTCTCGAGGACGAGGTCCTTGAAGATTTGGCGGTCCTCTCCACGCTGAATTGCGTCGAACTTTGCACCGATGAGCTCGATTCCGTACTTGTCGAGGATGCCCTCCTCGTGCAACTTCATCGCCGCGTTGAGCGCGGTTTGCCCGCCGAGTGTCGGCAGAATCGCGTCCGGCTTCTCCTTGACGATGATTGCTTCGATTGCGGCAGTCGTAATCGGTTCAACGTAAGTTGCATCGGCGAAGTCGGGGTCGGTCATAATTGTCGCGGGGTTCGAATTGATGAGGATGACGCGGATGCCCTCCTCGCGAAGCACGCGGCATGCCTGTGTTCCCGAGTAGTCGAACTCCGCCGCCTGACCGATGACGATCGGACCGGAACCGATGACGAGTACCGAGTTGATGTCTGAACGCTTGGGCATGGGTTACTTTCCCTTCGCGACGAGGTCGCGGAATCGGTCGAACAGGTAGGTCGAATCGTGCGGACCGGCGGCTGCTTCGGGGTGGTACTGAACGCTGAACGCGGGGATGTCGAGTGCGCGAAGTCCCTCGACGCACTGGTCATTGAGCCCGACGTGGCTCACTTCGACGCGACCGAAGCCGGCGGGTGAGTCGATCACTCCGTCGACGGGAGCATCGACCGCGAAACCGTGGTTGTGCGCGGTGATTTCGATGCGACCGGTCTCCTTGTCGAGAACCGGTTGGTTGATTCCGCGGTGTCCGTACTTGAGTTTGTACGTGCCGAAACCGAGTGCACGACCGAGCAATTGATTTCCGAAACAAATCCCGAAGAACGGAATCTTACGTTCCAGCACGCCCCGCAAAATCTCGACGTGGCGGTCGGACGCGGACGGGTCACCCGGTCCGTTGGAGTAGAACACCGCTACCGGGTCGATGGCGAGGATGTCGTCGAGAGAAGCGTCCTGCGGGATGACATGAACCTCAAAGCCACGAGCAGCGAGGTGGTTGAGTGTTGCCTGCTTGACACCGAGGTCGAGGACAGCGAGCGCACCCAGTGATTCACCGACCGCGGGAAGGACGTACGCGGTGGCCACCGACACAGCACCAGATAGGTTGAGGCCGGACATTTCTGGCGACGCGGTGACTGCTGCGACGTAGTCGTCGGTGGTGCGTCCGTCAACGGGGAAAATGCCGGCCCGCATCGCTCCCGATTCACGAATGATGCGTGTCAGGGCGCGAGTGTCGATACCCGAGATGCCGACAACACCTTGTTCGACGAGGTCGTCCGTGAGAGTGCGCTGCGAACGAAAGTTCGAGGGAATTCGCGCGGGGTCACGCACGATGTAACCCTCGACCCAAATGCGACGTGATTCCTCGTCCGCGTCGTTCATGCCTGTGTTCCCGATGTGCGGCGCCGTCTGAACAACAATCTGTCCTGCGTAGGACGGATCGGTCAACGTCTCTTGATAACCGCTCATTCCGGTCTGGAAGACGATCTCGCCGACGGTTTCGCCGGATGCTCCGTATGTGTACCCGTCGAAACGGCGACCGTCCTCGAGGACGAGTGTGGCTGTGTAGCTCATGCTTTCCTAACCTCGTTGGCGTCGACGACAGAGCCGTCGATCACCGTTTCTGTACCGCGGAAGATGGTCGACACGACTCGACCGTTCAATTCGATCCCCGTGAAGGGCGTGTT
>JBDLPW010000111.1:0-6016 GCA_039800905.1 Actinomycetota bacterium | reverse complement strand
CCATCGAAATCGCACCGGCCGCAAGCCCAGCAACACCCGCAATGAGGATCGGCCCGGTGTCAGTTGTCGCAGCGGCGACACCAACTAGAAGTGCAGCGATCGAGACGATGCCGTCGTTCGCTCCAAGCACCCCGGCGCGAAGCCAGTTCAACTTAGCGAGGTGAGATACGCGGTGGGGTTCGTATTCCGACATGTTCACCATTCAACCAAGTTGAGTGGTCGATTTCCAGAAAGGTAAGCCTTACTTCGCGACGACGCGGAAGCGACTGATCGTCTCGGTCAGCGCCCCGCGAACCCAACCCCCGGGCTGTTCGGCGGTGTGCTTGAGGAATGAAACGATTTCCTCCGTAATGATTTCGCCCGGGACGAGGTTGGGAATCCCCGGCGGATAAGCGGCGATGGTGTCGGCCGAAATCCGTCCGATTGCATCGACATCGGAAACCTCTTCGGCGGCGGCGAAGAACGCCTCGCGCATCGGCATCG
The DNA here is from genome assembly GCA_039800905.1 of Actinomycetota bacterium. GTDB lineage: Bacteria > Actinomycetota > Actinomycetes > Actinomycetales > Microbacteriaceae > MWH-TA3. The sequence continues at coordinate 5,533 of JBDLPW010000111.1, read as the reverse complement.
CGCGACGAGAAACAGCGGGGATGTCCCTCGCCTCGCGAGCAAAGAGTGTCGGTGAATCGGTCGCCAATGAGTCCAGAGCGCTGAGCAACCTGTCCCCGTCGACCTCGTGCCCCGGCCCAACAATCCCGACAACACAGTTGTCGGTCGCGATTTCCAACTCGATGTGGAAGTCGGTCATGAGCAGGTTGCGGACTTCGAGACCGGAGCGACCGAGTCCGCTGACGTCAATGGCGACGTGCAAGGGGTCGTGCGCCACAATGTCGGGGAATGCCGTATACCCGTCGCTGAGGACACTGAGTTTGGGGTGCGACCGCGTGCGGTCACGCAAATTGTCCGCGGATTGGACGGAGCGCGAAATTGCCTCGGCGCCCAAAGCCAACCCCGAACGAGCGATGTCGAGCGACGCGAGCAACAGCGACGAGTTACTTGTCGATTGCGTGATGGTGAACGTGCGATTGATGATGGCGGTCAGTTCATCGGCGAACGGTCCCTTTCCCACATGCAGCATCGCGGATTGGGTGAGACTGCCGCCCAACTTGTGCGTCGATGACACGAGAACGTCAGCTCCGAGGCGGAGTGGGCTTTCAGGGACGTCCGTCCCGAAACCGAAGTGCGTTCCCCACGCACCATCGACAATGAGGGGGATGCCCGCTGCGTGCGCGACGTCGGCGAGACCCGCGATGTCTGCAACCGCGCCGAAATAGGACGGGCTGATGACGTAGGCCCCGCGCGCGGTGGGGTTGGCGGCGAGTGCCGCACGGAAGGAGTCAACGGTCACGCCGTGATTGATTCCGTGGTGGTGGTCGATGGTCGGCGTTACCCATACAGGGTTCATTCCCGACAAGATGAGCCCGTCGATGAAGCTGCTGTGCGCGCTGCGCTGGGCGATGATGGGGCGATCCGGCGTTCCCAACTGTGACAGCGCCATCGCCGAAATTCGGTTTGCCTGCGATGCTCCGTTTGTCAGGAACCAGGTGCGGTGTGCGTCCCACGCATCCGCCGCGAGGATACGGGCCTGCGCGAGCGGACTGTCCGCACCGTGGTCGATGCCAGGCAGCAGCGGGGTCAGGTCCATCTCGAGGATGTGGTGTCCGAAATAGTCACTCAGCCGTTCGGCAACGTCACGGCGTGCGTTGTGCCCTGGCACATTCAATCGAAGGACATCGCGCTGGGCGTACTCGGCGAGAGCGTCGGCGTACGGCGTCTGCGACTGATCGAGAAGGGGCATGCCTCAATTGTGGCGAGGCGGGGGCGAATAACAGGCAGCGTTTCGCGACAATGTCACAAGTTATGCGCCGACTCCCAAATGACGGGAAACTCCACGGTTGAAAAGCACGAATATTGCAACAACGGCGGCGGGAACGCCAAAGATGAGCGCGAGGTCAATGCGCGCGTTACTTCCTTGCGCCGTCGCGATGGCGATTCCGACGAGGATCATTTGCCACACGATGATTGCTCCGCGAACTCCGGAGCGCCCATTCCAAAACGCCCAGGTTGCCACACCGGCAGCGAGAGCGGAAATCCACACGAGTACATCGAAGAAGATTGCACCGCCGAGAGACAGTGACGGAGCGGTAGCGGTCTCGTAGCTGAACAGGGCGGCGATTGCGAGAAGACCGACCGACTGCAGCGAGAGGATGAACGCGATGAGGATGACGATGAATGAGCGAGATTTTTTGGGCACAAACAATTTTCTCAAAACCCTTGACGATTTGCACCAATCGTGAGAACCTGATGGAGGTCGATGTTTGCGCCCGATGGTGTGCGCAGTTTCCAACACTTCCATCCCCCAACTCGTCGCCCTCCTGGGGCGAAATCATCGGTTCGCGTGCGGCCCGATACCAACACAGAGGAGAACACCATGGATTGGCGCGATAAGTCAGCCTGTCTCACGGTCGACCCGGAACTTTTCTTCCCCGTCGGCAACACCGGCCCCGCACTCGACCAGATCGAGAAGGCGAAGGCCGTCTGCGGCGGATGCCCCGTTGTGGAGAACTGCCTCCAGTACGCACTCGAGACCAACCAGGACTCGGGCGTGTGGGGTGGTCTCAGCGAAGACGAGCGCCGCGCACTCAAGCGCCGTGCAGCTCGCGCCCGCCGAGCTTCCTAATAGGACTCACCGCGAAACGTCCCTTCGGGGGCGTTTCGTCATTTAACCGCGACGCGGGCCTTGGATGAATCGAAGCGGGATGTCGATGAGGACCTCGGTGCCACCGTTGGCGCCACGAGTCCAGTCGATGGTCGCGGACAGCTCGTTTTCCACGAGCGTGCGAATGATCTGTGTCCCGAGCCCTTGGCCAACCGAGCCGGACGTGAAGCCGGGACCGTTATCCGCGATCACCACTCGGAGTGCTTCGTCGCCGCGCGTCGCAATGACGTGAACCTCGCCGTGTTCGACGTCTTTCAGGCCATGTTCGACCGCGTTGGTGATGAGTTCGGTGAGGACGACCGCAAGTGGCGTCGCGAATTCCGACGGCAATTCGCCGAACTCGCCCTCGATGCTCGGCCGGACCACAGGTCCACCGGTGCCAGCAACTTCCGCGGCGAGTGGCGCCACCCGGGCGGCAACCTCGTCAAAGTTGACGGTTTGGGCGAGTCCCGATGCGAGCGCGTCGTGGACAACAGCAATTGCTTCGACACGGCGCATGGCCTGAGACAAGGCGTCCTTGACCTCGTCCGATTTGGAACGGCGGCTCTGGATGCGCAACAACGAGGCAACCGTCTGCAGGTTGTTCTTGACTCGGTGATGAATCTCGCGGATGGTCGCGTTTTTGCTGACGAGTTCGCGCTCTTGACGACGAATCTCGGTGACATCGCGGATGAGGACGACCGAGCCGATGCGCTCACCCGCGAGGCTGAGCGGGATAGAGCGCACGGTGAGGACGAGGTTTTGCGCACGGAAGTCGGCGCGCCACGGCACCTTGCCCGAGATGATCATCGCGAGTGATTCGTCCGCACTGATGTCATTCGTTTCGGAGACCTGACGGGCCGCCTCGGCGAGGGGCATCCCTTCGATGGACGACGGATACCCAAGTCGGTTGAACGCGGAAAGTGCGTTGGGGCTGGCGTAGGTGACGACTCCGTCGCGGTCGAGGCGAATGAATCCGTCTGATGCACGCGGCAAGCCCATGCGCGGTGCGTCCTTGAGCGCAGCGTCTGGGAAGTCGCCCTCTGCGATCATCGAGTAAATCTGTTCAGCCGCCTCGATGAACGTCAACGCTTGTCGGTTGGACGAGAGGTCAGTCAACAGCGAGTGGCGTGTGAGTACCGCAATGGGGTCGAAGCGACCCTTGCGACGAACCGGGATCGCGCGGACGGTGTTCGCTGTTTCTTCAATCCAAATGGGCTGGTCGGCTTCAATGATCGTGCCGCGGCGCAGACATTCGGTCAGTAGGTTCGACCACGAATCGGACGGTTTGGTTCCAACGATGTCGCGGTAGAAAATCGTGTTGGCGTTTCCCGGGCGGAACAGTGCCGCACACACAAACCCCTGGTCGCGGGTGTTGAGCCACAGAACCATGTCGGACAGCGACAGGTCGGCAATCAACTGCCCTTCGCGAATCAGATCGCGCAGCCACTCAATATCGTCCGCATCGAGCGATGTATCGTGCTCGGCGGCGATGGCGGCAAGGGTGGGCATGAGTCAAGGTTACAGTTAGGAACAATTCGAATTTCGAAGCCAATCGTCCTGTCCCTCACCCGGGCTATTGCTAAAAACTTTTCCACGTTGGGTCGCCAATTGTTATTTCAACACCGCCATACAAGTTGCATTCAATAACGCCCAGACCGGCCACTGGTCCATCAACCACGCATGCCCTTGCATATTGAAGGTGCTTCTTCGCAACCCGACCTACTTGCGGCCCTATTCCGCCTGACGAACTGCAGAGAAAAACGTCAATCGAGTCTTGTTGCCCGGGCGCCAAAATTAGCCAACAGATGGTCCTCCCAAATGGAGGATGTAAATCCAAATAGGTTTGATCGAATTCCTTCGCATTAATCAGCTCCATCGGGCGAAATTCCGCGGTCGCAATCGTGGGAGATTCAGTCGAGGGCAAATATGAAATCACTTCGTTCCGCTGTACTGCATCGTTCCTTCTGAAATCCAAAAGAAATTGGCTAATCGTAGGGAAGCTGGGTGGGTAAATCGAGCACACAAGTCCGTCATCGCCCATACCAACTTGCCCACTACATACGAGCACCTTTCCTGATCTGGCGATATAGGTCCCGTACTCGAAAAGAGCTGACGTAGTCGCGGTGCCAGATGGAAGGTGGCCAATGTGTCGGTCAGTACCAGTCGGGCTGAGTGCAATGACCTTGACCGCGCTGGCGTCCTTTGGGTTATTAAGTTCGGGGACAAGTTTGACTTGAATTTTACCCTGCCCAATTTTCTTGAGTTCGGCTTGCCTGTAGTGGACTCCGCGCACCCAAACCTCGCGCTCAGGCGGGAACGAGACCTGCAAGTTCTCAGAATCATGAGCGAGATCACTATTCCCAGCGGGACCGTACTTTGATTTCACTGCCGCGATACCAGCGAAAGAGAACGCGCCCACAAGTCCCGCGAGAGCAAGGAAATCAAGGTGCAGTAATAGCCCGGCAACAACGGCGCCTAGGGAGAGCAAGAAGGGCCGGTTGCTGAGCAAAGACTTCACAAGGCAAACTTATTTGCGAGTCTCGCGAAATTCAAGATATTCGCTCATTATTTAATGTGCGTTCAGCTGAATTGCCCACTACTACGCAATTTGTTAGTCGGTCTTCTGCCCGAAAGCACCACGGTTGCCACCAGCAGCCGGCGGCTGCTTGGGCTGGATGCGGGGCTGCTGCTGCGCGGGCGCAGGGTTCTGACGCGGCTGGGCAGGGCGAACCTCGGTATGACCGTCCTCGTCCGGTGCGGAATAGGTCAGCTGCGTCGGTGCCTGCGGAGTCGATAGACCAGGAGCCGCGACGGCTTCGCCGCCTCCGGCCGGAACAACCTGCACGTCGAGGTTGAAGACAAAACCGACCGACTCTTCGCGAATTAGCCCCATCATCTGCTGGAACATCTGGTAACCCTCGCGCTGGTATTCGATTAGCGGGTCGCGCTGAGCCATCGCACGGAGGCCGATACCGTCCTTGAGGTAATCCATCTCGTAGAGGTGGTCGCGCCAACGACGGTCAACGACCGAGAGAACGACACGGCGCTCGAGTTCGCGCATGGCCTGTTCGCCCAGAGCGTTCTCGCGGATGCCGTACTGCACCATCGCGTCACCGATAAGTTCACGCGCGACATCGGCGGAAGAAATCTTGGCGCCGTACTCGTTCAGCACGTCGTGGACGGAGATGGTAACGGGGAAGATCTGACGAACATCGGTCCACAACTGTTCCAAGTCCCAATCGTCCGAGTGGCGACCGTTCGCGGTGTGCTGGTTGACGACTTCGGTGACGGAACGTTCGATGAACGACGTGACGCGTTCCTTGATGGATGCGCCTTCCAGAATCTGGCGGCGGTCGCCATAAATGGCCTCACGCTGTCGGTTGAGGACGTCGTCGTACTTGA
>JBDLPW010000110.1:0-17216 GCA_039800905.1 Actinomycetota bacterium | reverse complement strand
AACAAACACAGAAAAGGAGCGAGTCAATGACGACTTCGTCATCGCTACGAGTATCGGTCCAGAAGTTTGGATCGTTCCTCTCGGGCATGGTTATGCCCAACATCGCGGCGTTCATCGCCTGGGGTCTTATCACGGCCCTGTTCATCCCCACCGGATGGCTTCCCGCCCTCGGTGCAAACCCGCTGGACGCTGATGGAAACGCGCTGAACAACGGAGGCCTCAACTTCCTTGCTCTCGTCGGCCCCATGATCGTCTACATGCTCCCGCTGCTCATCGCCAACACTGGTGGACGCCTCGTTTACGGCGCCCGCGGTGGTGTTGTTGGTGTCATCGGAACCATGGGTGTCATCATCGGAACCTCGATCCCCATGTTCATGGGCGCCATGATCGTTGGTCCGCTCGGTGGATGGTTGATCAAGAAGGTTGACGCAATCTGGGCAGGCAAGATCAAGGCCGGCTTCGAAATGCTCGTCGACAACTTCTCGGCAGGTATCCTCGGTGCGATCCTCGCGCTGGTGTCGTTCCTCGGAATCGCACCGCTCGTCCAGACCATCTCGGACGCTCTCGGTACCGGTGTTCAGGCACTGTACGACTCGGGCTTCGCTCCGCTCCTCAGCATCCTTGTTGAGCCCGCGAAGGTCCTCTTCCTCAACAACGCCATCAACCACGGTGTTCTGACCCCGCTCGGAACCACCCAGGCTGCTGACCAGGGACACTCGTTCCTCTTCCTCGTTGAGGCTAACCCTGGCCCCGGTCTCGGTATCCTGCTCGCCTTCGCCATCTTCGGTGTCGGCCTCTCGAAGGCATCGGCTCCCGGTGCGATCATCATCCACTTCCTCGGTGGTATTCACGAGGTGTACTTCCCGTACGTCCTCATGAAGCCGGCAATCATCGTTGCCGCCATCGCTGGTGGTGCTACCGGTGTCGCAACCAACTGGGCCTTCAACTCGGGTCTCCGTGCCCCCGCTTCGCCTGGTTCGATCTTCGCGGTTCTGCTTCAGACCCCGCAGGATCAGTACCTCGGTGTCATCCTCTCGGTCGTCCTGTCGGCGACGGTTTCGTTCCTGGTTGCAGGCGTTATCGTTCGCTCGACGCGCAAGGCTGACCTTGAGGCTGAAGGACTTGAGGCTGCTCAGGCTCAGTCCGCAGCGAACAAGGGTAAGTAATCCATGTCTGCTGACCTGACCAATCTCGTTATCTTCGCGTGTGACGCGGGAATGGGCTCGAGCGCGATGGGAGCAACCATGCTCCGCAACAAACTCAAGGCCGCCGGCATCACCGACGTTCAGGTAGTCAACAAGGCTGTTGCCGACTTGGCTTCTGACGCGGAGTTCGTCATCTCTCACGTTGGCTTGACCGATCGTGCGCGCCACATGGCGCCGGACGCGGTTCACGTCTCTGTCGAGAACTTCATGATGACTCCGAAGTACGACGAGGTCGTTGCGACTCTCAAGGCGCAGCGCGCGTAGGTTAGCGACGACCGAGGACTCACCGTGAACAATGTATTGACGACCGACGCCATTCGATTGAGTGGGTCTGCGACATCGCGAGATGGCGCAATTGCCGAAGTGGGAGCGATGCTCGTTGCCACTGGTGCAGTGACCCCCGAATACGTCGACGCCATGTTCGCGCGTGAGTCCTCGGTCTCCACTTACATGGGGAATCTCTTGGCCATTCCTCATGGCACTAACGAGGCCAAGGATGAAATTCTTCGCTCTGCCGTCGCCGTCATTCGCTATGACGCGGACATTGACTGGGGCGGCAACCCGGTCCGATTCGTTATCGGTATTGCGGGCAAGGGCGATTCTCACCTCGAGGTTCTCGGGTCGATCGCGATGGTCTTCAGTGACATGACCGCGGTCGAACGGCTTCTTGATGCGCAGTCGAGCGACGATGTCTTACACGTCCTCGGACTCGACAACGCATGACCGCCGTTCACTTTGGCGCGGGCAACATCGGACGCGGTTTCATCGGTCTCCTCCTACACAACGCCGGGCACCATGTCACCTTCGTTGACGTTGCAGCACCGCTGATTGACTCTCTCAACTCGACTCCGTCATATCGCGTTATCGAGACGGGTGACGGCGCGCAGACCCACACGGTCAACGATTTTTCCGGATTGAATTCCGGAACGCAGGCGGACGAGGTCGTCGCAACAATTGCCGCCGCGGACATCGTCACAACTGCAGTTGGCCCCAAGATTCTCGCCTTTGTGGCGCCACTCATTGCGCGCGCACTTGAGGTCCGCACCGTATCGACACCACTCGCGGTGATGGCGTGTGAGAACGCGATCGGCGCAACTGACATTCTGCGTGTGGCGGTTGCCGAAACGGCGTCAGTCGACGCACTCGCTCGTGGGAGATTCGCGAACACTGCGGTCGACCGGATTGTTCCGATCCAGCCAGAGGGTCAAGGGCTTGATGTCACGGTTGAAAGTTTCTGTGAGTGGGTAATTGACCGCTCACCGTTTGACGGCGCCGAACCCGTCATTCCTGGCGCGCATTTCGTTGACGACCTCGCACCGTACATCGAACGCAAATTACTGACGGTCAACACGGGACATGCGTCGACGGCGTATCTCGGCAAGCAGCGAGGTGCCGAATACATCGCAGACGCCCTGGACATCGTTGACGTCCGGCAGGGCGTCGAAGCGGTCCTCGCCGAAACAACCGCGATGTTGGTTGCCCGTCACGGTCTCGACCTTGAAGCTCAGCGTTCATATGCGACGAAAACCCTTCAGCGATTCCGCAACCCTGGACTAGCCGACCTCGTTGACCGCGTGGGCCGTCAGCCTTTGCGCAAGCTGTCACGTCACGAACGGCTCATCGAGCCGGCTGCCGCGTTGGCGGAGGCGGGCACGGTGCCCGTTGCAATCCTTGCCGTGGTCACCGCCGCAATGGCGTTCGACGTTGCGGACGATCCAGAGTCGGTCGAATTGCAGGCGAAGCGAACCGAATTGACAGCCGAGCAATTTGCGCACGACGTCTGCGGAATCGAGTCGGACCACCCGCTGTTCCAGCACCTCGTCGACGCCATTTCTCGCGCACAATAGGGACATGGTCGCTTCCGCTCTTTTCGCGTTGGTCGCGTCGTGTTTGATGTGGGGAACGACGGGCGTTGTTGCGTCCTTCATGACCGACGACGTGTCCACGCTCGCAATCGGCTCATTCACGATGGGGGTCGGCGGGGCGATTCTTGCTGCAATCACATGGCGCGAAGTTTGGGCAGCACTCGCAATCCCCGCCGCTCGTGCCTGGGTCTTGTGGGGTGGGCTGGGCGTACTCGTCTACCCGTTGGCGTTCTACACCGGCATGGACCTCATCGGGGTGGCCGTGGGAAATTCGATCGCTCTAGGTTCTGGGCCGTTATTCGCAGGATTTATCGAGTGGCTCGCCACGAAAACCGTGCCAGCCGCACGGTGGTTCATCGCTCTTTCGGTCGCGAGCGCGGGGCTCGTTTTTGTCGCGATCGCCCGCGGTGGGGACGGCGGCGGTTCGCTCGCCGGGATCGGGTTCGGTCTCGTCGCGGGTATCGCCTACGCCCTGTATTCGGTCTCGGGCTCGCGTGTCATCGCCGCCGGAGCGTCCTTCCGCGGCGCGATGGGAGCCGTCTTTGGCACGGGGGCGATTCCTCTTCTCATCGTTCTCGCGCTGACGGGCGGACCGCTGGTGACGGACGTCGCCAACCTCGGTCGCGGAGCGTATCTGGCGCTAGGGCCACTCGTCTTGGCGTATTTGTTCTTCGGTTTCGCGCTGACGAAGGTGTCAGCGGCGACCGCAACTCTCGTGACCCTGCTGGAACCCGCATTCTCGGTGATCCTCGCGGTCATTATCCTCGGAGAGACACTGCCCGCAATTGGCTGGTGGGGCACAGGACTGCTCATTGTGGGAGTCATCATCGCCACTGTTTCGCCGAAATCCAAGGCGTAATGAGCTTCGCGGACTACTCTTGAGCCATGACACTTGACGACGACGATGACGATTTCGTAGTTCCTTCGGGGACCCGCCGTTCGTCGTACGTCCCCCCGTCCGACGACACGGATTATGTTCCCTCCATGCCGCCCGCGACACCGGATGCGCCGACATCATCTACTGGTCCGTTGCCGTCCATCGGGGCAGTGGGAGACGACGCCGTCGCACAGACTCCGTCATTCGCGGATTCCGCCGAGATCGAGCCGCAACCAGAGTTCGTTGTTCCGCCGATTGTGATTGAGGTCCCGGCCGCAGAGCCAGTGGTTGAATCCACCATCGACCAATTCGGTCTTCCTGTTTTGGACGGCGAACCGATTGACATTCCCCGTGTCGTCGTCGACGAGCCCATGCCAGAAGCGCTCCCCGGTACCGGTTCTGTTTTCGATGACAACCGACTTTTCCCGTCTGTTGATACACGCGGCGCTTTCGACGAAGTCGTCGAAGATCCGATCGTCGAGGAATTCGGCGGATCCTCCACGGTGGCTGATGCCGTCATCCCTCAAACCGAATTCGAGGCCCCCGTTTCGGTCGAACAGACGCTCAGTGAACCGACACGTCAATCGTTGACACCCGCGGGTCTCGCTGAGGTTCTCGCCGGAAACGGCGGCATGTCGAGCAACGAACAGATGGCACTTCTCGACGCGCAGATTCCGTTGCGCGAAGCAGACGCGGCAGCGATTGCTGCCTTTGCCGCCTCAGCGCGAGCGTTGGGTACACCCGCTGCGCTCGACGCGCTAGCGCGTGTTTCCCGAGACTTTGCGGACATCGCACCCGAATTGGCTCCTGCTCGCGAATATTCCGACGACTCGACACCGGTTTCGGGAAATCCTGTGGTCGAACACATTGAGATTGTCGATGTTGTCGAGGACGCGAACCACGATGTGGTTGCCGTCAGCGTCACTGAAGTCGATGTGGTCGAGTTTCCGGTCGTGGAGAACCCCGCGACCCAAGAGGACGACCAGTCGTGGTCACTGCCTTCTCCCACCGATGTCGTTGATGATGAGGAACCCACGGTTGAACGTCGTCACTGGTGGACACTGGCCGGATATGGCGCGATTGTGTCCACCCTCATCGTCGCGGGTTTCGCACACGTTGTGGCCACCTCGAACGCTGTCCCTCTCGCGTGGATTGTGGTTGCCGGAGTGGCGGTGGCGATTCCATTCCTGGAGCCGGCTCGACACTTCCACGTCCGCACCGGTGGATCGTGGCGAATGGGGCTCGAAGAAGTGTTTGGGCGCGTTCCCGGGCGTGTAGCAGCGGGCGGATTCGCCGCGATTGTTGCTCTCGCGCTGATACTCGTTGTGACCACGTCCACCGCGGGACTTGGAACACAACTTGAGCTGTCGAAGGCAATCGGGCCCATCCTCGCAACACTTGTGCCAACAGGCTCGACCGGTCCCGTTCTCGCGGCTCTCGCGTTGCTGGGGGGCGCCGTCATCGCTGCGTTGCCACACCGTTGGTACCGCGCCAAGATCCTGGTTCTCATTGGGTGGTCCTTGCTGGGCACGGGTACCGTCGCGGCGATGGGAACATTCATCGTCTTGTCATCTCAAGGCGTGTACCCGAACCTCGGAGTCGTCCTCGCCCAGTTCGGGGGAGTCGCATCGGTAGCGCTCGTTCTGCTTCCGAGTGCATTGGATGGGTTGCAACCCGTAACGCGTGTCCGTGAAGGTAAGCCAGGTGCGTGGTGGTTGTACATCGGTCTCGGGCTCGGCCTTTTGACTACTGCTGGCGTCGTTTCTGCCGCCTTGCTCGCCCAGGGTGGTGCACACTTCTTCTTCGCCAACAACCCCGTTGTACACATCATCGCGCCGAGCGCATTGCTCAACGAGGTTCTCGGCGCATTTGCGTACGTCCCGGCAATTCTGCTGATTTCAGCTCTCGGATTCCGTGCGATGTCAACCGCGACCACGCGCGACGATCGTGAAGAGCCGAACACGCTCGTTGGGTGGTTGCTCACGTTGAAGCCAATCGCACTTGGTGTGATTGGCTATCTCGGTCTCGCGCCTCTCGTCCTCGATTATTTCCCGTCGGCAAGCGTACTCGCGGTGCCCGTCGGTGCAGTACTTGGAGTGCTTGCGGCCCGCGGCGTTATTGGTCGCGAAATCACGAAACGCGGTGCGAAGCGTGGCTTGCTCGCGATTGGACTTGTCGCTATCGCGCTCGGTTGGGGATTTGCCACCAGCACAGGAGCAATTTTCGGTTGGGTGGGATACGCCAACGCCGCACTGCGACCGTACGGTTACGGCCTGCTGTACATCGACTCGTTGGCACCCATCGCCACCGGTGTCTTCGCATTCATCCTCTCGCTCATCGTCGTTGCTGCCTCCACCCGTCGCGCAAAGGCCTCGGTTTAAACTGAGTTCATGACGACGCTGACACTAGGCGCGGTCCTCGCGCACGCTGAGCAACTATGGCCCGCGGCCGGCGCAGAGACATGGGACGAGGTCGGGCTCGTGTGCGGTTCGCGAGACCAGACGGTTTCGCGTGTGCTGTTCGTCGTGGACGTTACTCATGACACAGTTACGGAGGCGATCGAGGGGGGATTCGACCTCATCGTCGCTCACCACCCTCTGTTGCTCCGTGGCGTGACGACCGTTGCCGATGATCAGTTCAAGGGTCACGCGCTCACGCGACTGATTCGGGCAGGAATAGCGCTGTTGTCGGTCCACACGAACGGTGATCGCGTCGCGACCGGAACGAGCATGACGCTTGCGCACAAGCTGGGTCTCACTCATGCTCAACCGATTGTCGTGAACGCGCTCGGCGGTGGCATCGGAGCACACGGGTCCGTTGCGCCGACAACACTGGGAGAGTTCGCCAAGCTCGTCGCGTCGGTGCTCCCAGCTACCGCGGGTGGCGTGAAAGTCGCGGGAGACATCTCACACCCTGTCGCGGCCGTGGCACTGTGTGCAGGTGCCGGAGATTCACTGCTCGGCGAAGCACCTGTCCTGTCCGCCGACGTGTACGTCACGTCGGACCTGAGGCACCACCCGGCGTCGGAGTTCCGTGATAACGCCGTGAGGGCGAACAACACCGCCCTCATCGATATCTCACATTGGGCTGCCGAATGGCTGTGGCTCGATGGTGCTGCTGCTGAGCTCACCGCCGTCGCGCCCGGACTCGACGTCGTCGTATCCGATCTCAACACTGATCCGTGGACTTTTTCGGTGATGCAATGACCAACCTGACAGTTCCGTCCGCCGTACAGGCCCGACTTCTTGAGGTGCTCGAGTTTGACACTGAACTCATCGTGCTTGCACGCAAGGTTCGGGATGCTGAGGCGGAGCTCGGTTCACTCGATTCCGACGCCGAATACCAGCGATTGGTTCGAGAGGCGGAGGCGGCCGAGGATCGTCTCGATGACATCAATCGTGAACGTGACCACCTCGAGTCCGACATCTCGATTGCGCGCGCCCGAATCGAGCGAGACCGGTCCCGCGAAGCCGCGACCAACGACCCGAAGGAATTAAGCGAACTCGAACACGAGATCAATTCGCTCGAGCGTCGCATCGACATGCTCGAAAACACCGAACTCGAGGTACTGGGTCAACGTGACGCAATCGTTTCTGAACGCGACGAGATCGTCGCAGCCAGAGATTCATTCCACCGCACCCGCGACGAACGTGTCGCAGCGATTCGCGCCGAAATCGCGGCAGCGGGTGAGCGTCGAGACGTCGTCGCGCGCTCCCGCACCGCTCTCGCGGCCGAATTGCCCACTGAACTGGTGGAGTTGTATGAACGTCAACGCGAACGTTACGGGGTCGGTGCCTCCTTCTTGCAGCGTGGCATCACGGGGGCGAGCGGCGTGCAGTTGACCCCTTCCGAATTGGACGCGATTCGAAAGAGCGATCCCGATGCGGTGTTGTTGTGTCCCGACTCGAACGCCATCCTCATTCGCACGGCGGAATCGGGCTTGTGAGAACTCTGATTGTCGAAGCCGACGGTGGATCGCGCGGAAACCCAGGCGTCGCCGCGGGAGGAGCGGTCGTGATGGACGGTGAATCCGGTGAAATCCTCGCGGAGATTGGTGTCTTTGTTGGTGTTGCAACGAACAATGTCGCTGAATACACGGGACTTCTCGCCGGGCTCACGCGCGCACGCGCAATTGACCCGAACGCACGGATTCACGTGAAGATGGACTCCAAGCTGGTCGTCGAACAGATGTCGGGACGATGGAAGATCAAACACCCCGACATGCGCGAACTCGCTCTCGAAGCACAGAGCGTCATTGCAGGCGCGGACGTCACGTTTGAGTGGATTGCTCGCGAATTCAATTCGCGAGCGGATGCTGTCGCGAATCAGTCGATGGACCGTCGCGCGTCGTTCGGCTAACCGCTACTCTTGAAGGGCGAGAGGGTCGGCCAGACGATCGCGTCACCGCAAGGTGCCGAGGAACGTCCGGGCTCCACAGAGCAGGACGGTGGGTAACACCCACCCGGAGTAATCCGCGAGACAGTGCCACAGAAAACAGACCGCCCGCAAGGGTAAGGGTGAAACGGTGGGGTAAGAGCCCACCAGCGATCGGAGTGATCCGACCGGCTCGGTAAACCTCGTCCGGAGCAAGACCAGACAGATGCCTTTGACGCTGCTCGCCGAGGCATCGGGTAGGTTGCTAGAACTTCACGGCAACGTGACGTCGAGATAGATGATCGTCCACGACAGAACCCGGCGTATCGGCCGGCCCCTCGTTTCTTACTCCGAGAACGGAGCGAGCGCCGCTGCGCCGAGAATTCCCGCGTTGTTGAAATGCTGCGCGGGGACGATGGGGGTGTTCAGCTCGAGAAGCGGGAGGAAGTTTTCATATTCCTTAGAGACACCGCCTCCGACAACAAACAGTTGTGGCGAGAAGAGCTTCTCTAGGGTCGAATAGTAAACCTGGAGTCGCTCGGCCCACTTGGTCCAGCTCAACTTTCGCTTAACGCGTGCGCTGTTCGCGGCGAGGTTCTCGGCAGTCTTCCATTTCGAGCCAGGAACGTTGATGTGCCCGAGTTCGGAGTTGGGGATAAGCGTGCCGTTGTAGATGAGTGCTGAGCCGATTCCTGTCCCCAGAGTAGTGACCATGACAAGCCCGTTGACGCCTCGCGCCGCTCCGAACTTCACCTCGGCAAAACCAGCGGCATCAGCGTCGTTGACGACGTGTACCTTGCGGCCGGTCTCAGCCTCGAACAGGTCACCGACATTCGTGCCGATCCAGGACTGATCGACATTTGCTGCCGACTTTGCCACCTCGTCCACAATGACGGCTGGGAAGCAGACGCCGAGCGGCAACGACCCATTCGGGTCGAGCTGCTCCACGACCTCGCGAACAACTGCCGCCACGTCCGCGGGACGTGCGCCTTCCGGGGTCCCAACCTTGATTTTGTCGGAGACGAGCTCGCCCTTATCAACATCGACGATTGCGGCTTTGATGCCGGTTCCACCGATGTCGACACCGATTGTGCGGGCCATGCAAATCTCCGTTACGCAAGAGGGGACAGAATAATGTCAAGTGTAGTCAGAGGGGAGCCGTGATGGCGTGGTGGTACAACCACAGGACCGGTGAGGTTGAAGAGGGAGCGCAGTCGCTGGGGAGTGACCGTGACGGCCCGTTTGCGACTCGTGAAGAGGCAGAACGAGCTCCGGAAATAGCTGCCGAACGCTCCCGCGCATGGCGCGAAGAGGACGACGCTGATTAGTCAGTGAACGAGTGGGCCGCGTCAGGGAATGCGCGCGTTCGCACGTCGGCTTGCCACGCAGCGACGGCAGCCGTCACGTTTTCGTGAAGGTTTGCATACTGCTTGACGAATGATGGGAGGCGACCGGTCGACATTCCGAGAAGGTCTGTCCACACGAGAATCTGGCCATCAACTTCGTTACCAGCGCCGATTCCGATCACGGGGATGGTGAGCGCCTTCGCGAGACGTGCGGCAACCGTCGCGGGCACCATCTCCACAACGACGGCGAACGCTCCAGCGTCTTCTACAGCGTGACCGTCGGCAATGAGCGCGTCAGCTTCGTCTCCGCGACCCTGGACCACGTGCCCGCCGAGTCCGTGTTCGCTCTGGGGCGTGAACCCGATGTGTCCCATGACGGGAATGCCGGCACTGGATAAACGAGCAATGTGTTCAGCGACACGCGTTCCACCCTCGATCTTGACGGCGTGCACACCGGATTCCTTCATGAATCGCGTAGCGGTAGCGAGCGCTTGCTCGGCATTCGACTCGTAGGAACCGAACGGCAGGTCTGCCACGACGAGCGCACGCTGCGCTCCACGGACAACTCCACGAGCAAGAGGAATGAGTTCGTCGACGGTAACAGGAACTGTGCTGTCGTACCCGAATACGGTGTTGGCGGCGCTGTCTCCGACGAGGAGGAAATCGACTTCCGCTGCATCGAAGATCTGAGCGGTGAGATAGTCGTAACACGTCAGCCCCGTGATGACGTGTCCGGACTGTTTCGCGCTCTCGAAATGGCGCGTGCGAACTCGTTTAACAGCGGGCGTGGTCATTCGTCCAGCCTAAATGCTGGAACGCCGCACCGTGATGGGCAGTCGTCGTTCCCGACCAAAAGCCATCCGCGAGATGCGCGGTCCGATTGCACCTTGACGACGCTTCCACTCGGAAATGGAAACGAGGTGCGCAATTCGGGTGACGACATCACGGGAGTAGCCGGCGGCGACGATCTCCTCCGCAGCCTCGCGCTTGTCAATGAGGCGCTCGAGAATCGCATCCAGAACGTCATAGGGCGGCAGTGAATCCTGGTCAAGTTGTCCGGGGCGAAGTTCGGCGCTCGGCGGCTTCGTGATCGAGTTCGCGGGGATAGGGGGAGTCTGTCCGTTGGCCGTGGCGTGAGCGTTACGCCACTCGGCCAACTTCCACACGAGTGTCTTGGGTACGTCCTTGAGGGGTGCATAACCGCCCACGGTGTCGCCGTACATCGTGCAATATCCGACAGCGACTTCCGACTTGTTGCCAGTGGTCAACACGAGGTGCCCGTGTTGGTTCGACAGGGCCATCAGGATCATCCCGCGCGCGCGAGCCTGGATGTTTTCCGCCGACAAACCGACCAACCCAAGTTGGGCTTCAAACGGGGCTACGAGATCGCCGATCGGTTGCACGTCATAGTGACATCCGATGCGCTCCGCCAGGTCGGCCGCATCGTCTTGGGAATGGTTACTCGACCATTGGCTCGGCATCGAAACGCCGAAGACTCGGTCACCGCCAATCGCGTCCGCCGCGATGGCCGCACAGACAGCGCTATCGATTCCACCAGACAAACCCAATGTCACGCTGGGGAAGCCGTTCTTCTCGACGTAGTCACGAACTCCGAGGGTCAACGCGTTCCAGATGTCTTCACGCTCGTCATTGTCCGGCGCGATGACACTCGTCAGCATGTTGAGTGAATGAGTCCGAACCGACGTCCCCTCGCCGCCCGACGTACCCGTGACGTCGTAATACAGGAAGGACGGCTCAAATTTGGACGCACGACCTACAACTGTTCCGTGAGCATCGACGATTGCACTGTCACCATCAAAGATGAGGTCGTCTTGGCCGCCAACGAGATTGACGTACGCGACGGGAGAGTTGAATTCACGTGCCCGACGTTGAATCAACGGGAATCGGTGTTCGTCTTTCGTGGAATCGAACGGGGACGCGTTGATGACGACCACGACATCGAGATCCTGGCTCGCGAGGTCGCGTACCGGGCCTTCGTCGCGCCACAGGTCCTCACAGACGAGCATCCCGACCTTGACACCACCGATGACGAGCGCGAGCGTGCTTTCACCGGGGACGAACACACGCTCCTCGTCGAACACCGAGTAGTTCGGCAGATGCTGTTTGAAATAGCGACTCTCAATTTGGCCGTTGACGAGCACCGCAAGTGCGTTGTGCGCGATGGCACCGCCGAAACTCGGTGTTGTGGCGCGTTCGATATATCCGACGATGACGGCGACATCACCGAATCCGTCAACCTTCAATTGCGCGGCCAACGTCTCAACTGCGGTGCGCGACGCATCGACGAAATCGGGTGAAAACGCGAGGTCCTCAATCGGGTATCCCGTGAGCGCCATTTCGGGGAGTGCGACGACACTGGCCTTTGCGTCGGCGGCCGTCTTCACCGCGGCGCGGATGAGGGCGCTGTTACCCGCAAGATCACCGACGATGGGGTTGATCTGGGCGAGAGCGAAACGAATCCGCGACATAGCAAGTAGCCTAGTAGTGGCAGAAAGTCGGCAAGGAGCACCATGGACAAGCAGCAAGAATTCGTTCTTCGAACCATCGAAGAACGCGGCGTCAAGTTCGTTCGACTGTGGTTCACGGACGTGTCAGGTACGTTGAAGAACGTCGCGCTGGCACCCGCCGAAGTCGAAGGCGCGTTCGCCGAGGGTCTTGGTGTTGATGGCTCGTCCGTCGAGGGCTTGACCCGTGTCTACGAAGCCGACGTTCTGTTGCGACCGGACCCGACGACCTTCCAGATTTTGCCGTGGCGCGGTCAAATCGACCCCACCGCGCGCATGTTCTGCGACATCACGACGCCGGACAACCAGCCCGCCGCGACCGACCCTCGTCAGGTTTTGCGTCGCACGCTCGAGAAGGCGAAGGACAAGGGCTTCACGTTCTACACCCACCCAGAGATCGAGTTCTATTTGTTCCAGTCGAACGACGCCTCGAACCCGATTCCGGTGGACGAGGCGGGGTACTTCGACAACGTTCCTGGAGGAACCGCACACGATTTCCGCCGCAACGCCGTCCGTCACCTCGAGGACCTCGGCATTTCGGTTGAGTTCAGCCACCACGAGGCCGGTCCCGGACAGAACGAAATCGACCTTCGTTACGCGGACGCCTTGACCACCGCGGACAACATCCAGACGTTCCGTACCGTCGTCAAGGAGGTAGCGATCGAGCAAGGCGTGTACGCCACGTTCATGCCGAAGCCTTTGGCGAACCACCCGGGTAGCGGAATGCACACCCACATGTCGCTGTTCGAGGGCGATGCGAACGCATTCTTCGACCCCAGCAAGCCGCACAACCTTTCCACGACCGCTCGTCAGTTCATGGCGGGAATCCTGACTCACGCACACGAGATAACGGCCGTTACGAACCAGTTCGTCAACTCGTACAAGCGACTGTGGGGTGGCGGCGAGGCTCCGCCGTTCATCACCTGGGGTCACAACAACACATCGGCACTGATTCGCGTTCCCAACTACAAGCCTGGTAAAGAACAGTCTGTGCGAATTGAATATCGCGGCCTCGATTCGGCAGCGAACCCGTATCTCGCCTACTCGTTGCTTCTCGCCGCGGGACTCAAGGGTATTGAGAAGGGCTACGAACTCCCGCCAGAAGCCGAGGGTGACATTTCGGCCCTGACATCGACGGAACGCCGAGCACTCGGTTACCGTCCTCTCCCCGAGAGTCTGCACCGCGCGCTTCACGCGATGGAGGAGAGTGAACTCGTCGCGGAGACGCTGGGCGAGCAGGTGTTCAACTTCTTCCTGCGCAACAAGTTGGCCGAGTGGAACGCGTACCGCAACCAGGTCACCCCGTGGGAGCTGGACTCGAACTTCCGCACTCTCTAGGCGATGGCGAGCGAACTGAGCCTTCAGTCGCTGGCCCGCATCGGGTTCGCGGAACTCAGTGTCGCGCGTGACGTCATCACGGCCCGGAAGTGGGACGCGGAGTGGTTCAGTGTCGCTGCAAGCCCGGACAAAGCACTCGGTTGGCTCGACAGACTGTATGACGGTCCCGACGGCAAGCAGATTGCGCAGGCATTATCCAAGTCCGATGGCGGACTGCGTGCTGGGCTGATCAGGGTCCTCGGAGCGAGCGATGGGCTCGCCGAATTCATCCTCCGAACGCCGTTGGCGTTCACGCGCGCCTTGGTGTTACCGGAATTGCCGACAGCAAAGGCATATCGACTAGCGTTCTCGCAGACGAAAATCACGAACTCTGATGAACTGCGTGTGGCGTACCGTTCACACCTCTTATCCATCGCCGCGTGGGACTTGGCACAGCCCAGTGCGGTCGCCGTTGTCGATCGCGTAGCGGCCGCTCTCGCTGACCTGACCGACGCGACGGTCGATGCTGCCATCGCCCTAGCGCGCAAGGGATTGACCGTGGACAAGGCGGAGATTGCCGCTACGAAATTCGCGGTGATCGGCATGGGTAAGACGGGTGCTCGAGAACTCAATTACATTTCTGACGTCGATGTCATCTTCGTGTGTGAGGCGGATGGGATTGAGGATCATCGAGCCGTCGAGATTGCGACAAAGCTTGCTCGCGGCACGATTGCCGTTGTCAACGAACCAGGCATTGAACCACCATTGTGGGAACTTGACGCAAACCTCCGACCCGAGGGAGCAAAGGGGGCGCTCGTACGAACCTTGGAATCGCACGTGGCGTATTACGAGCGATGGGCCGAAAACTGGGAATTCCAGGCGCTCCTCAAGGCACGTCCGATGGCGGGGGATACCGGTCTTGGTGAGCGGTACATCGAGAAGCTCAGCCCGTTTGTGTGGAGTAGTTCCGCGCGACCCGGCTTCGTCGAGTCGGCACAGCGGATGCGCGAGCGCGTCACCGACAACATTCCCGCCGACGAACGCGACGTTCAGATCAAGTTGGGTCCGGGTGGATTGCGTGACGTGGAATTCACTGTGCAGCTGTTGCAACTCGTGCACGGCAAGGACGACGCAACACTTCGAACTCGCGACACACTGACGAGCCTCGATCGGCTCACCGACGGTGGGTTTGTCGGACGAACGGAATCGCAGTCCTTTGCATCGGCCTATCGCGCGCTCCGTGTCCTTGAGCACCGCGTTCAACTGTTGGCTCTGCGGCGCACCCACCTCATGCCACGTGACGAGGAAACGGTTCGCATCATCGCCCGCGGTTCGGGACTTGCTGACACGCCAGACGCGCTCCTTTCGTGGTGGCAGGCACTCAAGATTGAAGTGCGCTCGCTGCACGAACGCATCTTCTATCGTCCGTTGTTGTCCGCCGTCGCGTCGTTGTCCGGGGAGTCGTTCCAGTTGTCGTCCGACCAAGCGGAGGCACGACTCGCCGCGTCGGGGTTCCGTGACCCGGCTGGCGCGCTCCGGCACATCGCGGCGTTGACCTCGGGGATCAGTAGAACCGCGACGATGCAACGCAACCTCCTCCCCGTTCTTTTGCACTGGATGTCCGAGGGAACGAACCCCGACGGCGGTCTCGCATCCTTCCGAACGGTCAGTGAAAAGTTGGGGGAGTCGCACTGGTATCTGCGGATGTTGCGCGATTCCGCCGGGGCTGCGCAACGACTCTCGCGGGTCTTGTCCATGTCCACCTATGTCGCGTGGCTCGTCGAACGTGTTCCAGAAGCCGTGGCGTGGCTTGATGATGATGACGAGTTGACACCGCGAACCGTCACCGACCTGCGCAAAGAATTTGAGGCCATTGCCTCGCGTCACACCAACACCGATGATGCAGCAAAGGCGATTCGCTTCGCGCGCCGTCGTGAGTTGTTGCGTCTGTCGCTGGCGGCGGTTCTCGATCTCATCGACATTCAACAACTCGGCCGTGGACTGTCAGACGTCACGACTGCGACCCTGGGTATCGCGCTTGACCTCGCGCGACGTCACATCACCGGTGTCGAGTTCGCGATTATTGCCATGGGCCGATTTGGAGGGCGTGAATTGGGCTTCTCCTCGGACGCCGATGTGTTGTGGGTGTTCCGCGATGCGGGTGCCGGCGATCTTGCGCACAAACGCGCAGAACAGATAGTCAAGGAAATCAATCGACTCACCGAAGACCTGCGTTTCCCGCTTGAAATTGACGCCGGTCTTCGTCCCGAGGGAAAGAACGGCCCGATTGTTCGATCGCTCGACGCATACGCGAGCTATTACGAGTCGTGGAGCGACATTTGGGAGACTCAAGCGCTACTCCGTGCGGTCCCCGTAGCCGGTGACAGGGCGCTCCAGGACGCTTTCGAGCGCATGGCCGATAGCGTGCGGTATTCGCGTGAGATCGGCGCTGACGGCTTGCGAGAGATACGTCGCATCAAGGCTCGTGTCGAAAATGAGCGATTGCCGTTCGGAGCAGACCCCACGCGAAACTCGAAGCTCGGCCGTGGTTCCCTCAGCGATGTGGAATGGCTCGTGCAGTCGTTGCAATTGACTCACGGTACGACCGATCCCTCGGTGCGAACAACGTCGACACTCGAGGCGCTGACTGCGTGTGCCGCCGCTGGAGCGATTTCCGACGAGGACGCCACGGCACTTCGTGAAGCGTGGTTACTGGCGTCGCGACTTCGAAGCGCAACGACATTGTTCACCGGCAAGAACTCCGACATCTTGCCGACCGACCGCTACGAACTCGAAGGCATTGCGCGCATTCTCGCGTATCTGTCTGGCGGGGGAAGTCACCTTGAAAATGACTACCTGCGCATCACGCGAAAAGCGCGCCAGGTATTCGAAGCCAACTTTTATCCGGCCTAACGACGAAGGCGCCACCCGAAGGTGACGCCTCGCCGATGCAGTTTCGAACTAGCAGGAGAACGTGGTCTCGTACTCGAACGGGTGAGGACGCTGCGCCGAGGGGAGAACTTCGGATGAACGCTTGAGCGACACCCACTCCTCGATCAGGTCCTTGGTGAACACGTTGCCCTGCAGGAGGAATTCGTGGTCGTTCTCGAGAGCGGTGAGCGCCTCGTCGAGCGACCCGGGAACCTGGGGGATGTTCTTTGCTTCCTCGGCGGGCAGTTCGTAGAGGTCCTTGTCGACCGGAGCGTGAGGCTCGATCTTGTTGAGGACACCATCGAGACCGGCCATCATCTGAACTGCGAACGCGAGGTACGGGTTGCTCGATGCGTCGGGGGCGCGGAACTCGATGCGCTTCGCCTTGGGGTTGGTTCCCGTGATCGGAATGCGGATCGCTGCCGAGCGGTTACCTGCCGAGTAGACGAGGTTGACAGGAGCTTCGAAGCCCTTGACCAGACGTCGGTACGAGTTCATCGTCGGGTTGGTGAAGGCCAGAATCGCACCAGCGTGCTTGAGGATTCCACCGATGTACCAACGGGCAACATCCGAAAGTCCGGCGTAGCCCTTCTCGTCGTAGAACAACGGCGTACCGTTCGACCACAGCGACTGGTGGGTGTGCATTCCAGAACCATTGTCGCCGTAGAGCGGCTTCGGCATGAAGGTCGCAACCTTGCCGTGGATGTCTGCTTCGTTCTTGACGATGTACTTGAACTTGAGGATGTCGTCGGCCGACTTCACCATCGTGTTGAACT
>JBDLPW010000109.1:0-13855 GCA_039800905.1 Actinomycetota bacterium | reverse complement strand
CGGCCATAGCGGTGGGGAAACGCCCGGTTACATTCCGAACCCGGAAGCTAAGACCACCAGCGCCGATGGTACTGCAGGGGGGACCCTGTGGGAGAGTAGGACACCGCCGGACTTAATTTAGACAATGGCCACCCCTCTCGGGGTGGCCATTGTTGTTTAATCAGGAGTTTTCATGAACGACGAGAATCGACAGGGTCGCGCAGGCGACGAACGCGGTCGCGGACCGCGCAAACCCGGTTCGGGGCGCCCTGGTGGCGCCGGATCGGGCCGTCCGAATTCGGGTCGACCTGGTGCGGGAAAGCCGTCGGGTGACCGCAAACCGTATAGCCGTGACGGCAAACCGTCGGGCGATCGTAAGCCCTACAGTCGTGACGGGAAGCCGGGGGATCGACCCGCACGTCCCGCCAGGGATGGCGAACGCAAGCCGTGGGCGAAAGACGGGGAACGTAAGCCGTATAGCCGTGATGGTAAGCCCGCTGGCGAACGTAAGCCGTGGGAGAAGCGTGATGGTGATCGTCCCGCACGACCGGCAAGAGACGGTGAACGCAAGCCGTGGGCGAAAGACGGGGAACGCAAGCCGTATAGCCGTGATGGCAAGCCCGCTGGCGAACGTAAGCCGTGGGAGAAGCGCGACGGTGAGCGTCCGGCAAGAGACGGTGACCGTAAGCCGTTTAGCCGAGACGGCAAGCCCGGCCGCCCTGAGCGTGGTGGTTCGGATCGCCCGAAACGTGATTACGACCTCAATCCGTTGACCCTGTTCGAACTCAAGCGTCGCGAAGAGCGCGCTAACGAGCCGGAACTCGAAGCACAATTCACTGGTACGAACCTCGATCGTGCTGTTATTCGTGACATTTCAACGCTCAACGAGGACAACAAGCTCGTCGTTGGTAAGCACCTCGAATCCGCGGCGTTTTTTGCTGACTCCGACCCTGAGCGCGCGTTACAGCACGCACTCGCTGCGAAGCGCCGTGCATCGCGCCTTGCCGTCGTCCGTGAAACTGTCGGAATCATGGCGTACGTGACCGAGGATTTCGCTCTGGCACTTGCCGAATTGCGCACGGCTGCTCGTATTTCTGGTTCTAACGACCAGATCGCGCTCATCATCGATTGTTTACGCGCGCTTGACCGCTCGGAAGAGGGTCTCAAGATCGCCCGTGACCTCGATCGCGCCGCGCTACCGCGCGAAGCGCGAATCGACCTTGCAATTGTCCTGTCGGGTATCCGATTGGACCGTGGCGAGACCGATCGAGCCTTTGCGGAACTGCAGATTGCCGAATTGGACCCGACAAACGCGACTATTGAAAGCGTCGGTCTGTTCGATGCAAACGCCGAAGTGCTTGACGAACTCGGTCGTACCGACGAAGCAGCGAAGTGGCGACGTTACGCACGTGCAACTGAAGCGCACTTCGAACCGGATGAAGAAATGACCATCCGCACCGAATACCTCGAACCCGAAGTTGATGTCGACGCATTCGACGTCACCGAAGATGACGGCACCGACGTCGAAGCGGAGGCAACCGAACCTGAGGACAAGGCCGCCGAATGACCCCGCTCGACGGAACCGACGTTCTGTTTGCCGACCTAGACGGTGTGATTTACACCGGCGAGAATGCCGTGCCGCACGCGGTCGATGCACTCAACTCGGCTCCGTGTCGTGTCGCGTACATCACCAACAACGCGTCGCGTACACCCGAGTCGGTCGCGGAACACCTGCGCGAACTTGGACTACACCTCGATGCGTCTGACGTGGTGTCCAGTCCGCAGGCGGCAGTCAAACTTCTCGCAACTCTGGTTCCCGCCGGATCGACAATTCTCGTCGTCGGCGGAGAAGGACTCATCCGTGAAGTCGAGGGCGCTGGATTCCGCGTGACGGACTCGGCTCATGACAACCCCGCGGCAGTCATCCAGGGATTCGCGCCGACGGTCGGGTGGGTTCACCTTGCAGAGGCGTCGTTCGCACTTCACACGGGAATCCCGTGGGTGGCGACCAACACGGACTGGACAATTCCCGTCGCGCGCGGCGTCGCGCCCGGCAATGGGACGCTCGTGTCTGCGGTTCATCTTGCCGTCGGCCGACTTCCCGTGTTCGCGGGGAAGCCGGAACGTGCGATTTTCGACCTAGCCGCCGAACGATTTGATGCGCACAACGCGCTCGTCGTCGGCGACCGACTCGATACCGACATCCTTGGCGCAAATCGTGCGGGGATGCGTTCTGCGCTCGTATTGACGGGTATCGACGGGCCGAAGCAGGTTCTCGCAGCCGCCGAGGACCACCAGCCCACATACATCCTCGGCGATCTGCGTGAATTGTCGCAGCCGTATCCCGAGTCGATCGTCGAAACGAAGGGTGACACCACCACCGTGACAGTGGGGAAGTCGGTCGTCACGATGACCGGTCACGTCGTCCGAGTGAAGAAGGATGGTTCGAACCCGCTCGACCTCCTGCGGGCCGGTGCGACGGCGATTTACCGTTCGGGACTGCGAATTTACGGACTCGACGTCGACCCCGCGATATATTCGTGAGCATGGACAACGAGAACGAACGCCTCACCGTGGAGCAGATTCAGGAGCTCCCGATTGAGCAGCGTGCCGCTGCGTTCGCCGAACTCGAACGTGCGCTGCGCGAACGACTTGATGACCAATCCCGCTGAGTTTCCCCGGCTCGATCTGGCCCTTGTCGAACGGGGGCTAGCTGAATCGCGCACGCGTGCCGCAAGGCTCATCGATGCCGGTGACGTCCAGGTGGACGGGCGAATCGTCACCAAGGCGGGGTATCGAGTCGATCCCGACTCCCACATCGATGTCACCGCACTCACGCGGTGGGTGGCTCGTTCGGCGATGAAGTTGCTCGCCGCGTGCGAACGATTCGACCTAGATTTCACGGGGCGAACAGTCCTTGATGTCGGTGCCTCGACAGGCGGTTTCACTGAAGTTGCGTTGTCGCGTGGCGCGAAACGAGTTGTCGCGCTAGATGTCGGCCACGGGCAACTTCACCCGCGCATCCGGGACGATTACCGAGTCGTTGTGCGTGAGGGCGTCAACGCCCGGCTCATCGAACCGGACGAGGTGGCGGCCTGGGGCGTTGACCGCATTGACGATGTCGTCGTCGACGTTTCTTTCATCTCCTTGACGCACATCATCCCCTCTCTCGTCGCCGCGCTGGGTACGAATTTCCGCTATGCATTCCTCGTCAAACCGCAATTCGAAGTCGGTAAAGGGAATCTCGTCGATGGCGTTGTTCGAGACGGCGCCAAGCGAACGGCTGCGCTCGTAGCGGTGTGTGATGCGATTGAGGCAGCTGGCCTCCCCATTTCGGGCATGATGGCCTCTCCGATCGACGGCGAACACGGCAATCGCGAGGCGATTGTGTACGGAGATTCCACAATGTCGCTCGATGCGCGACAATGGAGGGACGAAGCTGCCCAGACGTGGAAGGAGTAACCGCATGACTCGGCCGTTCCTCATCATCGCGCACTCGGGGCGTCCGGCTTCCATCGATGCGGCCATCGTCGTCGGTCGGGAATTGGCGGCCGCCGGAGCGTCCGCGGTATGTCTCGACTCCCAGTTCCAAGCGATTCGCGCCGTTTCCGATGTCACTTTTGCCCAGCTGGACAAGGACATCGAACGCGCGGACGTTGAACTTGTCATCTGTCTGGGCGGAGACGGCACGATTCTCAAGGCCGCCGAAATCATGCGTGGCACCAAGGCACCGCTTCTCGGGGTGAACATGGGTCACGTCGGGTTCCTCGCGGAACTCGAAGTCGAGGATCTTGAATCTATCGTCGCACGTGTGCTGGCGAAGGATTACGCGGTTGACGAACGACTCACGCTGGACGTCGCGGTCGAACTCGAGGGCAAGACGGTCTTCGAGACGTGGGCGCTCAACGAGGCAAGTATCGAAAAGATGTCGCGTGAACGCATGATCGAAGTCGTCATCGGAGTCGACGACCGTCCAATTTCGACTTTCGGGTGCGACGGCGTGCTCATGGCAACTCCCACCGGTTCGACGGCCTATTCGTTCTCGGCCGGTGGACCGGTCGTATGGCCGACTGTCGAAGCGCTCATCATGGTGCCGCTGTCGGCACACGCACTGTTCGCGCGTCCCTTGGTGACGACACCCGATTCGGTGTTGACGGTCGACCTCCTCGACCGAACGGGCGCCTCGGGTGTTCTGTGGTGTGACGGTCGCCGAACCCACGCCTTGGCGCCTGGTTCGCGAATCGTCGCACGTCGTTCGGCAACACCGGTTCGTCTCGCTCACACCCAGTCGGGACCGTTCTCGCAGCGTCTCGTCAAGAAATTTTCCCTCCCCACCGAAGGGTGGCGCGGCAGCTCCGCATGATCGAAGAAATCGCCATCCGTGACCTCGGTGTCATCAAGTCTGCACAACTGCGACTGACGCCGGGGTTCACCGCTGTGACGGGTGAAACCGGCGCGGGAAAAACGATGGTGGTCACCGCCCTCGGGTTGCTGTTGGGCGAACGCGCCGATTCCGGTGTCGTGCGACATGATGCCGAGCGTGCCCAGGTTGATGGTCGCTGGCAAATCGATTCGCCCGCGGTGGTTTCCGCGGTCGACGAGTTGGGCGGAGTCATCGAGGACGGCGAACTCATCGTCACACGTTCGGTCTCCAATGAGGGGCGATCGAAAGTTGTTGTGGGTGGAGCATCTAGCCCGGTTGGAGCACTGGGTGAGCTCGGTGAACACCTTGTTGCAATTCACGGCCAGAGCGATCAATTGCGACTGCGGTCACAGGCCGCACAGCGTGAGGCGCTCGACCGATTTGCGGGCGAATCTCTGCGCGGGCAACTTCGGGAATACCAGAACGTTTTTCGCCGCTGGACTGACGCGACCGCGCGACTGGCGCAGTTGACGCGCGACGCCGAGGACCGTCGTCGCGAGGCAGACGAACTGCGTGCCGCGGTAGTCGAGATCGATGCGGTACAGCCCGTCGCCGGTGAGGACGAGAGGCTGAAATCCGTCATCGAAAGGCTCGCGAACTCGGATGACCTGCGTCGTGCCGCACAAGAAGCGCACGAGGCGCTGTCGGCGGAGGATTCAGAATTCGATGCGGTTTCGCTGGTCGAGAACGCACGTAAGGCGCTGGAGCGAGTGGCGGGACACGACTCTTCAATTGAGACACTCGTCACGCAATTGTCGGAAGCCGCCATCATCGTTCGGGATGCAGCGCAATCTGTAGCCTTGTATGCAAACGGTCTGGACGCACCCGGCGAGGACATCGAAACCGTGCAGGAACGTGTTGCCGCGATTAATGCGCTCGTTCGCAAGTACGGACCAACGCTCGATGATGTCATCGCGATGTGGTCGAGCGCGTCGGACCGATTGTTCGAACTCGATCGCACGTCAGACGAAATCGGTGAGCTCGCAGAGTCGGTCGCTACCGACCGTGCCGAACTCGATCGACTCGCCTCCGTCGTCACGGCAACTCGAAAGGACGCTGCCGACCGCCTTTCTCGCGAGGTCACCGACGAACTCCACGCTCTCGCGATGCCGACGGCAGAGTTTGTCGTCGCCGTATCGACGGGTGATGAGTTTCATGTGCATGGTCGCGACTCCATCGACATGTTGCTGCGTCCACATCCCGGTGGTGAACCGAAGCCGGTCACGAAGACGGCATCGGGCGGCGAACTTTCCCGCGTCATGCTCGCAATCGAAGTTGTCATTGCGGGAACTGACACCGTACCAACTCTGGTGTTCGACGAGATCGATGCCGGTGTCGGCGGCGCGAGCGCAATCGAAATCGGTCGACGGTTGGCGATGCTCGCAGAAACAGCGCAGGTCATCGTCGTCACTCACTTGGCTCAGGTCGCTGCCTTTGCGACCAACCATCTTCGAATCGTCAAAGACACAAGCGGGGAAGTGACCGAATCAACAATCGCGGTGCTTGACGGCGACGGGCGCATCGACGAGATGGCGAGGCTTCTGTCGGGAACGGATTCCGAGAACGCCCGAGCCCACGCGCGCGAGATGCTTGAATCGGCATCCGCAACGCGCGGCGCGCGCGGTTAATTCGTCATTTTCACCTCGCGGGAAGTACAGTTAAAACCCGTGGTGAGGGATTCAGATTTCAGCCCCAAGGGCGTAGTGACACGGCACATCTTCGTGACCGGAGGTGTCGTCTCCTCTCTCGGAAAAGGACTCACCGCCG
The DNA here is from genome assembly GCA_039800905.1 of Actinomycetota bacterium. Taxonomy (GTDB): domain Bacteria; phylum Actinomycetota; class Actinomycetes; order Actinomycetales; family Microbacteriaceae; genus MWH-TA3. The sequence continues at coordinate 7,686 of JBDLPW010000109.1, read as the reverse complement.
CGTCTCTGGGCAACCTTTTGACACGTCGAGGACTTCGTGTCGTCATGCAGAAGCTCGACCCGTACCTCAATGTCGACCCGGGAACAATGAACCCGTTTCAGCACGGCGAAGTCTTCGTCACCGATGACGGTGCCGAAACTGACCTTGACATCGGTCACTACGAGCGCTTCCTCAACATCAACCTTGACCGTGCTGCGAACGTCACGACGGGCCAGATTTATTCGCGCGTGATTGAGCGCGAACGTCGGGGCGAATACCTCGGCGACACCGTTCAGGTCATCCCTCACATCACGGACGAAATTAAGCGACGCATGCGACTGCAGGCCGAGCTTGAGCCGACTCCCGACGTCATCATCACCGAGATCGGTGGAACCGTTGGCGATATCGAGAGCCAGCCGTTCATCGAGGCGGCTCGTCAGGTGCGACACGAACTCGGTCGCAAGAATGTCTTCTTCGTCCACGTTTCGCTTGTTCCATTCATGGGCGCGTCGGGGGAGCAGAAGACCAAGCCGACTCAGCACTCGGTTGCGGCCCTTCGGTCCATCGGTATTCAGCCGGACGCGCTCGTGTTGCGCTCAGACCGCCCGGTGACCGCGAGCAACAAGCGCAAGATCGCGCTCATGTGTGACGTTGACGAGGACGCGGTGGTTAACGCCATCGACGTGCCGTCAATTTACGACATCCCCGCGATGTTGCACTCGCAGGGGCTTGACCAGTACATCGTCGACCAGCTTGATTTCGAGAACGCGGGTGACGTGAATTGGAGCGGCTGGTCCGAGTTACTCGACACCGTACACAACCCCAAGGGCAAGGTCACGATCGGTCTCGTCGGCAAATACATCGACCTTCCTGACGCGTACCTCTCGGTCACCGAAGCCCTCAAGGCCGGCGGTTTCGCGAACGACGTCGCAGTTTCCATCAAGTGGGTTCCGTCGGACACGTGTGAGACGCCCGAAGGCGCAGCAGAAAACCTCGCCCACCTCGACGGCATCCTCGTTCCCGGAGGCTTTGGTGTTCGCGGAATCGAGGGCAAGCTCGGAGCACTCAAGTACGCGCGCGAGAACAAGATTCCAACGCTGGGCATCTGCCTCGGCCTGCAGTGCATGGTCATCGAGTACGCCCGCAACGAAGCCGGTCTCGCCGGTGCGTCGTCGAGTGAATTCGACCCCGATACGGAATTCCCCGTCATTGCGACGATGGCGGAACAAGTGGACATCATCGCTGGGGGAGACCTCGGCGGAACGATGCGTCTTGGTCTTTATGAGGCGGCATTGGCGAAGGGCTCGGTAGCCGAGTCGGTCTATGGTGCGCCGACCGCGTTCGAACGCCACCGCCACCGTTACGAAGTGAACAACCGATACCGCGACCAGATCGCTGAGGCGGGCCTGTCCTTCTCGGGAACAAGCCCGGACGGAAACCTCGTGGAGTTCGTTGAACTTCCGGCGGACGTGCACCCGTATTACATCGCCACACAGGCTCACCCCGAACTTCGTTCGCGTCCGACCGAGGCGCACCCGTTGTTCGTTGGTCTAGTCGCCGCGGCACGTGATCGTCACACTTCCGACGTCCTCGACGTCGACTACGTCGACGGTCAGTAATGGCGTCAGAGGTTCTCGGCCTCATCGAACGGTTCCTCCGTCACACCGCGCTTGAGCGTGGGCGAAGCGCGAACACGGTTGCCGCGTATCGGCGCGACCTTGAACGATGGGCGGATCGCGTTGGTGCACGCACCGTCGGGTCTATTTCCTCCGTCGACATCACCGACCACCTGGCGAAACTTCGAACCGAAGGACTGTCGTCGTCCTCCATCACCCGAGCACTTTCGAGCATTCGCTCATTTCACCGTTTCCTTGTCGCCGAGGGGATTGCGGCGAATGACCCGACCGGATCGGTACTAGCGCCGGGACGAACGCAGCGACTTCCCAAGGCGTTGACCATCGAACAGGTCACGGCTCTTCTCGAATCAACACCGACGGATACGCCAACAGGACTGCGCGATCGGGCACTACTTGAACTCTTGTATGCCACCGGAGCCCGCGTATCCGAGGTCGTTACGCTTGCGGTCGACGATGTTCGACCGGACGACGTTAGTGATGTCATCACGTTGACCGGTAAGGGCAATAAACAGCGAATAGTCCCGTTGGGTTCGTTCGCACGCGACGCCATCGACGCCTATCTCGTTCGAGGGCGCCCGGCGCTTCTCGCGAAAGGACATGGAACGCCGAACCTGTTCCTCGGTGCCCGCGGGGGACCGTTGACCAGACAGAACGCGTTCCTCATCATCCGTGCCGCAGCAGATCGCGCCGGAATCGAACAGACGATCTCGCCTCACACGCTTCGGCACTCGTGTGCGACGCATTTGTTGCGGGGTGGAGCAGACATTCGCGTGGTCCAGGAAATGCTTGGCCACGCGTCCGTTGCGACCACCCAGATTTACACGCTCGTGACCCGAGACGCCCTCACCGAGGCGTATCGGACGGCCCATCCGCGAGCCACCTAGACGAGCGCTGGCCAGCGATTAGGATTTAGTCATGACCTCCTTTCCCGAGCCCGCGCCTCTGACGAGCCACGGTCCTGCACGCGTCATTTCGTTGTGCAACCAGAAGGGTGGGGTCGGTAAGACGACGACGACGATTTCGCTCGCCGGTGCTCTTGTTGAGTACGGTCGCAAGGTTCTCGTCGTTGATTTTGATCCGCAAGGTGCACTGACCGCGGGACTTGGCGCCAACGCTCACGATGTTCCGACAATTTACGACCTGCTCGTGTCGTCGCAGTACGGAATTCGCGACGCGATTCAGCCGACCAAGGTCGACAATCTGCACATCATCCCTGCGAACATCGACCTCTCCGCGGCGGAAGTCCAGCTGGTCAACGAGGTTGCGCGCGAAAGCATCCTTCTCAACGTTCTACGACCGGTCATGAACGAATACGACGTCATTCTCATCGACTGCCAGCCGTCACTCGGTTTGCTCACCGTCAACGCTCTCACGGCCTCGCACGGCGTTCTCATTCCCCTCGCGTGTGAGTACTTCGCTTTGCGTGGCGTTTCGCTGCTGCTCGACACGATTGAGAAGGTCAAGGCGCGCCTCAACCCGACGATTCAGGTCGACGGCATCGTCCCCACGATGTACGACCCGCGCACGCTCCACTCGAAAGAGGTGCTCGAGCTTGTCAAGCAAAATCTCGGCGACAAGGTCCTCGAGTCGACGATCAAGCGCACCGTCAAATTCCCCGACTCAACCGTTGTCGGCACGCCGATCACGGTGTTCGCACCCGATCACCCCGCGGCCGAGGCGTACCGCGAGTTGGCGCGAGAGCTGATTCACCGTGGAAAGATTGCCTGACGCCGAGGACGGCTTCCGCGTCAGCCTCGCGAACTTTGACGGACCGTTCGACCTTCTTCTCTCGCTCATCTCGAAACACGAGATGGACATCACCGAGGTCAGCCTCGCTGCAGTAACCAACGACTTCATCGCATTCCTCAAGGATCTCGATGGGCCGGCTGAACTCGATGCTGCCAGTGAATTTCTCGTCGTTGCGGCGACTCTGCTTGACATGAAGATCGTGGGCTTATTGCCCGCTGGCGAATACGCTGACGCCGAGGATGTTGCTGTCCTCGAGGCGCGTGACCTGCTTTTTGCGCGACTTCTCCAGTACCGCGCCTTCAAGGAGGTTTCGGCCTGGTTTGCCACCCGCATCGAAGCCGAATCGTCGCGTAACCCTCGCAACGTGCGACTCGAGGACAAGTTCCGCGAACGCACTCCGGAACTTGTGTGGACAACGTCACTCGATGACTTCCGCACGCTCGCACTCCTCGCGCTGGCGCCTCGCGAAATCCCGCTCGTCGGTCTCGACCACCTTCACGCACCACTTGTGTCGGTGCGCGAACAAGCCGCGATTGTTGTGGGGATGGTCCGATCCGGGCCGATGACGTTCCGTCAGCTGATCGCTGGTGCCGACCAGAAGGGCGTTGTCGTCGCGCGGTTCCTCGCGATTCTCGAGTTGTACCGCCAATCCGCCGTGTCGTTCGAACAGATCGAGCCGCTCGGCGAACTCACCATTCGTTGGACCGCAGACACGTGGTCGGACGAGAACCTCGTCAGCCTGGGAGCAGATTATGGACAGTGAAATCGACCGCCAACTCGAGGCGATTCTCATGGTGGCAGACGAGCCGCAGAGTCTCGTGTCGCTCGCGACCGTGCTCGAGACGCCCGTGGCCGACATCAAGGACGCCATCGCGCGGCTCGTTGCCGATTTCGATGGCCTGAACGGATCTATTCGCCGCGGATTCGAACTGCGCGAAATCGGTGGCGGATGGCGCATTTACGTGCGCGAGGACTATGACGACCTCGTTCGTGATGTCGTACATTCGCAGAACGCAACGAAGTTGTCACAACCGGCACTCGAGACGCTCGCGGTCATCGCCTACAAGCAGCCCGTTACCCGCGCTCAGGTGGGCGGAATCCGTGCAGTCAACGTCGACACCGTGATTCGCACCCTTGTGGGTCGTGGCCTGATTACGGAGGTCGGAACCGAGCATGAAACCGGTGCGATTCTGTATGGAACTACTGACCTGCTCTTGACTCACCTTGGTATCGATTCACTCGACCAGCTTCCTCCCGTGTCCGAGCTGCTCGACGACGGTTCGAGCGGCTTTGACGATGCCAACTGAGCGACTTCAAAAGGTACTCGCGGCGGCCGGTGTTGCGTCGCGTCGATCGAGTGAGATCCTCATCGCGTCGGGAAAAGTGACGGTCAACGGTGTTGTCGTGACGGAACTCGGCACCCGCGTCGATCCGGAAGTCGACAAGATCACGGTCAAGGGGACACCGATCCAAGTTGACGTCACGAAGAGGTACGTGATGCTCAACAAACCGACGGGAGTTGTCTCGACGCTGTCGGACGAGAACGGACGGCGAGACCTCACCGAATTTACAAGTCAGTATGACGAGCGACTGTACAACGTGGGTCGTCTCGACGCGGAGACCTCCGGCTTGCTTATTCTCACGAACGACGGAGCCATCGCTCACGTGCTCGCTCACCCGTCGTTCGAGGTGTCGAAGACGTACATCGCCAAGGTTGAAGGTGAAGTGACGCCAGCGACGCTGCGACGCATGAAGGACGGGATCGAACTCGAGGATGGTCCGATTGCGGTCGACGCGGTCGCGGTGAAGGGTCAACCGTCGCGGGGGCAGTCGTTGCTGGAAATCACGCTGCACTCGGGGCGTAACCGAATCGTGCGCCGATTGTGCGCAGCGGTCGGGCACCCCGTCGTTGAACTGCACCGCAAGAGTTTCGGTCCGCTGTCGCTGGGGTCGCTCGGGTCGGGTGCGATGCGCGACCTCAGTAAAATTGAGGTGAGTAGCATTTTGGCGCTTGCCGGGGACGCAGAGGGGGACACCGCATGAGCATGTCGCGCGTTGCTGGACCCGTTCGAATCGTCGGCGCTGGGCTTCTCGGCACCTCCATTGGTCTTGTACTTCGCCGACAGGGCGTCGAGGTCACGCTCGTTGACGCGTCACCCACCGCCGTGCGCCTCGCTAGCGAATACGGTGCAGGAGTCGCGGCTTCGGACGGCGACAACCCGGCCCTGATCGTTGTTGCAACTCCGCCGGACGTTGTTGCCGATGTTGTTGCGGCCGAAATGTCCCGTTTCCCGAACGCCGTGGTGACAGACGTCGCCAGTGTCAAGGGTTCCATCCTCGATTCGCTCACTGCGAAGGGGAATGACTTGGCGCGTTACGTTGGGTCGCATCCCATGGCCGGTCGTGAACGCGGGGGAGCGGTCGCCGCTCGTGCCGACCTTTTCACTGGCCGTTCGTGGATCGTGTGTCCTCACGACGGTGTCTCCGGGGATGCCGTTGCCGCGGTCGAATCGCTCGCGGTTGCCTGTGGTGCGACGGTCGTCACGTTGAACTCTGCCGATCACGACGCAGCGGTCGCTCTCGTCAGTCACGTCCCGCAAATTGTGTCGTCCGCTGTGGCATCCAGTCTCGTTGGGGCGAAGGGTGAACACGTCGATCTCGCCGGCGGTGGTTTGCGTGACGTGACGCGCATTGCCGCATCGGACCCGACGTTGTGGATTCAAATTCTCTCCGCGAACGCCGATGATGTCGCGGAAGTTCTGCGCGGTGTTCACGATCGTCTCGGTGCGGTTCTCTCCGCGTTAGACAGCGGTGCAGCGACCGCCGTACTCGCTGACCTTCTCGCCGCCGGTAACTCCGGCGTGTCCCGTATCCCGGGCAAGCACGGAAACTCGGCGCAGTTCGCTCAGATTCTTGTCGTCATCGATGACACTCCCGGTCAGCTTGCGAAACTGCTCACCGAAATCGGCGAACTAGGGGTCAACATGGAAGACCTGCGGCTGGAACACTCGCCCGGGTCGCAGGTTGGATTCGCCGAAGTTTCCGTCATTCCATCAGCCGAAGACGAATTGGTTGCTGCACTCGAGGCTCGAGGATGGCGAATCGCAGGAGAAGGTCGATGACGCGCGTTGTAGCAATTGATGGACCGGCTGGTTCGGGAAAGTCGAGCGTTTCGCGTGAGGTTGCGCGACGACTTGGTTACGGGTTCCTCGACACCGGTGCCGCGTATCGCGCATTGACGTGGTGGGCGCTGGACTTGGAACTGGACCTGGGTGATCACGACGCCGTTGCGCAGTTGCTCCCGGATTTTCCGTACTCCATTTCGATGGACCCCGACATCGAACACATCCGTGTTGGGGAAGTCGAGGTCACCGAAGCGATTCGCGATCCGCGGATCTCGCTCAACGTCAGCGCGATCGCGACGAACCCGCATGTTCGCCCGTGGATGAAGGACTTCACCCGCGCCTTGGTCGAAAAGTCGGGATATCCCGGAGTCATCACCGAGGGGCGCGACATGACGACCGTCGTTTTCCCCGACGCGGGCACTCGAATTCTGCTGACCGCTCGGGAAGAGGTGCGCATTGCACGTCGCGCTGGTGAGACCGTCGCATCGGCCGATGTCACGGCGAAGTCGATTCGCGAACGTGATGCCAAAGACTCCACCGTCGTCGACTTCATGTCGGCCGCACCGGGAGTTACCGTGGTTGATTCATCGGACATTGGGTTCGAGGAAACCGTCGACGCAGTTGTCGACCTGTGCAAGGGAGACAACGGATGAGCGATAAAGAATTCGACGACGATTTCGGTGATGACGACATCATCGAGCGTCTTTCGGAGATGACGGATGCAGATGCATCGATTCGAGCCGAGGCTCTTCGCCGCGGGCTGGACGACTACGACCTCGATGACGATGACATCGCCGTCCTCGAGGCTCAGATCGGCGACTCGGACGAGGTTATCGTGTTGCCGGCCCTTCCCGTGCTGGCAATTGTTGGTCGCCCGAATGTGGGAAAGTCCGCACTGGTCAACCGAATCCTTGGACGACGTGAAGCGGTCGTCGAAGATGTTCCTGGTGTGACGCGTGACCGTGTGTCGTACAAGGCAGAGTGGAACGATCGTAAGTTCACGCTCGTTGACACGGGTGGTTGGGAACCGGACGCGCGCGGAATCGATTTATCGGTGGCGCAGCAGGCCGAGATCGCGGTCGACCTCGCCGATGCCGTTCTCTTTGTCGTCGACGCGATGGTCGGCGCGACCGCTACGGATGAGCGTGTTGTTCGCATGTTGCGCGCAACGAAAAAGCCCGTACTGCTCGTTGCCA
>JBDLPW010000108.1:0-8503 GCA_039800905.1 Actinomycetota bacterium | reverse complement strand
CGACCGCCTCAAGCCCCGCCGCCGACAGTTCAGCCACGCGCTCGTGAATACGGTCCGTCGTCGCGGTGATGACGACGCGTGCGCCCAGCGACCCGAGGATTCGCGCGGCGGCGAAGCCGATACCGTTTGCACTGCCCGCCCCCGTGACGAGTGCGGTGTGACCGGTCAGGTCGAATTCGGCTGGCGTGTACGTCACCTCTACATCGTAAGGTGGATGCATGCTGCACTCGGGAATCGAACTCGCCAACCGCCACGAGGGGATCCGTCCCGCCGACGACCTCTACCGTCACATGAACCAGAAGTGGATCGATGCCAATCCGATCCCGGAGGACCGCGCTCGTTACGGGTCGTTCCTCATCCTCGCCGAGGAGGCCGACAAAGCGGTTCGCACCATCGTCGAGGAGTGCCAGAACGCTGCTCCCGGAACGGAAGCGCGCAAGGTCGGCGACCTGTACACGTCGTTCATGAACGAAGACCGTGTCAACGAGTTGGGTGCCGAGCCGCTTCGCCCGCTGCTCGAGCAGATCGACACGGCCGATTCGGTGACGGCGTGGGTCGAGTTGCTCGGTCGTTTTGAGCGTCAGGGAATCGGCTCGTTCGTGTCGATGTGGGTGGACAACGACCCGGGTGACCCCGAGCGTTACTTGCTGTTTGTCGAACAGAGCGGAATCGGTCTGCCCGACGAGTCGTATTACCGCGAGGACAGCTTCGCCGACATTCGCGCCGCGTACGTCGCGCACCTTGAGCGCATGTTCACTCTCGCGGGGCTTAGTGATGCGGCCGATCGCGCCGCCCGCGTTTTCGGGATTGAATCTCGCATCGCGGCGGCCCACTGGGACAACGTTCGTTGCCGTGACACTCACGCCACCTACAACCTCACGCCGTGGGCGGACTTTGCCTCGGCGCTGGGTCCGGTTGCCGCGCCGTGGCGCGATGCGCTCGACGTCGACGATGTCGTGTTCACCGAGGTCGTCGTGCGCCAGCCGTCGTTCATCGAGGACGTTCGGGCGGTGATCGAATCCGCCTCACATGATGAGCTCGCCGACTGGTTGCGTTGGCAGGTCATTTACGGTCTCGCATCGTATTTGTCGGATGACTTCTCGGTCGCGAATTTCGAGTTTTACGGAAAGACCCTGTCGGGAACGCCACAGCAGCGTGCGCGTTGGAAGCGCGGAGTGTCCTTCACCGAAGGCGCACTGGGCGAGGCGATCGGCAAGATCTATGTCGAGCGACACTACCCGCCCGCAGCGAAGGCGGCGATGGATGTCCTCATCGCGAACCTCATCGAGGCGTACCGCGAATCGATTACGAACCTCGACTGGATGAGCCCCGAGACGAAGGTGCGCGCCCTCGACAAGCTCGACAAGTTCACTCCCAAGATCGGTTACCCGGCAAAGTGGCGCGACTATTCATCAATCACGGTTTATGCGGATGACCTCATCGCGAATGTCGTCGCCGTCGCCGAGTACGAGTTCGATCGCGAACTGGGCAAGGTCGGCAAGCCGATCGACCGCGACGAGTGGTTCATGCTGCCGCAGACCGTCAACGCGTACTACAACCCTGGTTTCAACGAGATTGTGTTCCCCGCCGCCATCCTGCAGTGGCCGTTCTTTGATGTGAACGCCGATCCCGCCGCGAACTACGGTGGCATCGGAGGTGTCATCGGACACGAAATCGGTCACGGTTTTGACGACCAGGGCAGTGAGTTCGACGGTGACGGTCGCCTGTCCAATTGGTGGACCGACGAGGACCGCGAGCGTTTCACGGAACGCACCCGTGCACTCATCGATCAATACAACGCGCTCGAACTGGCGGCTCTGCCAGGCCACCACGTCAACGGCGAGTTGACCATCGGCGAGAACATTGGTGACCTCGGTGGATTATCGATTGCGTGGAAGGCCTACCAGTTGTCACTCGGCGGCGAGGAACCGCCGGTGATCGACGGTCTCACGGGGGCAGAGCGATTTCTCTTGTCGTGGGCGCAGGTGTGGCGACAGTCGGCGCGTGATGAAGAGGCTCTGCGTCTCCTCACGATCGACCCGCACTCGCCGGCGGAATTCCGATGCAACCAAATTGCGCGAAACCTCGACCTCTTCCACGACACGTTCGGCGTCACCGAGGGTGACGCGATGTGGCTCGCGCCGTCCGAGCGCGTGACGATTTGGTAACGGTTCCCGCCAACCCCTGATGTTCAACCGGACTCGGTTTTTCTGCTTCCAGAAACCGCGTTAGTGTTAATGCTCTAATCGGCATATATAAGGGAGGCGTCATGCGAGGCAAGATTCTCTTCGCACTCGGACTCGGAGTGGGGTACGTTTTCGGTACTCGCGCGGGCCGTGCACGCTACAACCAGATGAAGTCCGCCGCGCTCAAGGTGTGGAACGACCCTCGCGTTCAGGAACAGGTTTCCGTCGCGACCGAGTTCGTCAAGGACAAGGCTCCCGAGGTTGTCGATTTCGTCAGCGCTAACGCCAAGAAGGTCGCGGCGAAGGTCGACGAAGCTCGCGGCGTCAAGCCCACCCCTGCAGCGACACCCAAGCCCAAGGCGTCAACGAAGACGACCACCGCTACCGAATCGGAGCCGGCGGGGAAGTAGTTCATGTCCGAGGACACTAACCGTCGCGGATTTTTCCGGCTTCTCGCCGACCTTCCGCGTGAATTGAGCGACCTGGTTCGCGCAGAGATTCGTCTGCTGCAGACCGAGTTTGCCGAGAAGCTTCGCGCCGCCGGCGTCGGCCTCGGGTTGGTTACCCTTGGCGTCACGCTCATCTCGGTGTTCCTCATCATCCTCGTCGTTGCGGGGATTCTCGCGCTCTCGCTGATCATGCCCGCTTGGGCCGCCGCCCTCATCGTCGCCGGACTCGCCCTCGTGGTGGGTCTCATTTTTGTGGCGGCGGGTGTCGGTTCGATCAAGAAGGGGTTCACTCCGTTCGAGTCGGTGGACCAGATTGCTGCGGATTTCGCAAACATCGGAAAGCGAGCGACCGATGAGTGAGCGTGAACGAATTGCCGCCGATATTGCGGCCAAGCGGGCGAAACTCGCGGGCTCGATTGGCGAGCTCGAACACAAGTTGGATTTCGATGCACAGCGCAAGGCACTCGGCGAGCGCGTGACTGCGTCCTACCAGGGCAACCCCGTGCCGTGGTGGATCGGTCTCGGAACACTCGGCGTGATTGTCATCAGCTCAGTGGCGTGGGCGGTTTTCGGGGATGACTGATTTCGCGATCCGCGAGGTATCACCCACCTCGAGCATTCCCATCGTCAAGCGACTGGCGGGGCAAACTGTGCTCATCCCTCGCGGCGGCGACTTCGGTCAAGACATCACCAACCGGTTGACGATTCTCGGGGCACGACCCGTTGTTGCTCCGGTCATCAATTTCGCCGCGGCGGACGACCAGGCAGCACTCGACTCAGCATTGTCGTCGTTGCAGGCCGGCGATTTTGAATGGATTGTCCTCACCTCGGCGACCGCGGTCGACGTGTTGAGACACCTCAAGATTTGCATCCCCGACTCGACCAAAGTCGCAGCTATCGGTGAAACGACCGCCCAGGCACTGACGTTCGCTGGGTTCCGTGTGGACTTCGTTCCCGAGACGGACAACTCGCCCCGCGGTTTCCTCGCGGCATTGCCCGACGGATTCGCCGAATCGCACGTCTTGGTTCCGCATTCGGAAACATCCGAGCCCGTGCTCGAGGCGGGACTCATCGAGCGCGCAATAGACGCGACCTTTGTCTCGGCATACAAGTCAGTCGGCGTCGCATTGCCCACGGATGTGATCGACGACGTGCGCACAGGCGCCATCACGGCGATTCTCGTTTCATCGGGAAGCGTCGCTCGTTTGCTTGCCGAACAGTTGCAGCCGATCCCCGAGTCAACCGCCATCGTCTGCATCGGTCCGCGCACCGCGTTCGATGCCAATGCCGTCGGTCTCACCGTTTCGGCAACGGCGGTTGAGCGGTCGAACGAGGCGCTCATCGAAGCGCTACTGGAATACCTCGACGCTTAGCCGAAGAGAAGGGCGGCTTCTTCCCAGCGCTCTTCCGGAACACGCTTGAGCTGGCCCAGCGCCGCTTCGAACGGTGCGGTGACGATGTCAGTTCCGCGAAGCGCGACCATCTGACCCCAGCCCTCTTCGGCGATGATGCGCACAGCATTCATTCCGAAACGGGTGGCGAGGACACGGTCAAACGCGGACGGTGTTCCACCGCGCTGAATGTGTCCAAGGGTAGTTGCGCGTGTTTCGATTCCTGTCGCCTTTTCGATAAGCGGGGCAAGCATTTCACCGATTCCGCCGAGGCGCGGGCGACCGAATGCGTCCAATCCACGCTCGGAGTGTGCGTCATCCATCGTGTCGAGCAGGAAGCCTTCCGCAACGCAGATGAGCGGTGCACGACCACGCGATGCAGCCGATGTCACCCAGCCGACGATTTCGTCAAGAGACGTCTTGCGTTCGGGGATGAGGATGGCGTGTGCACCAGCGGCCATGCCCGAGTGCAGGGCGATCCACCCAACGTGGCGGCCCATGACCTCGGCCACCATGCAGCGGTGATGCGAATCACCAGTGGTTCGCAGTCGGTCCATCGAGTCCGTTGCGATGTTGACGGCGGTGTCGAAACCGAACGTGTAGTCGGTGGCGGAGAGGTCGTTGTCGACGGTCTTGGGGACACCGACGATCTTGATGCCGGCTTCGGCAAGACGATTCGCGGCAGCGAGGGTGCCTTCGCCACCGATGACGAGCAGACCGTCCATGCCAGCATCGGCCATCACCTGGTTGATGCGGTCAATGCCACCGTTGCCCTCGAAGGGGTTGGTGCGTGACGAACCGAGGATGGTTCCACCAAGTTTGGCGATGCCCTTGACGTCGGAACGTTCGAGAGTCTGGAAGTCAGCGTCGACGAGTCCACGCCAACCGTCACGGATACCGACGAATTCGAGACCGTACTGACGCTCGCCGTTGAGAACGGCACCACGAATGACGGCATTGAGGCCGGGTGCGTCTCCACCCGAAGTCAGGACACCAATACGCATGCAACTATTCTCGCGGTTCGGTCAACAACCGCCCACCATGTCAGAACAAAACGTCAGAGAATGCGGCGGTGCACGAGGCGCGACAACAAGATCGACGAACGCGTGTGGTCGACGTTCGGCGCCTTGCGAACCTTCTCCAGCGCCGACTCGAGAGCGGGAATCGAGTGCGCGCGCATGTGCAGGATGGCGTCTGCCTGTCCCGACACAGTTCCGGCGTAAACCACCTCCGGTACTGCCTGCAGAATCGTCCGCAGTTCCTCGGGTCCGACGGTGCCACGGCAGTACAACTCGACATACGCCTCGACGCCCACGCCTTCTGCGGCCGGGTCGACCTGGACCGTGAATCCGCGAATCGCACCGGTTTCAACCAGCCGATCGATGCGTCGCTTGACGGCGCTCGCGGACAGTCCGACTACGTCACCGATGTCCGCATACCCCGCTCGGGCGTTGTCTCGGAGCTGTTCGATGATGCGGCGGTCGGTTGCGTCCATGTCCTCAGCCTACGAGATTTCGCGCGCTAAAACATACCCGATTGCAGTATTTACGCGTTTTACGGTGTCTTATGGAGAATCGTAATGAGCTGTGTCGCGGTCTCGTCACTCTCGTCGGTCTTGCGGAAGGCCGACCGAATCGTCTCCGACGTGCGGATGTCGTGCCCCGCTCGCATCCAGATAAAACCGATCAGCGCGGCGATGACTCCGCCGATAGCGGCAACCCCGATTGCCCATCTTGGACCGAACGAATTAGCGACGTAACCGACGAGCGGAGAACCGAAAGGTGTGCCGCCGATGACGACCGTCGAATAGATCGCCATGACACGACCGCGGAACACGTCGTCGGTCGAAACCTGGAGGTACGAATTACAGGTCGCAATCATGAGGATTGCGCCGAGGCCAAGGATCGGATAGAGAACGACGAATATCGTTACCGTTGGGGCGATGGCCGCGAGCCCGGCACCGAGGGCGATCGTGCTCGCCGCGACGATGATGACGGACAACCGCGGCCGCCTCGAACGGGCAACGATGAGTGCGCCGGCCATCGACCCGACCGCCAACGCAGACGTGATGAATCCGTAGTCGTGTGCACCAAGCCCGAACTCCAACACCGCCATCGTGCTCGAGAAAATGCCAAAGTTGAACACGAGGGCGCCGACAACAAACGCCATCGACAAGACGATGATGATGTCGGTTCGCGAACGAATGTAGTGAAGTCCCTCGCGGAACTGGCCTTTCGCCTTCGCGACCTTCGTGACGGGGTGAAATTCTTGGCCGCGCAGCGCCAGAATTGCGACAATCGCTGCCGCATACGACGCTGCCGCAACCGTTAATGTCCAACCCGAACCAACCGTGGTGATCGCGAGCCCCGCAATCGCCGGACCGACCAGTCGAGACGTGTTGAACATCATTGAGTTCATGCCGATCGCATTAGGGATGTTCGAGTGACCGACGAGCTCACTGACGAACGCCATGCGCGCGGGAGCTTCGAACGCTTGACTGATGCCGAGTCCGAGGGCGAGCGCGTAGACCAGTGGCAGACTCGCGACACCCATCACAACAGCAACACCGAGAACGAGACCCAGAACGAGTTCGACGATCGTGGTGATGAGGATGATCGTTCGACCGCTCACTCGGTCGATGAGAGGGCCGATGAACGGGCCGAGCAACAGAATCGGCCCGAACTGTAGCGACAGCGAAATTCCGACCGCGACGGCATCGTCGTTCGTCAGTTCGGTGAGAACGAGCCAGTCCTGGGCGGTGCGCTGCGCCCACGAACCGATGTTTGCGATGAGTGCTCCGACAATCCAGATGCGGAAGTTGCGAACCGCGAGAGCGCGGAACATCGCGGGGCGCGGTTTTCGCGACGAAGACTTTCGACGACCAACCACGTCCTCATCCTACGCTCGCTCACAACGCGGCGAACTTCTACACTTGCCGTATGGTCGCTTCCGAACACCGCACATTCGTCGATTCCGATGGCGTCACGATTCACTACACGGTCTGGCCGTGCGCGAAGCCGCGCGGAATCGTGCAGATCTCTCACGGTCAGGGTGATCACTCACAGCGTTACGTCGCTCTCGCGGAGGAGTTCGTCCGTCACGGGTTTGTCGTGTTTGCGGACGACCACCGCGGCCACGGGGAAACCTGGCGCCAACAGTGGAAGGGCGACACCGCCAAGTTGGGGCACCTCGGTCCGCGAAACGTCGACGGGGCAATTGACGCCATCGCGGCGCTCACTGCACTCGCCCGCTCCGAATACTCGGGATTGCCGTTGGTTTTCGTCGGTCACTCGATGGGTTCGCTCTTCGGCCAAATTGCTCTTGACCGCGGCACGCTCGACGCCGATGTTGTCATCTGGTCGGGCACCGCGCTGCGCACACCGTTCACGATGAACGCCGGCGACCTCAACGCGAAGTTCAAGCATCTGGGCGAAACCGGTCACGAATGGCTCAACCGTGATGTGTCCGCGCACCATGCCTTCAAGGCTGACCCTTTGACGTTCAAGGCGAACGCGATCGCACAATTCGGACTTTCCGGTGCACTCCAGTTGTTGGGGCTGCCGAAGCCTGCCCACCGCAACATCCCATTACTCATCGTCCAAGGATCCGCGGACGCTCTCGGCAACGAGAAGAGCGTTGCGGCACTCGCGGCTCGGTATGTGAAGGCGGGCTACAGCGACGTAGAGCTCATTGTGTACGGCGGCGCCCGTCACGAAATCTATTTTGAAACGAATCGCGACGAAGTGTGGACCGACGTTTTCGGCTGGCTCGATGCACGGTTGGAGAAATAAATGAAGGGCGAATACAAGGTTCCCGGCGGCAAGCTGGTCGTCGTCGAAGCGGACGAGGTTGACGACCACCTCGCCAACGTGAAACTTTCCGGCGACTTTTTCCTCGAACCCGATGAAGCGCTGGACGCCATGACAGCCGCAATCGAAGGAATGCCCGTCACCGCGGATGCCGGCGAGATCGCCCGACGAGTCCGTGACTCGCTGCCCGATGACGTTGTCATGTTGGGGTTCCACCCCGAAGCCGTCGCCACCGCGGTTCGACGCGCGATTGCGCACGCCCGTTCGTTCACTGAATACGACTGGGAATTCCTCGCGCCTGTCCCGATGACCGCAGCCGAACACATGGCGCTCGATCAAGTTCTTGCGGAGGAACTGGGAGCCGGTCGTCGCGGGCCGACCCTACGCATCTGGGAATGGGCGGAACCCGCCATCATCATCGGATCGTTCCAGTCACTCATCAATGAGGTTGACGGTGACGAAGCCGCCGCGCGAGGCATCGGCGTTCACCGTCGCATCTCGGGTGGCGGCACGATGTTCATCGAGCCCGGTAACACCATCACGTACTCGATTTACGCACCAGCGGAACTCGTGCAGGGGATGTCGTTCGCGGACAGCTACGCGTTCCTCGACGATTGGGTTTTGCAGGCGTTGCACTCAATCGGAATCGCCGCCGAGTACAAGCCGCT
>JBDLPW010000107.1:0-7107 GCA_039800905.1 Actinomycetota bacterium | reverse complement strand
GCGGATTCGGCGGCGACCGTCGTAGCGGTTACTGCGTCCATCCCCCATCGGATGGCTCCGAGTGCGAGTGCGACGATCGACATCGCGACTGGTATGCCGATGGCCAGTTCGACGGTGACGGGTGGTTGCGAACGACGACGATGACGACGATGGCGACGACGGTCGCGATGGCCGTCCACACCATCTGGCGGGTTGCTTGTGACTGCCATCCCGTCAAACCGTGCGCGATGTCGAGTCGGTGAATCATCGCAATACCCAAACCGTTGAGCAGCGTGACGATAGGCAGGATGAGCGGATCCGCGTCCCGGGCGACAAAGCGCTGAGCAACGTGCATCGCGAGGACAATCGCACCGAGCCCGAGCGACAACCCGATGATGGAGACGTTGAGGTGCCCGACTGCACCGAGGTCGACGAGTGCCAGAGCCGATGACGTGATGATCATCGCGAAGAGGATGAGCGTTGCTTCGAGGTTTCGCAGTTTCGTCGGAATCTTCAACCGCAGCAGCAACTGCTCGGTGATCGTCGACGCGTCGAAGTTACTGTGTACTGCTGACATTTCGAATCCTCGACACGACCTCAAGGGCCGCGTTGTAGCTGTCAACAGGGATGGTGTTTTCGATTGAGTGCAGCAGATATTGCGGCAACCCCTCGAGCGGGATGTCGGTGTCCTTTTCGACCGAGTTGAGGTTCAGCCCGCCGATTTCGCCGGCAACTCCGCGGAAGATGACGACCGAATTGCCGTCGGTTCCGACGTAGAACTGTGATTGCGTCCAGAAGTATCCCCAGACAGCAAAGCCGGAAATAGCGGTGAGTGCGATGGCGAAGTACGTCCCCCAGCGAACGCGACGCTTGGCGGCACGGGCCTTGTCTTCAGAGATGATTGTCTCGAGGAAGTCGGGTGTTTCGAACGTTTCTTCTTGCGTGATCGTCGGGTGTGTTCCAAACAGCCCCGTGATTTTCGGCATGCGCTTGGTTACGGCGTCGAAGATGAGTGGCTGTGCGGCAGCGCCGACGAGAATCGGCTTGGCGGCTGCACTGACATTGGTCTCATTCACTCCCGCGACGACGACGGTGACGTTGTCCGGCGCACCACGATCAAGAGCGGCCTCGACCAAGCGTTCGCTCGCCTTCGCCGCATCGGGGGTGTCCTTCAACGTTTGGGCAATGACGTCTTCGGGGACATACCCGCACAGCCCGTCTGAACAGAGCAACCAACGATCGCCCGGTTCCGTCTCGAGAACGAACGTGTCGACCTCGGGGTCGGTGTCAAAGTCACCGAGTACGCGCATGAGCACGTTGCGGCGCGGATGGACGGCCGCTTCTTCCGGCGTGATGCGGCCCGTCTCCACGAGCTTCTGAACGAAGGTGTGGTCCGTCGTGATCTGTTCGAGTTTCGTTCCGCGATACAAATAGATCCGCGAGTCACCGATGTGGGCGATAACGACCTTGTCGTCGTGACGGATCATCGCGCTGACGGTCGTTCCCATTCCCTGCAGGTCGGGGTGCGATCGCACAGCGTCCGAGAGTTCACCCGCGCTGTGCTTGACGGCCTCGACGAGCGTCGATTGCGCGACGTCGACCGACTCGAATCTTTCGTCAGCGACGGCTGTAATTGCTTGCGTCGCCAGCGAACTTGCGACGTCACCACCCGCGTGGCCACCCATTCCGTCGGCGACCATGAAGAGGTGCGTTCCCGCGTATCCCGAATCCTGGTTGCTCATTCGGATCCGACCGACGTGGCTTGCCGCCGCCGTAAGAACGCGTGCGTCCATTACGGCCTCAGTTCGAAGATGGTCGAGCCGATGGAGACCGGTGTGTAGAGCGCGACGGGGGTGGGCACGCTCACTCGCTGATTGTTGACGAACGTTCCGTTGGTCGAATTGAGATCCTGAATGACCCAGTCACCGTTCCATAACTGCAGTCGCGCGTGGTTCGTCGAGGTGTATTCGTCGCGAATAACGAGCCCAGACTGGGCGCTGCGACCGATGGTCAACTGGTCTGCGTCGAGGGGGATTTCGAGGCCTTCGCGCGCACCGGCCGTGATGACGAGTGTGCGGGCAGGGTCGGTGTTGCGCGGAGTGTCAACCGGTGGGATGAACGTCGGTGCGGAGGCGGCCGGGTTGACGACGATGTCGGGAACCGCGCGTTCCGTTTTGCGCGTGTAGTGTCCGAACAGGTCCGAGCGCAGGGCGAAAATGACGGCGAAGACGAAAATCCAGAGGATTGCGAGGAATCCGAAGCGCAGGACGAAAAGTGTTAACTCGCTCACGAGGCTGCTCCTGGAAGGACACGGAACACCAGACGGGTTTGTCCGATTTCGATGACGTCACCCTGTTCGAGCGGAGCGACGGTGACGCGCTTGCCGTTGAGAATCGTGCCGTTGGTCGACTGCAGGTCCTCGAGACCGGCGGCTTTTCCGTTCCAGACGATTCGCGCATGGTTTCGGGACGCTCCGCCGTCGTCGATGATGACCGTAGCGGTTTGTCCGCGACCGATAATCGATTCCGCACCGGTGAGGTAGACGGTGGTGCCGTTGACCTCCAGCGCTGGCTGCCACTGGGAAACCGCGTCAAGTGCCTGCGACGAGACACGGACGACGCCCGCGGGGATGTCGGCGGCCGCGGCAAGGCTGACCGTGACCGGTGCCGCAAAGGAATAACGCTGACGATTCGCGTAATCGCGAACAGCATCGACCAGTTCCGCGATGAGCACGGTGCCGTGCGCATTCAACTGGCTGAAGTCCTGAGCGGACAGACCGACCGTGTACGAGTGCGGGGCAAGAATGCGATCGCGCTGGACGACGACGGCACGGGAATCGAGTTCGCGCTTGAGTGCCGCCACGATTTCGATTGGCTGAACTCCGCCACGGAACGACTTCGCGAACGCGCCACTGACGAGCTTCTCAAGACCACGTTCAACGTTGTCGAGTAAACCCATCGAAAGACCCCCTACGGCAGTGCCTCAAGTCTATTCTTCGGGCTCGTTTACGCCCGCCGCGACAGGGCTTCGGCGCTCGTTTTCCCCGTGCTAACCTTGAGAAGTTCGTTTAACGACGGGCGCAAGTGGCGGAATGGCAGACGCGCTGGCTTCAGGTGCCAGTGCCCGTAAGGGCGTAGGGGTTCAAGTCCCCTCTTGCGCACCAACTTTTTAGGGAATTTTGTCCCCACCGTCTGACTGGGAATCGGTGAGAGGATGAAACCATGAGCACCACCGATTTCACGGTCACGGGTTTGACCTGTAACCACTGCGTCATGACGGTCTCGCGTGCTGTTGCCGTCGTCCCCGGCGTCTCCGGGGTCAACATCGACCTCGTTCCGAACGGGGAGTCGACCCTTCACGTCGAAGCCGCTGACGGAGTCGAAGCCCCTGCGGTTGAAGCGGCCGTTGAGGGCGCTGGATACCACGTCGTTCACTAGTGACCACCAACCACGTTGACCTCGCACTCGAGGGAATGACCTGCGCGACGTGCGCCGGCCGAATCGAGGGCGCACTGCGCACCGTTCCCGGGGTCACCGCGTCGGTCAACTTTGCGACCGAACGAGCGTCGGTAGATATTGACGGAGTCGTCGACGCCACCGCGCTCATAACCGCAATCGAAAAGGTTGGGTACGGCGCTCGCGAAATTGCTGACACCGGGGTTCGTGAACCCGAATCACCCGTCGATCGGCTGTTGTTGTGGCGTGTCATCGCCGGAATTGCTCTGGCTATCCCCGTGCTCGCCATTTCAATGATTCCCGACCTGCAATTCGACGGGTACCAGTGGGTGCTCGCGGCACTGACGACCCCGATTGCGACGTGGGTTGCGTGGCCGTTCCACCGCGCCGCGTGGAAGAACCTGCGACACGGCGCGACTACGATGGACACGCTCGTGTCGCTCGGAGTCGCCGTCGCATACGTGTGGTCGTTGTACGCGGTCGCGTTCACGCACGCCGGCATGATCGGGATGCGCATGGAAATGTCGCTGTTCGGCGATTCGACTCACGCTCTCTATTTCGAGTCCGCCGCCGCAGTCACCGCGTTCGTCTTGCTCGGTCGATACGTCGAGGCTCGGTCCAAGCGAACCGCTCGTCAATCTTTGACGGCGCTGCTCGATGTCGCAGCGAAGGACGCCATCCTTCTCATGGATGGGCGTGAAGTGACGTTGCCCGCCGGCGCAATCCAGGTGGGCGACCGCTTTGTCGCACTTGCCGGCGCCATCATCGCGACGGACGGAATCGTCATCGAAGGATCATCAACGGTCGATGCCAGTTCGGTGACGGGTGAAAGTATGCCCGTTCCGGTCAGTCCCGGCACGCGAGTCACGGGTGGAACCATCAACGCGGGAGGTCGACTCGTCATCGAGGCGACGGCCGTGGGAAGTGCCACCGAACTCGCGCGTTTGACCAAGATGGTCGAGGCCGCGCAGGCAGCCAAAGCTCCGGTCCAGAAACTCGTTGACCGAGTCTCGGCCGTGTTCGTCCCGCTCGTTATCGTCCTCGCTGTGGGTGCTGGCGTCTGGTGGTACTGGCAATCTGCAGACGTGACCAAGGCGATCGCGGTCGCTGTTGCGACACTTGTGGTCGCATGCCCCTGTGCGCTGGGTTTGGCGACCCCGATGGCGTTGTTGGTGGGCACTGGTCGCGGCGCCCGTAGCGGAATCGTCATTCGCGGGACCGATGTGCTTGAATCCACGCGCCGCATCGACACCATCGTGTTCGACAAGACCGGAACGCTGACCGCGGGTCGTCCCGCTGTTGTTGGGGTGGCGGGCGACGGACTCGACGACACGATTGTTCTTTCCGACGCTGCACGAGTCGATGTCGGAACGGATCACCCCATTGCCCGCGCGATTGTTGCCGAGGCGACAGCTCGCGGACTCGACATTCCGGCTGCCGCCGATATTGTCGCTGTTCCTGGACACGGAGTCGTTGGAATGCTCGGTGGAACCAAGGCACGTGTAGGAACACTCGCGTGGGCGCTCACCGAAGGTGCGACGGTCGCCGACGACGTGCGCGACACCATCGACGGCTGGATTCAGGTTGGATACACCGTCTCGGTGCTCACTCACGATGATCGAATTGTCGGTGCGATTGCGGTCAGTGACCCGGTGCGACCGTCGTCGGCCGCTGCGGTTGGTCACCTGAAAGAACTGGGGCTTCACACAGTTCTCGCTTCAGGTGATTCCGAGATTGTTGCCCAGCGAATTGGAACCGAGGTCGGCGTTGACGAGATTCGTGCCCCGATGACTCCTGCTGACAAGCGTGACCTGATCGAAGCACTGCAGACGGAGGGCAGAACGGTTGCGATGGTCGGTGACGGCATCAATGACGCCGCCGCACTCGCGCAGGCCGATTGCGGCATCGCAATGGGTGGCGGAACTGATGTTGCCATTGAGGCGAGCGACATCGTCATTGTCTCGGCCGATGTTCGACGTGTTGCCGACGCGATTCGCCTGTCGCGCTCGACCCTGGGAACCATTCGCGGGAACCTCGTCTGGGCGTTCGGGTACAACGCGCTTGCCATTCCCGTCGCGATGCTGGGAATCGTTGGACCTGCGATCGCCGGAATCGCCATGGCGTTCTCGTCGGTGTTCGTCGTCCTCAACTCGGGGCGACTCGCACTGTTCCGTCTGCGCCGCTAGAGGCCGAGCAGCCCGCGCAGTTCGTTGACCGAACCGACGCTCGCCGTCGCCTGGGCGAATTCATCCGGTGCTCCGTAACCCCATTCGACAAGAACGCAGTCGAGACCGAATTCCGTGGCGCCTTCGACGTCGTGAATGCGATCGCCGATGAGGACAATGCGTTCGTTCGGGATGCCGCGTTCCGAGAACTCGTCGAGGACTAGTTCCAGCACGTCGGCCTTGGTCTTACGTGTTGCATCGTCGTCGCTCGCGCAACCGTACACATCGAAAAGTCCGTCGAGATTGAAATGTGCAGTGACGAGCCTCGACGCGGTCTCCGCTTTGGATGTCGCCAAACCGGTGAACATTCCGTTTTCGCGAACCTCGGCGATGAGGTTGGGGACGCCGGGGAACGGGTTCCCCGTGAAGGCACCCACGCGGTGATACACCTCGCGGTAAATCGAGATTGCCCGTTCGGTGTCGGTTGGGGAAAACCCGAGCAGTTCCCCGAATGTGTACAGCAGGGGCGGACCGAGGTATCGGCGCAGTTCATCGCGACTCGGTGCATCGAGTCCCATCTCGGCGAAGGTGTGTTCGAACGACAGAAAGATCCCCGGGGCGGAATCCATAATCGTTCCGTCGAGGTCCCACAGGACGATGTCGTACGGACGCATCAGAACAACCGATCGTGTGAATTGTCGAACCCACGCAGTTCGTCATAGTCGAGCACGACGCAGCGGATCCCTCGGTCTTCGGCGAGGGTTCGCGCTTGCGGTTTGATCTCCTGCGCAGCGAATATTCCGTGAACGGGGGCAAGGGTCGTGTCCCGGTTGAGCAGCTCGAGATAACGCGTCAACTGTTCGACACCGTCGATATCGCCACGGCGCTTGATTTCAATTGCGACCGTCTCCCCGTTCGCATCACGCGCGAGAATGTCGACGGGTCCGATGGCGGTGGAATATTCGCGGCGAATCAGGCTGAAGCCTTCGCCGTACACCTCGATGTTCTCGGCGGAGAGTTTCTGGAGGTCGGCCTCGACACCGTCCTTGATGAGTCCAGGGTCGATACCCAGGGCGTGGCTCGAATCGTGATGAATCTCGTGAATCGAGATGACGAGCATGTCAGCGGTCTTCGCATGGGTGACCTTCCACTGCTCGATCACCCCAGCATCGCGTTGTTCTGCGGCGACCTCGAGCGTTTCGGTGACGCACGGCGGACTCATCCAATTGAGGGGTTTGTACGAACCGCCATCCGAATGAATGAGGACCGACCCGTCCTCTTTGAGCATGAGCACACGAGTTGCCAACGGAAGGTGCGCGGAGAGGCGACCCGCGTAGTCGACCGAGCAGGTGGCAACGACGAGCCTCACGAATCGCCTCGGGCGAAACGACGTTCTTCGGCGATGGCATTTCCGCCGTCCACGACGACAACCTGGCCGGTGATGTATCCGGCGCCGGGTGCCGCGAGAGAGGCAATGACGGTCGCGACCTCGGCGGGGTTACCGCTGC
>JBDLPW010000106.1:0-34301 GCA_039800905.1 Actinomycetota bacterium | reverse complement strand
TAATCGATTTTGCGATTTCGAACCTCATCAACTCGGGGCTTCGACAGATTGTTGTACTCACTCAGTACAAGTCGCACTCGCTTGACCGACACGTGTCACAGACGTGGCGACTCTCCGGAATGCTCAACGCGTACGTCGCGTCGGTCCCCGCTCAGCAACGACTTGGAAAGCACTGGTTCCAGGGAAGCGCTGATGCGATCCTGCAAAGCCTCAACCTCATCCGTGACGAAAAGCCAGACATCGTTGTAGTCGTCGGCGCTGACCACGTGTACCGCATGGACTTCCGGGACATGGTGGAGGCCCACATCAGGAACAAGGCAGGCGTCACCGTTGCCGGTATCCGGCAGCCCTTGTCGCTCGCTGACCAATTCGGAGTGATCGAGGCGGATCCCGCGAACCCGGAGAAGATCGCCGCGTTCAGGGAGAAGCCGACGGACGCCAAGGGGCTCGTCGACTCTCCCAACGAAGTTCTCGCATCGATGGGTAACTACGTCTTCGACGCCAACGTTCTCATGGACGCCGTCACCCGTGATGGCGAGAAGGTCGACTCCAAGCACGACATGGGTGGCGATATCGTCCCCGACTTCGTGTCACGCGGCGAGGCATATGTGTACGACTTCATTCACAACACGGTGCCTGGCTCAACGGATCGCGACCGCAACTACTGGCGTGATGTGGGAACCATTGATTCCTTCTTCGAGGCGCACCAGGACCTCATCTTCCCGCTACCGATCTTCAACCTGTACAACCAGGAGTGGCCGATTTTCTCGCAGCAATGGAACTCTCCCCCGGCGAAGTTCGTTCGAGACGCGACGGGTAAGAGTGGTACCGCGACGGAATCGCTGGTATCACTGGGTTGCGTCGTCTCGGGTGGTCACATCGAACGGTCCGTCCTCTCTCCCTGGGTGACGGTCGAATCCGGTGCGGAAGTCACCGACTGTGTTCTGTTCGAGAAGGTGCGAATCGGCGAAGGCGCGATTGTTCGTCGGGCTATTCTGGACAAGGAAGTTGTCGTTGCCACCGGCGCCACCATTGGTGTCGATCACGACCTCGATCGGTCCCGCGGTTTCTCGGTCACTCCGAGCGGAATCGTCGTCGTCGAAAAAGGCGTACACGTCGAATAGGAGACCGTCATGAGTCGATTCCTCGTAGTGTGCGATGTTGACTCGACTCTCATCAATGACGAAGTCATCGAACTTCTCGCGGACGCTGCGGGCGTCCGAAAAGCAGTGGCCGAGGTTACCGAACGCGCCATGCGCGGTGAACTCGACTTCGCGGAGTCATTGCGTGAACGTGTTGCGTGTCTTGCAGGTCTGACCGAGGGCGTGTTCGCGCAGGTGCAGAGCCGCATCACTCCGACGCCCGGTGTTCACGAGCTGATCCGTGCCGTGCACGAAGCGGATGGACGAATCATCGCCGTGTCAGGCGGCTTCCACGAGATTCTCGATCCGCTCGCGAAGCAACTTGGCCTCGACTGGTGGACGGCGAACAGGCTCGAAAAGTTCAACGGAATGCTGACTGGTCGTACGAATGGACCGATCATTGATGCTCAAGCGAAGGCCGATGCGCTGCTCAACTACGCCGACGAGAACGGCATTCCCCGCGACGCGACAATCGCAGTTGGTGACGGAGCGAACGATCTCCTCATGATGGACGCCGCGGCAATCTCGGTCGCTTTCTGCGCCAAGCCTGTCGTTGTCGAACGTGCAACCGTTTCCATTACCATCCGCGATCTCGCGCAGGTGATTCCGCTTTTCGGTCGTCGGCTCTAGTGGCCCATGCCGAGTCCGCCATCCACCGGGATGACGGCTCCGGAGATGTACGCAGCGTCATCGGACGCCAGCCACGCAACCGCTGCCGCAACCTCTGACGGTTGAGCGAAACGACCAGCGGGAATGTTGCGCTTGTACTCGGCCTGCTGTTCGTCCGGCAGCGCCGCGGTCATGTCGGTCTCGATGAACCCGGGTGCGACGACATTGGCGGTGATTCCACGCGAACCGAGTTCACGGGTCAGCGAGCGGGCGAATCCGACCAGCGCGCTCTTCGAGGACGAGTAGTTGATCTGACCGGGACTGCCGTAGAGGCCGACCACGGACGAGATGAAGATGATACGTCCGAAACGCTGCTTGATCATCGACTTGATTCCGCGCTTGACGAGGCGGAACGATCCAGTGAGGTTCGTGTCAATCACCGTCTCAAAGTCGTCATCTGTCATGCGGAGCAACAACATGTCCTTAGTAATTCCCGCGTTCGCGACGAGTACTTCGATAGGACCGAGCTTTTCTTCAACCTCGGCGATTGCTCGGTCGAGCGATTCTCCGTCCGTGACGTCAGCAATGACGGTCAGCGCACCCTTCGGTCCTTCGCCCGAGCGAGCGGTCACGGCGACGCGGTGGCCCTGAGCAATGAAGGTTTCGGCGATGGAGAACCCGATTCCGCGGTTTCCGCCGGTGATAAGAACTGTGCGTGCTGTCGTCATGTCATCCAGCGTATCGCCGAGGCGTAAAATCGACAGCGTGGACCGTGAGCCTCAATCTTTGACGTCGCTTCCCGCGTCACCCACCGAGGAGCGCACATCCCGCATGCTGTCATATGCAATATCAATGGCTCTGCGACTTGTCTGCCTCTTCCTCTGTTTCGTCGTTCCTGGCTGGTGGGTGCTCATTCCTGTGATCGGTGTCATCGTTCTTCCCGCGATTGCGGTGATGCTCGCCAACGTGACGCACGCACCCGGTGTGAAGAAGGCCACCGCGCACACGAACAACCGACCGAGCCTCACGAGCGGCCTTCAGTGAATCCCGTTCGGCTTGCGTTCACGCGCCGATGGTTGGGGATCTTCGCCGTTACCGTCGCGTTCGCCGTCGCGTGCGCCGCACTGGGACAGTGGCAGTTCGCCCGACGAGCCGAAGCTCAGGCCGCGATTGCTCTTCTTAATGCGAACTTTGATCGCACCCCTGCCTCTGTGGCGAATGTCATTTCGAGCTATGACAACAACGACCGCGAACTCAAGTGGACTCCCGTCACGATGTCTGGGCACTACATCGTCGATGCGACCGTATATGCGCGCAACCGTGTATCCGACGCCGGAATTGGCTTTGAACAGCTGGTGCCGTTCGTCGACGACAACGGTGGGATTCTCGTCGTCGACCGTGGTTGGGTCGCCGCAAACGACGACTATTCCGCGCCGGCTAATCCCCCGGCCGTGCCGCAGGGCGATTTGACGGTCGTCGCACGGTTGATGCCGAGCGAACAGACGATTGACGGCCGCAGCGCGCCGGTCGGCCAGGTTGCAACCATCAATGCACCGGAGTTGGCGGTCATCATGACGTTCGATTCGCCGAATTTCTACACAGGCTGGTACTCCCGACTCGCCACCGAATCGGTGCAGGCGCAATCAGGAATCTCGTGGGACCGTCCAGTGCTCGATGAAGGACCGCACCTCTCGTACGCGCTGCAGTGGTACGTGTTTGCTGTGATGGGCTTCGTCGGATACGGCTGGGCGCTGCGTAAAGAAGCGCGAGGCCCCGTCGATTCCGTCGAACCGAAACGCCGTTCGGCTCGTGAACGTGACGAAGAACTCGAGGACGCCGCGGTTGACGCCGCGACTCGTTAAGCGAGTTCGATCAGGTCCGCGTATTCCTGGTTCCACAGGTCTTCCACGCCGTCGGGCATGATGAGGACGCGTTCCGGGTTCAACGCCTGAACCGCGCCGGGGTCGTGGCTAACAAGAACGACAGCACCCGAGTAGTGGTTGAGGGCATCGAGTATCTCGAGTCGCGATGCAGGGTCGAGGTTGTTCGTCGGTTCATCGAGAAGCAGCACATTAGCGCTGGACACAACGAGCGTCGCCAGGGCAAGGCGAGTCTTCTCTCCACCCGACAGAACCCCGGCGGGTTTGCGGACATCGTCGCCGAGGAACAGGAACGAACCGAGCACCTTGCGCGCGTCAGTCTCAGTCAGGTGCGGTGAGGCGGCGACCATGTTCTCGAGCACGGAGCGTTTGACGTCGAGCGTCTCGTGTTCCTGGGCGTAGTAGCCGACCTTGAGCCCGTGACCCTTCTCCAACTCCCCCGTATCCGGGGTGTCGACACCGGCGAGCATACGCAACAGTGTCGTCTTACCCGCACCGTTGAGACCGATGATGACCACCTTGGAACCCTTGTCAATGGCCAGATCGACGGCAGTAAAGATTTCAAGTGAACCGTACGACTTTGAGAGATTCTTCGCCATGAGCGGCGTCTTGCCGCACGGTGCGGGATCGGGGAAACGCAGCTTTGCCACACGTTCCACCTGACGTACCTCATCGAGGCCAGACAGCATTTTTTCTGCACGAGCGACCATCTGGTGTGCCGCGGCTGCCTTCGACGCCTTCGCCCCGAATCGCGCCGCCTGTAACTGCAGGGCGGTCGCCTTCTTCTCGGTATTCGCGCGTTCCTTCTTGCGGCGTTCCTCGTCGGCTTCACGCTGACGCAAATAGTGCTTCCACCCCATGTTGTAGACGTCGAGGACCTCACGGTTGGCGTCGAGGTAGAACACGCGGTTGACCGTTTCGGTGACGAGTTCGACGTCGTGCGAGATGACGATGACCCCGCCCTTGTAGTTCTTGAGGAATTCGCGCAGCCACACGACTGAGTCAGCGTCGAGGTGGTTGGTCGGCTCGTCCAAGATCATCGTTTCGGCGTCGCTGAACAGGATTCGGGCGAGTTCAATTCGGCGACGTTGACCACCAGAGAGCGTGTCGAGCGGCTGAGCGAGAATTCGATCGGGCAACCCGAGGTTGTTCGCAATGGTCGCCGCCTCAGCTTCCGCTGCATACCCGCCGAGAGCGGTGAAACGGTCGGTGAGGTTTCCGTAACGCTTCATAGCCGCTGCCGCGATTTCAGGGTCATCAGCGCCCATCAGAGCTGTGGCTTCCTCCATTTGAACCATCAACGTGCCAAGACCGCGCGCATCGAGAATTCGGGTTCGCGCTAACTGTGCGGGGTCACCCGAACGCGGGTCTTGTGGCAGATAGCCCAACTCCCCGCGCACACTCACCGAACCGGCGGTTGGCTGCAGTTCCTTCGCGAGGACTTTCGTGAGGGTCGTCTTGCCGGCCCCGTTGCGTCCGACGAGTCCGACCTTGTCCCCCTTGTCGACGCGGAAGGCCACCTCGGACATGAGGGTACGCGCGCCGACTCGGATCTCGAGTCCTGAAACTTCGATCATTAGATGCTGAAGCCGAGCGCTCGCATCATGTCGCGACCGTCATCGGTGATGCGTTCAACACCCCACGGCGGCATCCACTCCCAGTTGATGCGGAATCGTTCGACGACGCCGTCGAGGGCGTTCTCTAGTTCCTTCTCGATGACGTCCGTCAACGGACACCCCGCACTCGTCAGGGTCATTCGGATGACAAGCGCGTCGTGTTCGTCATCCCACTCGAGGCCGTAAATCAGTCCAAGGTCGACGATATTGACACCGAGTTCGGGGTCGACCACGTCCTTGAGGGCCTCCATGACGGTGTCGTGGAGGGCGTTGTCGAGGTCACGACTCACTGAGCCGCCGCCACGTAACGGTCGTAGCCCTCTTCTTCGAGTCGTTCGGCCAGTTCGGGGCCGCCTTCTTCCGCGATGCGACCGTCGACGAAAACGTGAACGAAGTCAGGACGGATGTACCGCAGGATGCGCGTGTAGTGCGTGATGAGGAGAACACCGAGTCCGGTGTTCTCCTTGACGCGGTTGACACCCTCGGAAACAATCTTGAGAGCGTCGACGTCGAGGCCCGAGTCGGTCTCGTCGAGAACAGCGAATTTCGGCTTCAACAGCTCGAGCTGAACGATCTCGTGGCGCTTCTTTTCTCCGCCCGAGAATCCTTCGTTGACGTTGCGCTCTGCGAACGACGAGTCCATCTTGAGGTCGGCCATTGCCTGCTTAACGTCCTTGACCCAGGTGCGCAGGCTTGGCGCCTCACCGTCGACCGCGGTCTTGGCGGTGCGGAGGAAGTTCGAGACCGAGACGCCCGGGATTTCGACCGGGTACTGCATCGCGAGGAAGAGGCCGGCGCGGGCGCGCTCGTCGACGGACATTTCGAGTACGTCCTCGCCGTCGAGCAGGATTTGACCAGCCTCGACCGTGTAGCGCGGATGACCCGCGATTGTGTAAGCGAGCGTCGACTTGCCGGAACCGTTAGGTCCCATGATGGCGTGCGTTTCGCCCGAGTTGATGGTTAGCGTGACGCCCTTGAGGATGTCCTTCTTACCAGCGTCGGTTTCGATGGAGACGTGCAGATCGATGATGGAGAGAGTAGCCATGATTACTTTCGGTTGTCGGTGTCTACGAAGATGTCGTCACCGTCGATCTCGACGGTAAACACGGGAACCGGCTCGAACGCCGGGAAGTTGCGAGGTTCGCCGGTGGACAGGTCGAACTTGGAGCCATGTGCCCAGCATTCGACTGTGTCGTCCTCGACGAAGCCTTCGGATAGTGAGATGTCGCCGTGCGAACAGCGATCGCCGAGGGCGTGGACGTCACCGGTCGACTCACGGACGAGTGCGATCGGGGTTCCGTCAACGACGACCTTGATGGCCGCACCGGGAGCCAATTCACTGAGGCTCGCTACGCGTTCACGAGTCATTTCGATTCCTCCACCGAGTCCAGTGCGACGGTGAAACGCTCGGTGAGGTACTCCTCGAGAGCGTCGTCACCGACACGTCCAACAATGTCCAGCAGGAAGCCAAGAGCGACGAGTCGACGCGCCTCGGACTCAGAGATTCCGCGGGCCTGCAAATAGAACAAGTGTTCGTCATCGAGGCGGCCGGTCGCGCTGGCGTGGCCAGCTCCCTGGATGTCCCCTGTTTCGATTTCGAGGTTGGGGATGGAATCTGCGCGAGCACCGTCGGACAACACAAGGTTGCGGTTAGCTTCGTACGAATCGGTCCCCGTTGCGTCACGGCCGATGAGGACGTCACCGACCCACACCGTGTGCGTCGATTCGCCGTGCAATGCACCCTTGTACAGCACGTTGGATGTCGTCTGCGGCGCGATGTGGTGAACGAAAACACGGTGTTCGACGTGTCGCCCACGGTCGGCGAAGTACACGCCGAGCGCGTCGATGGACGAGCCAGCACCTTCGAGCAGGAACGACGGGTTGACGCGCTGGATTGCGCCAGACAACGACACGAGGACGTGGTCGAGGTTGCCATCCTTCGCGATGCGCGCGGTGTGAGCGGCTGCGTGAAGAGCCGTTCCGTCCCATTCGCCGAGGTGCACGATGCGTGCGTTCGCACCGTCTTCGACGATGATGTCGACGTTTTCGGCGAGAGCGCCACCGCCGCCGTTTTCGATGATGAGCGTGCGATGCGTGTTCGCAGTGAAGCGAATGACGAGGTGACCGGCACGGACACCGTCAATCGTGCGAGTCAGTCGAGCGGCCGAGCCTTCGCCCGATACCGTGACGACGAGCGCATCGGTGGTCGCTGCCCAGGCGCGTGCACCAAGGAGATCCTCCGGTGCCGCGGGGTTGTCAAGTGAGTCCTTTGCAATCCACTCCAAGACTGCGTCGGTTGCCGTCGCGGCATAGTGTCCGCCGTCCAAATTGCCGCTCGCGAGTGGTGCCAGAGCCTCGATCGGCGACAGGCGCCATTCCGGCTGGCGTGCAGAGATCGCAGGGAAATCCGCTGGGTCGAACGACGCGAAATGTTCGTTGCGTGTCTGGAGCGGCTCTTCCCACCAGGTTCCGTGCTGGGGGTGATCGATGGTCGTCGTCATTAGCCCACCGAGCCTTCCATGTTCATCTCGATGAGTTTGTTCAGTTCGAGCGCGTACTCCATCGGCAGTTCGCGGGCGATGGGCTCGATGAATCCGCGAACGATCATCGCCATGGCTTCGTCTTCCGGCATGCCGCGCGACTGAAGGTAGAACAACTGCTCTTCGGAAACGCGTGACACGGTTGCCTCGTGCCCGAGGTGGACGTCGTCGACGCGGATGTCGATGGCGGGGTACGTGTCGGAACGCGAAATCGTGTCGACGAGCAGCGCGTCACAGCGAACCGTGTTGGCCGATCCGTGCGCCTTCTCCCCCATCTTGACCTCGCCGCGGTAACCGGCGCGACCGCCTCCACGTGCGATCGACTTCGAGATAATCGAGGACGTCGTGTGCGGTGCGAGGTGAATCATCTTGGCACCCGCGTCCTGGTGCTGACCGGGTCCAGCGAAGGCAACTGACAAGGTTTCACCCTTGGCGTGTTCGCCGACGAGGAAGATCGACGGGTACTTCATCGTCACCTTGGAACCGATGTTGCCGTCGACCCATTCCATCGTCGCGCTCTCGTGTGCGATGGCACGCTTGGTGACGAGGTTGTACACGTTCGTCGACCAGTTCTGAATCGTCGTGTAACGGACGCGGGCGCCCTTCTTGACGATGATTTCGACGACGGCCGAGTGAAGCGAGTCGGTCTTGTAGATCGGCGCGGTGCAGCCCTCGATGTAGTGAACGTAGGAGTCCTCGTCCGCGATGATGAGCGTGCGTTCGAACTGACCCATGTTCTCCGTGTTGATACGGAAGTACGCCTGAAGTGGGATTTCAACGTGGACACCCTTGGGGACGTACACGAACGAACCGCCCGACCAGACGGCAGTGTTGAGTGCGGCGAACTTGTTGTCGCCCGACGGAATCACCGTTCCGAAGTACTCCTTGAAGACGTCTTCGTGTTCCTTGAGCGCTGTGTCGGTGTCGAGGAAGATGACACCCTGTTGCTCGAGGTCCTCGCGAATCTGGTGGTAAACGACTTCGGACTCGTACTGAGCGGCGACACCTGCGACGAGTCGCTGACGTTCCGCCTCGGGGATTCCGAGTCGTTCGTACGTCTTGCGAATGTCTTCGGGAAGGTCTTCCCACGATTGTGCCTGGCGCTCGGTGGACTTGACGAAGTACTTAATGTTGTCAAAATCGATGTCCGACAGGTCCGCTCCCCAGTTGGGCATCGGCTTCTTATCAAATAGTTGCAACGCCTTGAGTCGTCGATCGAGCATCCATTCCGGCTCGTTCTTTCGCGCGGAAATATCTCGAACGACGTTCTCGTTCAGTCCACGCTGTGCGCTTGCGCCGGCGGCATCAGGATCGTGCCAACCGAACTCGTACTGTCCGAGTCCCTCTAATTCGGGCCGGTCCAGAATTGGCTCTGCCATGGTTTCCTTCCTCGTCTTCAAACACGTTCAGCGTGCCGACGAACCGCGGTGGGTGCGGGGCGAACATAGACTGATATCAGCGGGTTCGCCCTCTCATTCTACGCCGTTAGGAATCTTGTGGTTGCTCTTCCGACCTCACTTCGTTCACGTCCAGTTGTCGTTGTGACGTGGCTCAACCTCATCGCGCAAATCGCCATCGTCGGCACCGGCGGGCTTGTGCGATTGACGGCTTCGGGACTCGGATGTCCGACCTGGCCGACGTGCACCGAGGATTCGCTCGTCACGACTCCCGAAATGGGAATTCACGGAGCGATTGAATTCGGTAACCGACTACTTACGTTCGCGCTGCTCATCGTCTGTCTGGCGCAACTCGTCGTGTTGTGGAACCTTCGCAAGTCCCGCCGTGATCTCTGGCGACTCTCACTCGTGCTCGTCGCGGGGATTCCCGTTCAGGCAATCATCGGTGGCGTTTCGGTCTGGATGAAGTTGAACCCATACGTCGTCGGACTACATTTCGTGGCATCGGCGGTCATGGTCGTCCTCGCCACCGTGCTGCTACTTCGCCTGAGCGACGCCACTCTCCCCCGTCTGCGCGATGTGACGCGTCGCGGCGTCCTTATCGCGTTCACGACGACGGTCGTGCTTCTCGTCGGCGTCTTGACGACAGGTTCCGGTCCCCACGCCGGTGACGCGAAAGCACCACGCAACGGTCTCGACCCCGAGTTCATCCAGCACGTTCACTCGTGGCCGGCGTATATCACCGTTGTGCTCGTTGTCATGGCTTTCGCCGCGGCAGTCGGACATGAACGTCGGGCCTGGTTCGCGGTTCTCGCCGGATTCGGTGCACAAATCGGACTTGGAATTGTGCAAGCGCGTACGGGACTCCCAGTGGAACTTGTCGCGACGCACCTCGTTTTGTCGATGGTGGTCGTTGCGCTTGTGACGCGTGCGATTTACCTCAACACGACAAGCGGGTCGAGCGCGACCGCTACGAAGAGCACCGTCAAGTAAGTGTTGCTTGCGTGGAAGACGCGCATCGCCGACGCCTCGATGCCGTCAACAGTCTTCGAATAGAGACGATGAGCCTCGAAAACGAACCAGCCGCCACCGAGTACTGACACCGCGGTGTACAACGGACCCATGTTTCCGGCTGGGATGAGCGTGAGCGACATGATCACAGTCGCCCACGCGTAGAGAATGACTTGCAACCCGACGGCGACCTTGGGGCGCAGAACGGACAACATGGGTACCGATGCCGCCGCGTAGTCGTCGACGTATCGAAGTGACAGCGGCCAGTAGTGCGCTGGAGTCCACACGAAAACGATGAGGAACAGAATCCACGGCTCGACGGACAGAGAGCCGGTCACCGCAGACCAACCGATGAGGACGGGGAAGCATCCCGCGATACCTCCCCACACGATGTTCTGTTCGGTGCGTCGCTTGAGCAGCAGCGTGTAAATGAAGACATAGAAAAGGATCGCGGCGAGCGACAACATTGCGGCGAGCGGGTTTGCGATCACCCAGAGAAGCGCGATGGACGCGATGCCCAACACCCACGCAAAGATAAACGCAGCGCGTGCGGACACATCACCGGTGACGATCGGTCGACCCTTAGTGCGATCCATCAATTGGTCGATGTCGCGGTCGATGTACATGTTGAAGGCGTTAGCGCTGCCGGCGCTCATGGCGCCGCCGAGCAACGTTCCGAGGACAAGCGCTAGGTCGGGAATGCCGCGCTGCGCGAGAACCATCGCAGGAGCGGTGGTGACGAGCAGAAGTTCGATGACGCGCGGCTTGGTCAGTGCAATGTAGGCGCCGATTCGTGACCAGACAGTTCGACGAGGTGCCGAAGTGGAGCTGGCCGCCGAAGTCGATGAAGTCACGGGTCAATCCTACAAACCCCGCGCGACAGCCCATTTCCACTAAACTGAACCGGTACACCTCAGGCGTGCTTCATCTCCGTGCCATCGACGACACAGAGGGTTTTCCTCGGCACGTCTCGACACACGAGATTGGACAGTCATGACGACACTGGAGTGGACTCCCCTCGACGCGAAGGCCGTTGACACGGCACGACTGCTTGCGGTTGACGCCGTCGAGAAGGTCGGCAACGGTCACCCCGGAACCGCGATGTCGATGGCTCCCGTCGCTTATTTGCTGTACCAAAAGGTCATGCGTCACGACCCGACCGACACCGATTGGCTTGGTCGTGACCGATTTGTGCTGTCGATCGGCCACTCGTCGCTGACCCAGTACATCCAGCTGTTCCTCGGCGGCTTCGGACTTGAACTCGACGACCTCAAGTCGTTCCGCACGTGGGGTTCGAAGACTCCTGGTCACCCCGAATACGGTCACACGAAGGGTGTCGAGATCACGACCGGACCGCTCGGCCAGGGACTCGCGTCTGCTGTCGGTATGGCCTACGCGCAGCGGTTCGAACGTGGACTTTTTGACCCCACTGCTGCTGCCGGTTCGTCTCCGTTCGACCACTACACGTACGTCATCTGCGGTGACGGTGATATGCAGGAAGGCGTTACCGCCGAAGCGTCGTCTCTCGCTGGCCACCAGCAACTGGGCAACCTCGTCGTCATTTACGACTCGAACCAGATCTCGATCGAGGACGACACCAACATCGCCTTCACCGAGGACGTTGCCGCGCGCTACCGTGCCTACGGTTGGGACGTGCGCGAAGTGTCATGGCGTACTCCGAACGGATACGTCGAGGATGTTCCTGCACTCCACGCCGCGATTGAATCGGCGAAGTCGGTGACGGACAAGCCGTCCCTCATCATCCTCAAGACGATCATCGGATACCCCGCTCCGACGAAGCAGAACACGGGCAAGATCCACGGTTCGGCTCTTGGCGCTGAAGAAGCGAAGGGCACCAAGGAAGCACTCGGATGGGACCCCGAACAGTCGTTCGTCGTTCCCGACGACGTCTTGACGCACACTCGTTCGTTGGCGGACCGCGCCCGTGCGGACCGCGCCGAATGGCAGAAGGGTTTTGATGCGTGGGCCGCGGAGAATGCCGAGCACAAGAAGCTGCTCGACCGTGTGCTGAAAGGCGAACTGCCCGCCGGGATCGATGCGGCGCTCCCCGTCTTCGAAGGCGGAACGAGCATTGCAACGCGCGCGGCGTCGGGTAAAGTCCTCAACGCCGTCGCCGCTGTCATGCCGGAACTGTGGGGTGGCAGCTCGGACCTCGCCGAGTCAAACTTGACCACCATCGACGGAGCAAAGTCGTTCGTGCCCGCCGAGCACTCGACGCACCACTGGTCGGGAGACCCCTACGGTCGAGTCCTGCACTTCGGAATTCGCGAGCACGCCATGGGTGCCATCCTCAACGGCATCGCGCTGCACGGACCCACGCGTTCGTACGGCGGCACCTTCCTCATCTTCAGTGACTACATGCGCCCTGCGGTTCGACTCGCGGCACTCATGAAGACGCCGTCGATCTTCGTCTGGACGCACGACTCGGTCGCACTCGGTGAAGACGGCCCGACGCACCAGCCAATCGAACAGCTCGCGACACTCCGCGCTATCCCCGGTCTCGACATCGTCCGTCCCGCTGATGCCAACGAAACGGCGTGGGCGTGGAAGACCATCCTCGAGCGTCGCAATGGCCCAGCTGGAATCGCGCTGTCACGCCAGAACCTACCCGTTGTTGAACGCGGGGCGGCTGCCTCCGCGACAGAATTTGCGCCGGCACAGCACACCGCGAAGGGCGCCTACGTCCTCATCGACTCCCCCACTGGTTCGGTCGACGTCATCCTCATCGCGACCGGTTCTGAGGTTCAGGTTGCTGTTGCCGCTCGCGACGAGCTCGCCGCGAAGGGCATCGGTGCACGAGTCGTGTCGGCTCCGTGCCTCGAATGGTTCGAAGAACAATCCGACGCTTATCGCGAGTCAGTTCTGCCCGCCGCCATCACCGCGCGCGTGTCGGTCGAAGCGGGCCTCGCGCTCGGCTGGTCTGCATACGTCGGTGCAAACGGCGCGTCCGTGTCGATCGAACACTTCGGTGCGTCGGGCGATTACCAGACCCTGTTCCGCGAATTCGGAATCACGAGCGACGCTGTCACCCGCGCCGCCGAATCAGTTCTCTCTCGATAACGACGAAAGGTCACACCACCGTGAGTACTCCCACCCAGAAACTCTCCGACGTCGGCGTCTCGATTTGGCTCG
The DNA here is from genome assembly GCA_039800905.1 of Actinomycetota bacterium. Lineage (GTDB taxonomy): Bacteria > Actinomycetota > Actinomycetes > Actinomycetales > Microbacteriaceae > MWH-TA3. The sequence goes on along the minus strand of JBDLPW010000106.1, from coordinate 20,953 downwards.
ACGACCTCTCGCGTGACCGCATCCAGTCGGGCTCGCTTCAGACCCTCATCGCCAACCGAAATGTAGTCGGCGTCACGACGAACCCGACCATTTTCGCGTCGGCTCTCGCCACCGGTTCGACGTACGGTGAACAGATCGCGGAGCTTGCTCGTTCGGGCGCGACCGTAACGGAAGCGGTGTTCGCCGCCACAACGGACGACGTCGCCGCAGCGTGTGACATCTTCCGTGGCGTGTACGACGCATCGAACGGGCAGGACGGTCGCGTGTCCATCGAAGTCGAACCGACTCTCGCATTCGACCACGCCAACACCGTCGCGCAGGCGAAGGAGCTCTTTTCGCGCGTTGACCGCGCCAACGTCATGATCAAGATCCCCGCGACCAAGCAAGGACTCGGTGCGATTACCGATGTACTTGCCGAGGGCATCTCGGTCAACGTCACCCTGATCTTCAGCCTCGAGCGATACGCCGAGGTCATCGACGCGTACCTCGAGGGACTCGAGAAGGCGAAAGCAAACGGTCACGACCTGTCGACCATCCACTCCGTTGCATCCTTCTTCGTCTCGCGCGTTGACACGGAGGTGGACAAGCGTCTCGTGGCTATTGGTTCTGACGCTGCGATTGCGCTCAAGAGTCAGGCGGCCGTCGCGAATGCACGACTCGCCTACGAACTCTTTGAACACAAGTTCGCCACTGACCGCGCGAAGGCGCTCCTCGGAGCTGGTGCGAACCTCCAGCGTCCGCTGTGGGCGTCGACCGGGGTCAAGGACCCCGCTCTCCCCGACACGTTGTACGTGACGGAACTTGCCGTCGACAACACCGTCAACACCATGCCGGAGAAGACTCTCGAGGCGACGTTCGACCACGGAGTTGTCCACGGTGATGCCGTCCACGGTTCGTATGACGACGCACGTGCGACGATCGCATCAATCGAAGCCCTCGGAATTTCAATGACCGAGGTCACCGACCTGCTCGAACGCGAAGGCGTCGACAAGTTCATCGTGTCGTGGAACGAACTGCTCGACATCGTCACCGCAGCAATGGATGCTGCGCGATGAGCGTCCACGTTTCCGGTGTCGCAGCCGACGCTGTCGCACACCACCTCCCCGCTCTCGTCGAATCGAAGTTCGCTTCCCGCCTGGGCGCTGGCGACGCAACACTGTGGGGTCCAGACGCGGAAGCAGAATCGAGCATTCGACTCGGTTGGGTTCACGCATCCGAAGTTTCTCGCCCGCTCGTCGCCGAGATTCTCGCGCTTCGTGACGAGTTCACGGCTCGTGGATTGACTCGTGTTGTGCTCTGTGGAATGGGCGGTTCGTCGCTCGCTCCCGAAGTCATCACGCGCACGGCCGGAGTCGACCTCGTCGTGCTCGATTCGACCCACCCGACTCAGGTCGCTCGCGTGCTCGGCGACGATATCGAGGGAACCGTCGTCGTCGTGTCATCGAAGTCGGGTTCAACCGCGGAAACGGACTCGCAGAAGCGTGCGTTCGAGGGTGCATTCGTTTCCGCTGGAATCGACCCGACGACGCGCATCGTGATTGTGACCGACCCCGGTTCACCCCTTGACGTCGCGTCGCGCGAGGCCGGTTACCGCGTGTTCAACGCCGACCCTACGGTCGGTGGTCGCTATTCGGCTCTGACCGCCTTTGGACTCGTCCCGTCGGGGCTTGCAGGTGTTGACATCGAGGAATTGCTTGACCAGGCTGACGCCGTCCTGCCGTCGCTGCTCGCCGACTCGGCAAACAACGCTGGACTCATTCTCGGATCGGCGATGGCGGGAACCGATCCGCGTCGCGACAAGATTGCGATCCTGTCCGAAAACTCCTCCATCGTCGGCATCGGCGACTGGATAGAACAGCTCGTCGCCGAATCCACGGGAAAGAACTCGACCGGAGTCCTTCCCGTTGTTCTCGAAGCCGGCGCACCCGACCTGACTGCCACCGATGTCCTGCCGATCCACATCCTCGACAACGGCATCACGCACGACCACGACGCGGCATCCGTCGCTGCACCTCTCGGTGCGCAGCTGCTCATCTGGGAAGTCGCCACGGCGGTTGCTGGTCGGATCCTCGGCATCAACCCCTACGACCAACCCGATGTCGAATCCGCCAAGATTGCGGCACGTGCGTTGCTCGACGGAACTCCCGAAGCCACGGTTCCCTTCGCCGTTGACGGCGATGCCGAACTGACCGCGGTCGGGTATTCGCCGGCAGCAACTACGGTCACGGCGGCTGTTCACGAACTCCTCGCACTGCTTCCCGCTGACGGTTACCTGTCGATTCACGCGTATGCAGATCGCGAAGCCGGTAGCGGTCTCGAGTCGATTCGCACTCCTCTGGCCGCGGCCGGTGGACGACCCACCACATTCGGATGGGGTCCCCGCTTCCTGCACTCGACCGGTCAATATCACAAGGGCGGGCCGGCTCAGGGTGTCTTCCTGCAGATCGTGCAGAAGGCCGATGCTGACGTTGAGGTTCCCGGACGCCCCTTCACGTTCGGCACTCTCATTGCGGCGCAGGCTCGCGGTGATGCCCAGGTGCTCGCGGATCACCACCGACCGGTTCTCACGATCACGGTCAACGGAGAGTCCTCGCTTCGCGCTCTGGTCGCGGAATTAGGCTCGCTGTCGTGACCAACCCCAACCCGCTGCGCGACCCCAACGATCGCCGACTCGGTCGGATCGCGGGGCCGTCTGGGCTCATCATCTTCGGTGTGACGGGCGACCTGTCGCGCAAGAAGCTCATCCCCGCGGTGTACGACCTTGCGAACCGCGGTTTGTTGCCGCCCGGTTTCGCGCTCGTCGGTTTCGCACGCCGCGATTGGTCGAACGAAGAGTTCATGGCGGTCGTTCACGACTCAGTTAAGGAATTTGCCCGCACCCCGTTCCGCGAGGACGTGTGGATGCAGTTGTCCGCCGGTATCCGTTTCGTATCGGGTGATTTCGACGACGATGATGCTTTCGACCGACTTGGCGAAACCATCAAATCGCTCGACAGCGAGCGAGGGACGATGGGAAACCACGCGTTCTACCTGTCGATTCCGCCACGGTCGTTCCCCGTTGTGACGGAACAGTTGCGTCGCAGTGGACTTGCGACTCCGACGGAGAACCAGTGGCGTCGCGTCGTTATCGAAAAGCCGTTCGGTCACAACCTCGAGACAGCACGCGAACTTAACGCTGTCGTTGAAAGTGTTTTCCCCGCCGACTCGGTGTTCCGCATCGATCACTATCTCGGCAAGGAAACCGTTCAGAACATCCTTGCACTGCGTTTCGCGAACACGTTCTACGAACCGTTGTGGAACGCGAATTATGTCGACCACGTACAAATCACGATGGCCGAGGATGTCGGCGTCGGCGGTCGTGCCGGGTACTACGACGGCATCGGTGCAGCGCGTGACGTTATCCAGAACCACCTGCTGCAACTTCTTGCACTGACAGCGATGGAAGAGCCCGTCTCGTTCGACGCGGCCGATCTTCGCGCTGAGAAAGAAAAGGTTCTCTCCGCGGTAACTCTCCCCGAGGACCTGTCACTCGCGACCGCTCGCGGACAGTACACGTCCGGATGGCAGGGTGGCGTTCAGGTCGCAGGCTTCCTCGAGGAAGATGGCATGAGCCCCGACTCGATTACCGAGACGTACGCGGCGATGCGCGTCGAGATTGACACGCGCCGTTGGGCAGGCGTACCCTTCTATCTTCGCGCCGGAAAGCGACTCGGTCGCCGAGTGACGGAGATTGCGGTCGTGTTCAAGCGCGCACCTCAGTACCTGTTCGAGCCAGGTCAGGTGTCGAGCCTGTCGCAGAACGCGCTCGTGATTCGCGTTCAGCCTGACGAGGGCGTGACGGTCAAGTTCGGATCGAAGGTTCCGGGTGCCGGCATGCAGGTTCGTGACGTCACGATGGACTTCGGATACGGCCACGCGTTCACCGAACAAAGCCCCGAAGCATATGAACGCCTCATCCTTGACGTGCTGCTCGGCGACCCGCCGTTGTTCCCCCGCCACGAAGAGGTCGAACTCTCGTGGAAGATCCTCGACCCGATCGAGGAGTTCTGGGAATCGAGCGGGCGCCCCGACCCGTATGCACCCGGTTCCTGGGGTCCCGCCTCGGCGGACGCTCTGCTGCACCGTGACGGCCGCGAATGGAGACGCCCGTGATCATTCCCCTGCCGAACACCACTGTCGCCAAGATTCTCAAGACGCTCCAAAAAGCACGTGAAGACGGCGGAGCCGTTGCTCTCGGTCGTGTCCTGACGCTCGTCATCACGACAACAAAGGACCGCTCGGAGAAAGTCATTGCGGCGGCTAACCAGGCATCGCGCGAACACCCGATGCGCATCATTGTCATCTCTGAAGTTCCCGATGGATTCGCGGACACTCCCCTCGACGCCGAGATTCGTCTTGGCGGCGATGCCGGTGCGTCCGAGGTCATCATCCTCAACGCGGCCGACGAACTCGTCGTCGATCCGCAGGGTCTCATCAACGGCCTATTGCTGCCGGACGCCCCGATGGTCGCGTGGTGGCCGGATTCGGCACCGTCACACATGTCGGAATCGTCGCTGGGTAAGGTCGCCGGACACCGAATCGCTGACACGATTTACGCCGACAATCCGCTCGATCTGCTGCGTACCCTCGCCGAGAGTTATGCTCCGGGCGACGTCGATCTCGGCTGGACTCGAATCACTCAGTGGCGTGCGCTCTTCGCCGCGACACTCGACGCTGGAGTCACCGGCACCATCACGGGCGCTGTTGTCCGCGGTGCGAAGAACAACTCTGCGCCGTTGTTGTTGGCCTCGTGGTTCCGCAGCGAACTCGGTGTCCCCGTCACGCTTGAATTAGGCGACAAGGACCCCCGCGGAAACATTTTGTTTGCCGAGATTACGACGACCGAGGGACCGATTTCGATTGAGCGAACCGAACCAGGATTCGCTCGACTCATACAACCCAGGCAGCCGGAACACGCGATTTCACTGCCGTTCCGTGGACTCGGCGACTGTCTCGCCGAGGAACTCCGTCGACTCGATGCCGACGTTGTGTTCGGACGTGTCATTACCGAGGGGCTTCCGAAGCTCGTCGCCGAATCCCCCGCACTGTAATGGATCGCATCGAGGTCCTTCCCACCAGGGCGGACGTTGCCGCGCGAGTCGCAACGGATTTGCTAGTCGAGATTGCCCGCGCGATCTCGACGCGCGGACGGGCCGATGTCGTGCTTACGGGCGGAACAGTGGGAATCGAATCTCTCGCGGCGATTGCTGCACACCCGGACTGCGACGAAGTCGACTGGTCGGTTGTGCGAATCTGGTGGGGCGACGAGCGTTTCGTCCCGGCCGATGACCCCGATCGCAACGAGGGGCAGGCCACCGGAGTGCTACTGCGCCATTTGCCGTTGACGCTCGAGAACGTGTTCCGTTTCCCCGCCGCCGATGGTGTCACGCTTGAGGTCGCGCGCGACCGCTTCGACGCAGTCCTGCGAGACGAGTTCTCGGACCAGCCGTATTTTGATGTTGTCCTCAACGGGATTGGTCCCGATGGCCATGTTGCGAGCCTCTTCCCCGGTTTCGACCACGGCGGTAGCGACGACTTCGTCATCGCGGTGGAGAACTCTCCGAAGCCACCACCGCGTCGATTGTCGCTGACGTTCGCTGCGCTCAATCGAGGTGCGAAAGTGTGGGTCGTCGCCGCAGGGGCTGACAAAGCTGAAGCGATTTCGCGACTGGTGAATGGATCACCTGTTTCGGAAACACCCGCGACGGGTCTGCACGGGACCGTCGAAACGGCTCTGTACGTTGACGACGCGGCGGCCGCGTCACTCAATCGTTAGTAGGGACGTCCAGTCGTACGAAGACGCTCAAGCGCGTCAGCGAGGATTTCCTGCGCTTCGGCTTCGGTGCGACGTTCCTTCACATACGCGAGGTGTGTCTTGTACGGCTCGGTCTTCTGAATCGTCGGCGGGTTGTTCTTGTCACGCCCAGCCGGAAGACCGGTGGTCGGAGAATCGATGGTATCGGGAATCTGGTCATCGGGAACGTCGGCCGCGTAATAGCGAACGGTTTCGTTCCCTTCCTGATCCCAGTAGGAAATAGCGACACGCTCCGCGTGGTTTCCGTGGTCCTGTTCCCCCATGGGGCCGGAACCGACTCGGGTCCCGCGAATTGCGTTTCCGCCGGCCACGACTAGACCAGTCCAAAGCGCGTAAAGAGGCCGATCGTAACGATTGACAGTACCCAGATGACGGCGATGATGATGGTGAGGCGGTTGAGATTTCGTTCCGCGACACCGCTGGATCCGAGGTTCGACGTGACACCTCCACCGAACATGTCAGACAAACCGCCACCACGACCTCGGTGAAGCAGGATCGTGAGGGTCAACAGGATGCTCGTGATTGCGAGCAGCACCTGCACGATGATGTAAAGAATGTCCATGATGTCCTAACGTTCCTTGTTAGTTTACGCGATGACGTGCTTGGGGAACTGAATGATCTTGGCGAATTCCTCAACGTCGAGGCTCGCGCCGCCGACGAGGGCACCGTCAACGTCCTTTTCACGCATGAACGAGGCGATGTTCCCCGACTTGACGCTACCGCCATAGAGAACGCGGGTTGCTGCTGCTTGGTCGTCACCGAGAACATCGGCGATGACGGCACGCAGCGCCGCACATACTTCTTGCGCCTGAGCGGGGGTCGCCGCCTGGCCAGATCCGATGGCCCAGACGGGTTCGTACGCGACGACAATCTCGGCGTCCTTGGGAAGTTCGCTGAGGACGGCGCGCAACTGACCGACGGGAACGGCACTCGCGCCGAACTTTTCGAGGTCCTCCGAGGTTTCCCCGACACAGATGACGGGGACAAGTCCGTGCTTGACGGCGGCCAGTGTCTTCGCGGTGACAACAGCATCGTCTTCGTGGTGGTCCTGGCGGCGCTCCGAGTGCCCGATGATGACGTAGCGGCACCCAAGCTTGGCGAGGAATTCACCGGAAATGTCGCCGGTGTGAGCGCCGGAGTCGAACTGCGACAGATCCTGACCGCCGAAAGCGAATTCGATGCGGTCGCTCTCGATAGTCGTCTGCACCGAACGGATGTCGGTGAACGGCGGGAACACGGCGACCTCGACCGCTGCGGCCGAATGCTTGGCATCTTTGAGCGTCCACGCGAGCTTCTGAATGAATGCGATGGAACGCAAGTGGTCGAAGTTCATCTTCCAGTTGCCCGCAATGAGCGGTCTGCGATCTACCATCCGAGTACCTCCAGTCCAGGGAGCGATTTGCCCTCGAGGAATTCGAGGCTCGCGCCTCCTCCGGTCGAAATGTGACCGAAACGATCTTCGTCAAAACCGAGTGCGCGGACGGCGGCGGCCGAATCGCCACCTCCGACAACGCCGAGACCGTCAACCTTGGTCAAGGCGTCGGCGATGGCGCGAGTACCGCTTGCGAACGCCGCCATCTCAAACACACCCATCGGTCCGTTCCAAAAGACGGTCTTCGACGATTCAATAAGAGACGCGAAGTGTGCGGCGGTTTCCGGACCGATGTCGAGTCCCATTCCGTTTGCGCCGAACGGCGACGACTCAATCGCGTCAGCTGCGACGGTGACGTGCTCGGCATCGGCAGCGAAACCGCTCGCGACGACGACGTCGGTCGGAAGAACGATTTCAACACCGCGTTTTTCGGCGTCCGCGAGGTATCCGAGAACTGTGTCAATGCGGTCGTTTTCGCACAGCGAAGCACCGATGTCGTGTCCCTGCGCCTTGAGGAATGTGAACAGCATTCCACCACCGATGAGCAGGCGGTCGACACGCGGTAAGAGGTGCTCGATCACACCGAGCTTGTCCGACACCTTGGAACCGCCCAGAACGACCGTGTACGGGCGCTGGGTGTCGGTCGTCAGGCGGCGAAGAACGTCAGTTTCCGCGGCGACCAGCAAACCTGCTGCGCTCGGGACAGCCTTGGCTGCCTCGAAGACGCTCGCCTGCTTGCGGTGAACGACACCGAAACCGTCAGAGACGAACGCATCGACACCCGCAGTGAGCAAGTTGGCGAATTCGGTGCGCTCTACGTCGTCCTTCGACGTTTCGCGCGCGTCGAATCGGAGGTTTTCGAGGACAAGAACTTGGCCTGCAGCCAGTGCGTCACGCTTCGACACCGCATCGGGTCCCACGGTATCCGTCGCGAAAACGACGGGTGCCGAAATTAGTTCGCCTAGTCGCGTGGCAACCGGTGCTAGCGAATATTTCGCTTCCGGTGCGCCTTCGGGGCGACCGAGGTGGGACATTGTGATGACCGCCGCACCGGCGTCCAGCAGGTGCTGAATCGTCGGAACGGAGGCGCGGATGCGACCGTCATCGGTGATGACGCCGTCCTTCAACGGGACGTTGAAGTCGCACCGCACAAGAACGGTCTTACCGTTCAGGTCTCCGAGGGTGTCGAGCGTGCGCAGCGACATTTAGAGGCGTTCGGCGACGTACTCGGTGAGGTCAACAAGACGGTTCGAGTAACCCCACTCGTTGTCGTACCACGACGAAATCTTGACCGTGTTGCCGATGACCTTGACCAGTCCAGCGTCGAAGATCGACGAGTGCGGATCGGTGACAATGTCGCTCGAGACGATCGGGTCTTCGGTGTACGCGAGGATTCCCTTGAGCGAACCCTCGGCTGCCTTCTTGTAGGCGGCCTTGATTTCGTCGATGGTGACGGCCTTCTTCGAGATGAGCGTCAGGTCGGTGATCGAACCGGTCGGGACCGGAACGCGCAGCGCGTAACCGTCAAGCTTGCCCTTGAGCTCGGGAAGAACCTCACCGATCGCCTTCGCGGCACCCGTCGACGACGGAACGATGTTAAGTGCAGCGGCACGGGCACGGCGCAGGTCGCTGTGCGGGCCATCCTGCAGGTTCTGGTCAGCGGTGTACGCGTGAACCGTGGTCATCAGACCGTTCTCGATACCGAACTCGTCGTTGAAAACTTTGGCGAGCGGCGCGAGGCAGTTCGTGGTGCACGACGCGTTCGAGATGATCTGGTCGTTCGCGGGGTCGTAGTTGGTGTGGTTGACACCCATGACGAAGGTTCCGTCGACACCGGTACCAGGAGCCGAGATGAGGACCTTCTTCGCCCCAGCCTCGATGTGCTTCTTGGCGTCAGCTGCATCGGTGAAACGACCGGTTGACTCGATGACGATGTCAACACCCAGTTCACCCCACGGCAGTGCGGCGGGGTCGCGCTCCGCGAGGACCTTGATCTTCTTGCCGTTGACGATGACATTGGTGTCGTCGTAGGTTACGTCCGCTGCGAGACGACCCGTGATCGAGTCGTACTTGAGGAGGGTGGCCAGCGACTTGGTGTCCGACAGGTCGTTCACTGCGACAATGTCGAGCTTCGAACCCTGTGCCAGGGCGGCGCGGAGGTAGTTGCGACCAATTCGACCGAAGCCGTTGATACCGATTTTGACGCTCACGTGGATTTCCTATCGTGTGGTGGTGGAAATAGAAAAAGCGCGCCTGTGAACAGGCAACGCTACCTACTTAGAGAGTAGCAAAATTCCAGCGGTTTGGGCGCGTGCCGCGGCGAATCGCTCGGCGACGTTGTCCCAGTTGATGATGTTCCAGAAGGCCTTGACGTAGTCCGCCTTGACGTTCTGGTAGTCGAGGTAGAAGGCGTGCTCCCACATGTCGAGCTGGAGAAGCGGGATGGTTCCCTGGGCGGTGTTCGCCTGCTGGTCGAACAGCTGCTGGATGATGAGTCGCGACCCGACCGGGTCCCACGACAGGATTCCCCAACCACTCCCCTGGATTCCGAGGCTGGCAGCTGTGAAGTGAGCCTGGAACGCCTCGAACGAGCCAAAGAACTCGTCGATCGCTGCGGCGAGTTCACCGGTGGGACGGTCGTCGCCGTTCGGTGCGAGGTTCGTCCAGAAGATCGAGTGGTTGATGTGTCCGCCGAGGTGGAACGCGAGATCCTTCTCGAGCTTGTTGATGGCACCGAACGCGTTGTTTGCGCGGGCTTCTTCCATCTGCTCAAGCGCCGCGTTGGCACCAGCAACATATGCCGCGTGGTGCTTCGAGTGGTGCAACTCCATGATGCGAGCCGAGATGTGCGGCTCGAGAGCTGCGTAGTCGTACTGCAGTTCCGGGAGAGTGTAAACGGCCATGATGGTCTCCTTTGTTAGTCGGAAATGTCCGGAATTCCATCCGATGTGTTCGGAATTCCGAGGTCTGACGCCTTCTTGTCCGCCATCGCGAGGAGGCGGCGGATGCGGCCGGCAACCGCGTCCTTGGTCATGACAGGGTTCGCGTAGTGACCGAGTTCGTCGAGGCTCGCATCGCGGTGGTCGAGTCGCAACTTGCCCGCGTACGCGAGGTGGTCGGGAATGTCGTCGCCGAGGATTTCGAACGCGCGGTCGACACGGGCGCAGGCGGCAACCGCGGCTGCCGCGGAACGGCGCAGGTTGGCGTCATCGAAGTTGACGAGGCGATTGGCGTTGGCGCGAACCTCACGCGTTGCGCGGGCTTCAATCCATTCGGCGAGGCTATTCGGTGCACCGATGGCCTCGAGAAATGCCGATATGGCGTCTGCTTCGCGAATGACGACACGGAATCCCCCGCGCACGTCGCGGGTTTTCGCTGAGATATCGAGGCGACCGCAGGCACCGACGAGGGCCATTGCGGCTTCGTTCGTAGGGGCGACGATCTCGATGGTCTGGCTTCGACCCGGGTCAGAAAGGATTCCGCGAGCGATGAACGCGCCGCGAAGCACGCCGGCCAGGTCGCCAATCGGTGCGGTGGTGAGTTTGTTGGGAAGTCCCCGAACTGCGCGACGGCGGGCATCGATCAATCCGACATTGCGCGCCAGCTGTTCTGCACCGTCGGCAACGCGAACGAGGTACGTTTCGACCTTCTTGTTGGCGTTGACCGGCGACGTCTTGGCGCCGGACTGCAGCCCGAATGCCGCGTGGATTGACTTGCGAAGCTTTTGTGCACTCCCGAGGTGGTCGAGTTCGACATCGATGGCCAACTTGCCCGACACGGGGTGCATGACACCCGCGAATCGCAGGATGGTGGAAATCTCGGCAACGCGAATGGACGATGACGCGTCGTCGATAGCGACGAGTTCATCCTTCACTCGAGTTGTCAGTGACATGTCCTATTCCCGTCCAATATCGCGGTGCTTGAGTGTGACGGACACACCAGGAATTGTTCCGATTCGACGAGCAAGTTCCTCGGCGATTGCGACACTGCGGTGCCGTCCACCCGTACATCCTATTGCGATGGTGGCGTACCGTTTATGCTCGCGAACGTAGCCCCTCAGCGTCGGCTCAATCATGTGCGCGAAACCCGAAAGGTACTGTTCGACGTCGGGTTGTCCGAGGACGAACGCCTGCACGTCGGGGTGTAATCCGGTCTCGTGTCGAAGGTTCTCGCTCCAGAATGGGTTGGGCAGGAATCGCACGTCCGCCATCATGTCTGCGTCGACCGGGATGCCGTGTTTGAAACCGAACGATTCGACAACAACGTTGATCGTGGGCGGGGTTTCAGACTTGAAGCTCTCGTGGACGAGGGTCGCCGCTTGGTTGGGGTTGAGTCCCGTCGTGTCGAGCACCACATCTGCCAGTTCGCGAAGCTTCTCAAGTCGTTGACGCTCGATTCGAATTCCGTCCAGAATCGTGCCCGTCCCCTGCAGGGGGTGTGGGCGACGAACGGCCTCGTATCGCTTGACTAGGTCGGCATCGGTTGCATCGAGGAATAGGACGCGGAGGTCAACGCGCGAACGAATGTCGTTGATCATGGGTTCGATTTCTTCGACTGACGTACCTCCGCGAACATCGACGACGACCGCGAGGCGAGACATGGTCGATTCCGGGTACGTGGCAAGTTCAACCAAGGACGGCAGTAACTGGGCCGGAAGGTTGTCGATGACGCGCCAACCGCCGTCCTCAAGTGCGTGGGCGGCCGTGGAGCGCCCCGCGCCGGATAAACCGGTGACGATGATGAGATGGGCGTTCGAAGGCTCTGACATTGCGGTTTCAGCCTAGTCCTGCTCGATGGGCGCGGAGAGCGCTTCGGCGATGCGTTCCGCAGTGTTACGCCCGATTCCGGGCACGCGGGCGATCTCGTCGACGGACGCCTGACGGACCGCGGTCGGACTGCCGAAGTGTTGAATGAGCGCTTTCACGCGTGCGGGACCGAGACCGTCCAGTTCGTGCAATTCGGACGACAACGCCTTGGTGCGCTTCGACCGTTGGTATCGAATCGCGAAGCGGTGCGCTTCGTCACGCGCACGCTGCACGAGATATAGCGCTTCGGAATTGCGCGGCAGGATGACGGGGAAGGACTCCCCCGGCAGCCACATTTCCTCGAGTCGTTTGGCGAGACCTACGATGCTGACGCCCGTCAGCCCCACATCGGCGATTGCTCTCGCCGCCGCGTTCACCTGTGGCTGGCCTCCATCAACGAGTAACAGGCTGGTTGGGTAACGCAGGGTTCCGTTTTCCTCGAGTAAGCGTGTCGCGCGGCGCGTGACAACCTGGTACATCGCCTCGGTGTCATCGCGTGCGCTGGCAATTCCGAAGTGTCGATAATCGGCGTTGACGGGCAAACCGTCCTCGAACACGACAAGCGAACCAACGATGTCAGTTCCGCCGAGGTGCGAAATGTCGATGCACTCAAGACGAAGAGGCGCCTCGGGCAGACCCAGAGCGTCACGCAAGTCCTCGAGAGCGCGCGATCGGGCAACGAAGTCTGTCGAACGGTGCAGCTCGTGTTCCTGCAGCGCCAACGCAGCATTTTTGGTCACGCTTTCCAGCAGTGTGACCCGATCACCGCGCTTCGGTACGTGTATGCGTACACCACCCCGAATGCCCGCTCGTTGGCGCGACTCCCCCAACAATTCTGCCAGTGCGTCGATCGACGAGGGCTCAAATGGAACGTCCACGAGCGCGGGCGGCGCATCGTCCTCGTAGATTTTCTCGATCGCAAGTTCGAGGATGTCTGCGCGGTCCATCTCCAATTCGGTGTCGACGGTCCACGATTTAGTTCCCCGAACGCGGCCTCCGCGCACCATAAAAACCGCGACGGCGGCAGACAACTCACTTGAGGCGAATCCGACGATGTCGACGTCGAGTTCGTCACGCAGTACAACGGCCGACCGTTCCGCGATGGCGGAGAGCGCTTGTCGCTGGTCGCGCAGTTTCGCCGCCGACTCGAAGTCCATTCGTTCGGACGCTGCTTCCATTCGCGCGGTGAGCTCATCGATGACGGTCGAATCCTGGGTCGTCATGAAGTTGACGAAATTCTGAGCAATCGCGCGGTGTTCCTCCGCGGTAACACGGTTTACGCACGGTGCCGCGCACTTTCCGATGTCACCCAACAGGCACGGTCGATCCTTGCGGCGAGCTTGCTCAAATTGCGTTTTCTCACACGACCGAACCGGGTAAACCGTCAGCAACATGTCCAGCGTCTCGCGCACCGCCCACGCCTTCGTGTAGGGGCCGAAATAGACGGTTCCGTCCTTCTTGCGTTGACGGGCAAGGGCCGCACGAGGGTATTCCTCGCCCATTGTCACTGCAAGATACGGATAGCCCTTGTCGTCACGAAACTGAATGTTAAACGGTGGACGAAATTCCTTGATCCACGTGAATTCGAGATGCAGCGCCTCGAGCTCCGTTCCCACGACGGTCCAATCGACGCGCACCGCGGTGGACACCATACGACGTGTGCGCTCCATGAGGCCGGCGGGTGACTGAAAGTACGTCGAGAGTCGATTGCGAAGATTCTTTGCCTTGCCGACGTAGAGGATTCGGCCGTTCGCGTCAAAGAACCGGTACACGCCGGGATCCGTCGGAATCGTCCGCGGCGCCGGGTGCCACTCGGTCATTTCGTGAGAATCTCCGCGAGGAACGTACCAGTATGTGACTCTTTCACCTTCGCGACATCCTCGGGGGTTCCCGTCGCGACAATGGTTCCACCGCCGTCGCCACCCTCGGGGCCGAGGTCGATGAGGTGGTCGGCGGAACGAATCACGTCGAGGTTGTGTTCGATGACGATAACCGTGTTGCCCTTGTCGACGAGGGTGTGCAGAACGGTGAGAAGACGGCGAACGTCCTCAAAGTGCAATCCCGTCGTGGGTTCGTCGAGCACGTAGACGGTGCGACCGGTCGATCGACGCTGCAGTTCCGTCGCGAGTTTGACGCGCTGTGCTTCACCGCCGGAGAGGGTCGTTGCTGCCTGTCCGAGACGGACATACCCGAGACCAACATCCAGAAGTGTCTTCATGAAGCGGTGAATCGACGAGATTGGCTCGAAGAACTTCTCCGCTTCTTCGATCGGCATGTCGAGGACGTCCGAGATAGTCTTCCCCTTGTACCGAACCGTGAGCGTCTCGCGGTTGTAGCGCTTGCCGTGGCATTCCTCGCACTCGACATACACGTCGGGCAGGAAGTTCATCTCGATCTTGATGGTGCCGTCACCGGAGCAGTGTTCGCAGCGGCCGCCCTTGACGTTGAACGAGAAGCGGCCGGGACCGTAGCCGCGCTCCTTCGCCTCGGGCGTCTCGGCGAACAGGGTGCGGATCTTGTCGAACACGCCGGTATAGGTCGCCGGGTTCGAGCGCGGTGTGCGCCCAATCGGCGCCTGGTCAACGTGGATGACCTTGTCGAGGTGTTCGAGACCGGAAACAGACTTGTGTCGACCGGGAGTCTGCTTCGCACCGTTGAGGCGGTTCGCCATGACCTTGTAGAGGATGTCGTTGACGAGCGTGCTCTTTCCCGAACCAGAAACGCCAGTGACGGCGACGAAAACGCCGAGCGGGAATGTCGCCTCAACATCGTGCAGGTTGTTCGCAACGGCACCGTGAACGGTGACAACGCGGTTGTTGTCCCACGAACGTCGCTCGGTTCGGTCGGAAACCTTTTCGCGACCAGAGACGTATGCGGCTGTGTGCGATCGCTTCTCGGTCAACAGGGATTTGACCGATCCAGAGTGAACGACCTCGCCACCGTGTTCACCAGCACCGGGACCAATGTCGACGATCCAGTCGGCGGCGTGAATCGTGTCTTCGTCGTGTTCGACGACAACGAGGGTGTTCCCAATGTCGCGAAGTCGTTCGAGTGTCTCGATGAGTCGTCGATTGTCGCGCTGGTGAAGGCCAATGGACGGCTCGTCGAGGACGTAAAGAACGCCCGTCAGGCCTGCGCCAATCTGGGTCGCAAGACGGATTCGCTGAGCCTCGCCGCCGGACAAGGTTCCCGCCGCGCGCGACATGGTCAGATAACCAAGCCCGACATGCAACAGGAATTCAAGACGCGCGGTGATTTCGCGCAGCACCGCCGCGGCGACGTGTGCATCTCGGTCGGAGAGTTTCAGTCCCGTCATGAACGCGTGTGCCTTTTCCAACGACAGGTCGGTCGCATCCGAGATCGACTTACCGTCGATGGTGACTGCGAGAACAGCGGGAGCGAGCCGGCGACCGGAACACGCCTCGCACGGCACGATTCGGTGGAAGGACGCGTAGCGCTCCTTCTGCTGGTCACTCTCGGTTTCGTTGTACTTGCGTTCGACGTACGTGAGAACGCCCTCGAAACCACGCGACATCGACACCTTGCGCCCGTAGCGGTTGCGCCAACGGATGACAATCTCGTGGTTGTTGCCGTACAGGATCGCGTTCTGCGCCTCCTCCGACAGATCTTTCCACGGGGTGTCGAGGCTGAAGTCCATCTCGGACGCGAGTCCCTCAGCGAGGCGCTCGAAGTAGGGGTAAATCAGTTCCTTGCCGCCCGGCTTCCACGGCAGGATGACTCCCCCGCGGATGGAAAGTTCGGGGTCGTCGAGAACGAGCTCTATGTCGGCCATCGACTGCGTGCCGAGGCCGTGACAGGCCGAACACGCGCCAAACGGCGCGTTGAACGAGAACGTGCGCGGTTCAATTTCCGTCAGCGTGAGTTCGTGCTGGTTGGGGCACGAAAGGTTTTCGGAGTACGTACGTGAATCGCCCGAGTCGACGAAGTCCACGACGAGCGTTCCCTGGCCCAGTTTGAGGGCGGTCTCGACGGAGTCGGTCAATCGCGCGATGTCGCCACCGGCGACCAGTCGGTCGACGACGACCGAAATGTCGTGCTTGACCTGCTTCTTGAGCACAGGCGGTTCGGTGAGTTGTATGACCTCACCATCGACGACCGCGCGTGCGAAACCTTGCCCAACGAGGTCGGCAAAGACATCAACGAACTCGCCCTTCCGACCGCGAACGATCGGTGCGAGCAACTGGAAGCGCGTGTCTGTTGGCAGTTCCGCTAGTTGGTCGGTGATGACCTGAGCGGACTGACGCTGAATTGCCTCACCGCACTCCGGGCAGTGCGGGACTCCGACACGAGCCCACAGCAATCGCATGTAGTCGTAGATCTCGGTGATCGTTCCGACTGTTGAACGCGGGTTGCGGTTGGTCGACTTCTGGTCGATGGACACCGCCGGCGAAAGTCCGTCGATGAAGTCGACATCGGGTCGGTCGACCTGACCAAGGAACTGGCGTGCGTACGACGAGAGAGACTCGATATAGCGGCGCTGACCTTCGGCGAAGAGCGTGTCAAACGCGAGAGAAGACTTGCCAGAGCCGCTCAGCCCGGTGAATACGACGAGCGAATCGCGAGGGATGTCGAGGTCGACGTTCTTCAGATTGTGAACGCGTGCACCCTTGATGCTGATGACGTTCTTACCGGAGACGGGAGTGATGGGCACCCGACAATCCTACGGTCAGCCCAGTTCGCGGGCTTCCCGGAGCGATTTCTTAAGGTCGTGAATCTCGTCGCGCAGTCGAGCGGCGAGTTCGAACTTGAGCTCGCCAGCAGCAGCGACCATCTGCTGGGTCAGCTGGTCGATGGTCAACTCGAGATCGTCCGAGCGCTCCCCCATGAACTCGACGTCGGCGATTTCCCGCGCGAGTGTTTCGGTAATGTCCGCGATACGTTTGCGAATCGGTTGAGGATCGATTCCGTGCGCAGTGTTGTACGCAACCTGAATGGCGCGACGACGTTCCGTCTCGTCCATCGCCTGCTTCATCGCATCGGTTATCGCGTCGGCGTAGAGATGCACCTCGCCCGAAACGTTTCGTGCGGCACGACCGATGGTCTGGATGAGCGACGTGGCACTACGGAGGAAGCCTTGCTTGTCGGCGTCGAACACAGCGACGAGAGACACCTCGGGTAGGTCGAGACCCTCTCGAAGCAAGTTGATGCCAACGAGCACATCAAAGCGTCCAGCACGCAATTCCGACAGCAACTCGACGCGGCGCAGCGTGTCAACGTCGGAGTGTAGGTATTCGACCTTGACGCCCATTCCTCGTAGGTAATCCGTGAGGTCTTCGGCCATCTTCTTCGTCAACGTCGTGATGAGGACACGCTCGTCCTTTGCGACTCGCGCACGAATGCTTTCGAGTACATCGTCCACTTGACCCTTGGTCGGCTTCACGACAATCTGTGGGTCGATGAGGCCGGTCGGGCGAATTATCTGTTCGACGATTCCGTCCGCGACACCCATCTCGTACTTGCCGGGTGTCGCCGAGAGGTACACCTTCTGGCCGACGCGATCGAGGAACTCTTGGAACTTGAGCGGGCGGTTGTCGAGCGCACTCGGTAGACGGAATCCGTGTTCGACGAGAGTGCGTTTGCGGCTCGCGTCCCCCTCATACATCGCGCCAATCTGCGGAACGGTGACGTGCGACTCGTCGATGATGACGACGAAGTCGTCCGGGAAGAAATCGAGCAGTGTGCTGGGCGGCTGCCCCTGAGCACGACCGTCCATGTGCCGCGAATAGTTCTCGATGCCCGAACAGAAACCGATTTGTTCCATCATTTCGAGGTCATAGGTCGTGCGCATGCGCAGTCGTTGTGCCTCAAGCAACTTGTTTTGACCCTCGAGTTCCTCAAGTCGCTCCGCGAGTTCCGCCTTGATGTCAGCGATCGCGCGAATCATCGTTTCGCGACTGGCCGCGTAATGCGTTGCGGGGAAGATTGACACCGAATCCATCTGTTGGATGACCTCGCCGGTGAGCGGGTGAAGTTGGTACAACGCCTCGATTTCGTCGCCGAACATCTCGATGCGGACGGCCAGTTCCTCGTACTGCGGGATTATCTCGAGCGTGTCGCCACGAACGCGGAACTTACCGCGTGAGAAATCGATGTCGTTGCGTTCATATTGCATGTGAACGAACGCCTTGACGATTTCGGTGCGGTTGATGCGTTGGCCGACCTGAAGTGCGAGCATCGCCTCGAGGTATTCTTCGGACGAACCGAGTCCGTAAATGCAGGAGACGGTCGAGACGACGACGACATCGCGCCGGGACAAGAGTGAGTTCGTTGTTGAGTGGCGGAGTCGTTCCACCTCTGCGTTGACGCTGGAGTCCTTCTCGATGAAGGTGTCCGTCTGAGGAACGTACGCTTCGGGTTGGTAATAGTCGTAGTACGAAACGAAGTATTCGACCGCGTTCTCGGGCATCAACTCGCGGAACTCAGTCGCCAACTGTGCCGCAAGCGTCTTGTTGTGCGCAAGCACGAGCGCGGGTCGCTGGATTGCCTCAATCAACCAGGCGGTCGTTGCCGACTTACCCGTACCGGTCGCACCAAGCAGGACAATGTCCGTCTCCCCCGCGTTGATTCGCGCGGCAAGTTCCTCGATCGCCTTGGGTTGGTCACCGCTCGGCGTGTACTCGCTGATGACCTTGAACGGTCGTACGGCGCGAGTCGGTTCCATACGTCCAGATTAGGCGCGGTAAGCGTCGACGATGTCCGCCCAGACATCGTCAACCTGTTCGATCGTCTCCTCGAGGGATTCGCCCGTGTCGATAATCCAGTCGGCAACCTGCATGCGTTCAACCTCAGTCGCTTGTGCTGCGATTCGAGCATCGGCTTCGTCGGCGGTCATGCCGCGTAGGTCGATGAGGCGCTGACGACGAACGTCGGGGTCACAGGCCAAGACGATGACGGAGTCGAATTCGTCGACGCGCTTCGACTCGACGAGAAGAGGGATGTCGTACACGATGACGGCATTCGGATCGTTGGCAGTGATGGTGTCGATGCGATGCGATAGTTCGGCCTGAATGGCAGGGTGAACAATTTTTTCGAGGTCGCGCCGTGCGTCGGCGTCCTCGAAAATCAGACGGCCGAGTGCGGCACGATCGAGTTCACCTGATTCGTCAATGACGCCAAGACCGAATCGCTCGCGAATCGCCTCGAGAATAGGACTTCCCTTGCGCTGAACAAAACGAACCAATTCGTCCGCCGATTCGACGTGCGCACCGAGTTCCCGGAGCCGATTGCACACGGACGATTTTCCGGCGGCGATTCCGCCCGTCACAGCAATCAACGGCACGGCTCTAGCGTAACGACAAAGGGCGGCCGCTTTCGCGACCGCCCTTTGTACTGGGTCTGATTACTCGGCGTCCTTGCCCGCGAGCTTGTCGCGGAGTGCCGCGAGCTGCTCGTCCTCGGCGAGGGTTCCGGCAGACTCTTCGGCCGGTGCCGACGAAACGATGTCCGCTGCCGGAGCAACCTCGGGGAAAGCTTCCGCTTCGGCGTTCATGCGAGCGACCTGCTTCTTGTGAGCCTCCCAGCGAGCCTGAGCCGCTGCGTAGTCGCGCTCCCACTTGGCGCGCTGCTCGTCGAAGCCGTCCTTCCATTCACCCGTTGCGGCGTCGAAGCCCTCGGGGTAACGGTAGGCACCGTTCTCGTCGTAGTCGGTCGGCATGCCGTAGAGAGCCGGGTCGAACTCGGTTCCCTCGGGGTCGACACCCTCGTTGGCCTGCTTGAGCGACAGCGAGATGCGGCGACGCTCGAGGTCGATGTCGATGATCTTGACGAACACGTCGTCGCCGACCGAAACGGCCTGTTCGGCGAGTTCGATGTGGCGACCCGACAGTTCCGAAATGTGAACGAGTCCTTCGATGCCGTCAGCGACACGAACAAACGCGCCGAACTGAACGAGCTTCGTGACCTTACCCGGAGCGATTTCACCGATGGCGTGCTCGCGAGCGAACACCTGCCACGGGTCTTCCTGGGTTGCCTTGAGCGAGAGCGAGATGCGCTCGCGGTCGTTCTCGACCTCGAGCACCTCGACGGTGACTTCCTGGCCGATCTCAACGACCTCGCTTGCGTGCTCAATGTGCTTCCACGAGAGTTCCGAAACGTGAATGAGACCGTCGACGCCGCCGAGGTCGACGAACGCACCGAAGTTGACGATCGACGAGACGACACCCTTGCGGATCTGGCCCTTCTGGATGTTGCCGAGGATCTGACTGCGGCTTTCCGACTGGGTCTGCTCGAGGAGCGCGCGACGCGAGAGCACAACGTTGTTGCGGTTCTTGTCGAGCTCGAGAATCTTCGCCTCGATCTCCTGACCGAGGTACGGCGTGAGGTCGCGGACACGACGGAGTTCGATGAGCGATGCGGGGAGGAAGCCTCGGAGACCGATGTCAACGATGACGCCGCCCTTGACGACCTCGATGACGGTGCCGGTCACGATGCCATCGGCTTCCTTGACCTTCTCGACATCGCCCCATGCGCGCTCATACTGTGCGCGCTTCTTCGACAGGATGAGACGACCTTCCTTGTCCTCCTTCTGCAGAACGAGGGCCTCGACGGCGTCACCAACGGCGACAACCTCGTCGGGGTTCACATCGTGCTTGATGGAAAGCTCGCGGATGGGAATAACACCCTCCGTCTTGTAGCCGACATCGAGGAGAACCTCGTCACGGTCGACCTTGACGACGGTGCCTTCGATGAGGTCTCCGTCGTTAAAGAACTTCAGCGTCTTTTCAACTTCGGCGAGGAAATCCTCGGCTGATCCGATGTCATTGATCGCGACCTGCTTGGTCTGGGTGTTCGTCATATTGTGTGGTGCTCCAGAGGGGCAAAATAAATGCCCACGCAAATCTCTTCACGCGGGCAGCGGACAGGGATGTGCTGCCGGTTGGCAACACTCCAGTGTAGCGCGAA
>JBDLPW010000105.1:0-2600 GCA_039800905.1 Actinomycetota bacterium | reverse complement strand
CGCCGACCATGCGCAAGCGATGCAACACGATTCGCGCAGCGAGAAGTCCGAGCACCGCGACCTCGATCAGGGTGAGTGCGGACGCGACCGCGGCGGTGTTGGGTCCGTGGATTTCAAACGTGAACAACGAATCCGAATATTCGATGACGGTTCCGTTTCCCCGGAGCGCATCCCACAACCACGGTGTCGCCGACACGGACTCGACCTGAATTCCGCGCCCCTGTTGGTCGCCGAGGAAGCCGAGCACGTTCGCGCTGCCGCCGATGGCGACCGCCATGATTCCGATACCGGCGGCGACACCGAACGCCCAGTACGCGATGGTGCGGGCGCGGGTCGTGAGTAGCGACGATAGCCCGAGGACAATCGGCCAGACCTTCACCCACGTTGCGACGGCAATGAGCGCACCCGTCACCCGCGGATTCGTGTCCGTCAGAGCAATGACAACGACACCGATGGCGACCGTGAACACGTCGATTCGCCCGACGGCAATCGGGCCGAGCAGCGCGAGGAAGCCCAGCCACGCGAGAGCAGCCATTCGCGCGTGCGACCGTGCGATACCGAACGCGGTGGCGTTGATGGCGAGGACGAAGAGAAACCATGGTCCCCACCCCCACGCACCGGCGAACATCGGGATGAGCGCAAGCAGCGGATACACACCGGGAGCCGTGATCCCCTGCCAACCCAGTCCGATGAGCCCCTGGTCGATCCATCGCGGATAGGTAATGAGCACGTCACCGAGCGGCCCGTTTGGCGCGAACAGGTTCTCGGCGATGAGGACGAGGTGAACGGCGGCAAACAGAAGCCAGTCGCGGGTGATGGGTTTCATGACTGCAGCGCCAAGTCGCGAATGACTCCCGGTATGTGTTTCACAAGGTCAGCGAGTAGGAATGGTCCACCGCCCGAGGCGCGAGCGGCGGCGACGGAGTGAACGACGACTCCAGCGGCGGCGATTCGTGCGAGCGCGTGTCCGCTCTCGGCGATGTCGTCACTTCGGGTCGCCGCGAGCGCCCCGATGATTCCTGCGAGTGTGTCGCCTGCCCCCGCAATTGCCAGCCATGCTGGTGCGAGGTTCACCGAGAACGCGTCGCCGAGCGGATTGACGATGTACGTGGTCGAGCCCTTGAGCACGACGGTTACATCCCACTGAATTGCGGCGCGCAGCGCCAATGCCGCTGGATCTGCTTCCACGTCGGAGCGGGTGATGCGAAGTGCAGTCGCGAGTTCCCCCGCGTGCGGGGTCGCAATAACTCGTGGGTGAATCGGCAGCAACGAGAGCGCACCCGCGTCGACGATCGCCGTGATTCCTTCCGACAGCGCGGCGCGCGCCCACAACATGGCGTCGTCGTCGACAGCAACCATTCCCGACCCGACAACCCAGGCGGATACTCGACCCGGGCCTTTGACGACCTCAGGGCGTCGGGCAACAACGGCATTCGCAACCGAATCCTCACCGACGTATCGCACCATGCCAATCCCGGTCGACAAGGCAGCGTCAATCCCGAGCATCGCGGCGCCGGGAAACGCCACGGAACCGGTCGCAAACCCCAGAACTCCCCGCGAATACTTGTCGTCTGACTCGGTCGGCAGGCGCAGTTCGGTCGCCGCCATGGCGGGCGTGAACTGCTCAATTCGCACGTCGCCAGCCTAACCACCCGCCCGCTCGTAAACTGTCGGCATGGCCGTCCCCGCACTGTTCCAGCCGCTCACCATTCGTTCCGTCACGTTCCGCAACCGCATCTGGATGTCCCCGCTGTGTGAATATTCGGCCGGTCAGGATGGGGTCCCCACGGATTGGCACCTCGTCCACCTCGGACAGGTCGCCATCGGCCGAGCCGGCTTAATCATGGCCGAGGCCGCTGGTATCAACGACGTTGCCCGCATTTCGCCAGCGGACACCGGGATTTGGACGGACGCGCAGGAGGCAGGTTGGAAGCGCGTCACGGACTTCATCCACTCGCAGGGTGTTGTCGCAGGAATCCAACTCGCTCACGCCGG
The DNA here is from genome assembly GCA_039800905.1 of Actinomycetota bacterium. Lineage (GTDB taxonomy): Bacteria > Actinomycetota > Actinomycetes > Actinomycetales > Microbacteriaceae > MWH-TA3. Next base: position 605 of record JBDLPW010000105.1, on the reverse strand, counting down.
TCGCAAGGGTTCGTCAGCTCCGGGATGGGGCGCCGACTACATCAATACCGCGAGCCCGGCGCAGGGCGGGTGGCAGACGGTTGGTCCGTCGACGTTGCCGTTCGGTGATTACGAGCCCCCGGTCGCGATGACCGTAGCCGACATTGACCAGACGGTCGAGGAATGGGCCAACGCTGCTCGTCGCGCACTTCGCGCGGGATTCGACGTCCTCGAAATCCACGCCGCACACGGTTATCTCTTGCACCAGTTCCTGTCCCCCATCGCGAACGACCGCACCGACGACTACGGCGGATCGCTCGAGAACCGAGCGCGCTTCCTGTTGCGCGTTGTTCGCGCCGTCCGCGAGGTTGTCGGCGAGGAAGTTCCCGTGTTCGTCCGTGTCAGCGCGACCGACTGGACTCCCGAGGGACTGCAGCCCGAGGAAGTCGAACAGGTTGCACGATGGGCTCACGATGCTGGTGCTGACCTTATCGACACGTCGACGGGCGGAATCCAGATTGGAATCCCCATCCCGACCGGTCCCGGGTACCAAGTTCAGTTCGCGGAAGGAATCAAGCGCACGGCCGAGGTTCCCGTCAACGCGGTCGGACAGATCACCGACCCGC
>JBDLPW010000104.1:0-14843 GCA_039800905.1 Actinomycetota bacterium | reverse complement strand
TGGGACGCCGTCAACGGCATCCCGTTCGGGAAAGTCGTGTCGTACGGCGAAGTCGGCCATGAAACCGGTCGCCCCACCGCGGGTCGTGCAGTTGGCGGTGCTGTCGGCGCAAACCCAATCCCGATCATCATCCCCTGCCACCGCGTTCTCGCGTCAGACGGCCGTATCACTGGCTATTCGGGCGGCAACGGCATCGAAACGAAAGCGTGGCTGCTTGACCACGAGGGCATCGCACACAAGTGACGTCCCTGATTGTCGGCGCCGACGGTCTCGCACGGTGTTCCTGGTGCGGGACCGACCCGCTGTACGTCGACTATCACGACACCGAATGGGGTGTCCCCGTTCACGGCGACCGTGAAATGTTCGAGCGGCTCGTCCTAGAAGCGTTTCAGTCTGGCCTATCGTGGATCACGATTCTCAAGCGCCGCGAAGGTTTCCGTGATGCATTCGCGGGGTTCGACCCTCACGTCATCGCGGGGTTCGGGGCGAAGGACCGTGCGCGCCTGATGAACGACGTCGGGATCATCCGCAACAACGCGAAGATTGACGCCACCATTCACAACGCGGCAATCGTTGCAAACATGATTGACACCGAACCCGGAGCCTTGGATGACCTCATCTGGTCTCACGCACCGAAGAACCACGTTCCGCCAGTCGCGATGGCGGACATCGCGCCGGTGACGCCCGAATCAGCCGCTCTGGCGAAAGCACTGAAGAAGCGTGGCTTCCGATTTGTCGGCCCCACCACCGCTTACGCACACATGCAAGCGGTCGGTGTTGTCAACGATCACGTTTCGGGATGCTTCGTTGAGCTTTGATAGGTTGTGGAAATGAACTTCGCTGACGCAGACCCGGCAATCCACAAACTCATCAACGACTACTTTGATGTGCTGCACTTCCAGGACATGAGCCTGTTCGACAAGGTTTTTCACAAGGATTGCGTGTTGTACTCGGCTCAGGGTGGCGAGTTGAATATTCGGCCGTACACCGTGTACCGCGAAGCAGTCGCAAACCGCAAATCTCCCGCCGAATTGGGAAACGTTCGTGACGATCGGGTCCTGATGTTCGACCAAATTTCCGACACTCTCGCGTTCGTCAAACCACAGTTGCAAATGTTCGGCGGCATCATGCAGGACTATCTCAACCTTGTTTTCCTCGACGGACAGTGGTGGGTCATGGCGAAGATGTGGGAAAGAGTCGGAGACGTCGACTAAACGACCAGCGTGATTGTTTGTGGGGTTTCACGAACCGTCAGCCCATGTTTACCCGCCCAGGCAGCAAAGTCAGCGGGTGACGACATTGACGGCGAGTCGGTGACCAGCGCGCGAACCAGTTCACCCTTGTGAATCTTGTTGAAGTGGTTGAGAGCCTTACCGCCTTGTGCAGAGACGACCTCGAGATAGCGGGATTCAACTCCGTCGGGAATCGGTGCGAGCTTGCGGTACCCGTCAGAACGGCAATCGAGGATCCAGTCCCCCGCTGCCATTTCGCGGATCGCGGCCTGTAACTGACCGAGCCAATAATCCTTCAGAGCGACCCCACGCACCTTGGAGTCGTACGACAGTCGGTATGCCGGAATCTCGTCCGTCGACGAGATGATTCCGAAGAGGGCTGAATGAATAAATACGTTCACTGCGGCCCAGTTGCTCTGTTCCGCGGTCCAATCCGAAACCCCCGTCGCCGAATACAGGACACCCGTGTAACGCTCGATAGCGGGCATGACCAGAGCATCCGTGAACACGTTGTTCGCGAGTTCGTCGATCGACTTCGGGCCTAACTTCAGGGCCTTTGCCGCGACCTCGGGCTCTTCCCGGGACCACGACTCCAACGCGACCAACAGGTCACGCCGCGCCGGTTCCTGAACGGGAAAACTGAGGGTGGACACCCCCGCTTGGGGATGCCCACCCTTGAGCTTTGTTTCCGAGGGCGGAAGCAGCAGGCGCACTAGGCGGCCAGTTCCGCCTGGCTCGCGACCACCATGACGGTGTTGTGCTCGACGGAGAGGAACCCGCCGTCGGCCTTCGCCAGGATGATGCCGTTGTCGGCGGTGTGGATGCGAACCTCACCCGATGCGAGCACGCCGAGAAGCGGCTCGTGACCGGGGAGGATACCCAGTTCTCCCTCGGTGGTGCGAGCAACCAGCATGGTCGCTTCGCCAGCCCAAACCTCGCGGTCTGCGGCGACGACGTGCACCTCGAGCGTCGACGACGACATGATTAGCCGTTCTCCTTCTGGATCTGAGCCCACTTCTCCTCGACGTCGGAGATTGCACCGACGTTGAAGAATGCCTGCTCGGCCACGTGGTCGAACTCACCCTTGGCGATTGCGTCGAACGACTCGATGGTGTCCTTGAGCGGAACGGTCGAACCTTCAACACCGGTGAACTTCTTCGCCATGTAGGTGTTCTGCGAGAGGAACTGCTGGATGCGACGTGCGCGCGAAACGGTGATCTTGTCTTCTTCCGAGAGCTCGTCGACACCGAGGATCGCGATGATCTCCTGGAGTTCCTTGTTCTTCTGGAGGATCTGCTTGACCGTCGTGGCGACACGGTAGTGATCGGCGCCGATGAAGCGCGGGTCGAGGATACGGCTGGTCGACGTCAGCGGGTCAACGGCCGGGTACAGACCCTTCGACGCGATCTCACGCGAAAGTTCAGTGGTGGCGTCGAGGTGCGCGAACGTGGTTGCCGGAGCCGGGTCGGTGTAGTCGTCAGCGGGAACGTAGATCGCCTGCAGCGAGGTGATCGAGTGACCGCGGGTCGACGTGATGCGCTCCTGGAGGATACCCATCTCGTCGGCGAGGTTCGGCTGGTAACCAACAGCCGAGGGCATACGACCGAGAAGGGTCGACACCTCGGAACCTGCCTGGGTGAAACGGAAGATGTTGTCGATGAAGAGGAGAACGTCCTGCTTCTGAACGTCACGGAAGTATTCCGCCATCGTCAGTGCCGAGAGTGCGACGCGAAGACGCGTTCCCGGCGGCTCGTCCATCTGACCGAACACAAGTGCGGTCTTGTCGAAGACGCCAGCGTCTTCCATTTCGTGGATGAGGTCGTTTCCTTCACGCGTACGCTCACCGACACCGGCGAATACGGACACACCACCGTGGTCCTGCGCAACACGCTGAATCATTTCCTGGATCAGAACGGTCTTACCGACACCGGCACCACCGAACAGACCGATCTTTCCACCCTGGACGTAGGGGGTCAGAAGGTCGATGACCTTGATACCGGTTTCGAAGAGCTGCGTCTTCGACTCGAGCTGGTCGAATGCCGGGGGCTTGCGGTGGATCGGCCAACGCTCCTTGACTTCGATCTTCTTGCCGTCGCCGTTGAGGACTTCACCGAGTACGTTGAAGACCTTTCCCTTGGTGACGTCACCAACGGGCACCGAGATGGGCGCACCAGTGTCGGTCACTTCCTGGCCGCGGACGAGACCGTCGGTCGGCTTAAGTGCGATGGCACGAACGATGTCGTCACCGAGGTGCTGCGCGACCTCGAGGGTCAGCGTGATCTCGACGCCGTCCAGCGTGTACGTGGTCTGGAGCGCGTTGTAGATGTCGGGAATCGCATCGTGCGGGAACTCGATGTCGACAACGGGTCCGGTGACACGAGCGATACGTCCAACCGCTGCCTTTGTCTTCGTGGCCATGTTCGTCCTTCTTTTCTGTGGTTACTTCGCCGAGACCAGGGCGTCGGCGCCGCCGACGATCTCGGAAATTTGCTGGGTGATTTCGGATTGACGCGCGTTGTTCGCGAGTCGGGTGTAGTTCTGGATGAGCTTGTCGGCATTGTCCGTTGCGCTCTTCATCGCCTTCTGACGGGCGGCGTGCTCGGCTGCGGCCGACGACAACATCGCCGCGAAGATGCGGTTCTCGATGAATACGGGCAGCAACTTGTCGAGAACCTCGAAACCGTGGGGTTCGAATTCGTAGAGCGGTAGAACATCGTGTCCGGTCGGGATGGGTGCGTCGGATTCAGCTTCGACGACCTCGAGCGGGAGGAGTCGAAGTACCGACGGCACCTGCGAGACGAGGTTGACGAAGCGGTTGTACACGAGGTGAATCTCTTCAACGCCGCCCTCTTCGTAGGGCTGGAGGAAGTGTTCAATGATCGCGTCAGCGATTTCCTGCGCTGTTTCAACCTCGGGACGGTCGGTTCCACCGATCCAGTCACGTTCCCACTTGCGCTGACGGAATGCGAAGTAGCTGACCGACTTGCGGCCGACGAGGTAGTACACGACCTCTTTGCCTTCGCTCTTCAGCTTCTCAGCGAGCTCACCGGTTTCGCGCAGAACCTGCGACGAGAACGCCCCTGCGAGACCACGGTCCGACGTGAACACGACGACCGCTGCTCGACGGGGGCTGTCGGAGGCAGTCGTCAACGGGTGGTCAACGTTCGAGCCGACGGCAACGGCGGTGACGGCACGCGTCAGAGCCTTCGTGTACGGCGCGGCCGAGTTCATGCGAGCCTGAGCCTTCTGAATTCGCGACGCCGAGATGAGCTCCATTGCACGCGTAATCTTCTTCGTGGTCTGTGCCGACTTAATCTTCTGTCGGTAGATGCGAAGTTGCGCTCCCATGGTTCTCCTCCTCTCGGGTCAGTCGTGAATTACTTGCGCTTGCGGGGCTTGACGATCTTGGCCTGCTCGACGTCGGAGTCGGCCATGGCCTCGAACTCTTCCTTGCCGGCCTTGACGCCACCGTTCTTGCCGCCCTGGAAGGAGGCGATGAACTTGTCGACGGCCGTGCCGAGGTCAGCTTCGGTCTTGTCGTCAAGAACGTTGGTCTCGCGCAGGGTGTCGAGGATCTTCGTGTTGCGGCGAAGGTGCTCGAGCAGTTCCTTTTCGAAGCGAAGAACGTCTGCGACCTCGATCGTGTCGAGCTTGCCCTTGGTTCCGGCCCAGATCGAAACGACCTGCTCCTCGACGGGGTACGGCGAGTACTGCGGCTGGCGAAGCAGCTCGGTGAGGCGTGCGCCACGTGCGAGCTGACGGCGGCTGGCCGCGTCGAGGTCCGATGCGAACATCGCGAAGGCTTCGAGCGAACGGTACTGAGCAAGTTCAAGCTTCAAGGTTCCGGAAACCTTCTTGATGGACTTGACCTGTGCGTCACCACCAACACGGGAAACCGAGATACCGACGTCGACTGCGGGGCGCTGGTTGGCGTTGAACAGGTCGGACTGAAGGAAGATCTGTCCGTCGGTGATCGAGATGACGTTGGTCGGAATGTATGCCGAGACGTCGTTCGCCTTGGTCTCGATGATGGGCAGACCCGTCATCGAACCCGCGCCGAGCTCGTCCGAGAGCTTTGCGCAACGCTCGAGCAGACGCGAGTGCAAGTAGAAGACGTCACCGGGGTATGCCTCACGACCCGGCGGACGACGGAGAAGCAGCGACACGGCACGGTAAGCCTCGGCCTGCTTCGACAGGTCATCGAAAATGATGAGGACGTGCTTGCCGCCGTACATCCAGTGCTGACCGATGGCCGAGCCAGTGTAGGGAGCGAGGTACTTGAAACCTGCGGGGTCCGATGCGGGAGCGGCGACGATCGTCGTGTACTCCATCGCGCCGGCTTCTTCCAGTGCGCCCTTGACGGCTGCGATGGTCGAACCCTTCTGACCGATTGCGACGTAGATGCAGCGAACCTGCTTGTTGACGTCGCCCGATTCCCAGTTCGACTTCTGGTTAATGATCGTGTCGACAGCGATTGCGGTCTTTCCGGTCTGGCGGTCACCAATGATGAGCTGACGCTGACCACGGCCAACGGGGATCATCGCGTCGATTGCCTTGATACCGGTCTGCAGCGGTTCGTGAACTGACTTACGAGCCATAACGCCGGGAGCCTGAAGCTCGAGTGCGCGGCGGCCTTCGGACTTGATAGCACCGAGTCCGTCAATGGGGTTTCCGAGCGGGTCGACAACGCGACCGAGGTAGCCTTCACCGACTGCTACCGAGAGGACCTCGCCTGTGCGGGTGACTTCCTGGCCGGCTTCGATGCCGGTGAATTCACCGAGGATAACGGTACCGATCTCGTGCTCGTCGAGGTTCAGCGCGAGACCGAGGGTCCCGTTTTCGAACTTGATGAGCTCGTTCGCCATTGCGCCGGGCAGTCCGTCGACGTGCGCGATGCCGTCACCGGCGTCGATGACGTGACCAACTTCTTTCGCGGTCGACTTCGACGGCTCGTACGACTTCGCGAAGTCGCCCAGCGCCTTGCGGACGTCGTCCGGGTTGATTGTGAGTTCAGCCATGGTTTTTCCCTTTGGTTGGCGAGCTAGCCCGCGAGTTTCGAGGAGAGTTCTGTCAGACGCGAACGGATGCTCGCGTCAATGGTGTCGTTTCCGACCTGGATGGTGAATCCGCCGACGATGTCCTCGTCAACGATTTCGTCGATGTGGTGGTCACGACCGTAACGGGCCTTGAGTACCGCGAGAATGCGATCCTTCTGGCCGTTGTCGAGCGCGTGCGCGACGGTCACGGTGGCGACACCGCGTCCGCGCTGGTCAGCGACGAGCTGTTCTGCGAACGACAAGAAAGTGCGAATTCGGCGTCCACGCGGTGAGCTGACGAAGTGGCGAACGATGTCCGTGGTCGCGTCCGAGATCCCCTTGAGAATCGAGGACACGAGCGCGGTCTTTGCCTCAGCCGAACCGCGCTTCGAGTTGAGCGAGAGTTCCAGTTCGGGGTGGGCCGCAACGGCACGTCCCACGGCGAACAGTTCCGCCTCGATGTCGTCGGTGGACGACTGCGCGATGACTCGGATGCCAATCTCTTCGATTCCGTCGAGCATTTCGTCGGCGGACGACCAGCGTTCGGCGACGATTGCTTGCAGAAGCGACTGAGCGGACTTGTCGAGCGTGCCGAGAGCACCCGTCACGAGAGCAGCCTTGGCGGCGGCGCCAGCGACGGGGTTAGCCAGTGCAGCACGCAACGCCGGCGTTTCGCCGACGGCACGACCAGCGGCGAGCAGAGCGACACCGGTCGCCGTGCTGAGTCCGCTCGCCTTCGCGACCGCGGCCTTCGCAGCGGTCAGCGCAATGCGTGATGCACTACCCATTTACTTGCTCTTCTCGTTCTTTTCGATGTCGGCAAGGAAGCGGTCGACGATGGCCGCCGACGACTTCGAGTCCTTGACCTGCTCGCCGATGACTCGGCCGGCGAGGTCGAGCGCCAACTGGCCAACCTCGGAACGGAGCGATTGAATGGCGGCAAGGCGTTCGGCCTCGATCTGCTGGTGTGCCTTTGCGGTGATCGCGGCGGCGTCAGCGGATGCCTGGTCCTTCAACTCGGCGAGAATGATCGCACCCTCGGCGCGAGCCTTTTCCTTGACGTCGGCTGCTTCCGCGCGAGCCTCGGCGAGAAGTGCGTTGTACTTCTCGAGTGCCTCCGCAGCTTCCTTCTGTGCCGACTCGGCTTGCGCGATGCCACCCTCGATCTTCTCGGCGCGTGCGTCGAGCGTCTTCTGCATGTTCGGGAGGACAACCTTCCAGAACAGGAAAAGAACAATCGCGAACGGGATTACCGACCACGTGAGGTCGTAAATCGCCGGGAGCAGGGGGTTCGTGTTGGCTTCAGCCGTCTCCGACGCCCACACAAGTGCGTGCTGCATGTCGAATCCTTAACGTTTGTTTATTAGGCGGCGAAGATGTAGTAGGTAGCGATACCAACGAAGGCGAGTGCTTCGGTGAACGCGATACCGATGTACATGAGAGTCGTGAGGCGACCCTGGAGTTCAGGCTGGCGAGCAACCGACTCGATGGTCTTTCCGACGACGATACCCACGCCGATTGCCGGGCCGATGGCTGCGAGACCGTAGCCGACGGTGGCGATGTTTCCCGTAATTGCTGCGAGAACCATGTTGTTTCCTTCCGTTGTTGACCCGTTTGGGTCAGGTGTTGGTTAGTGTTCTTCCGCCAGCGCGAGCTGGAGGTAGACGGTGGTCAAGAGGGTGAAAACGTAGGCCTGAAGTACTGCGACCAGGATTTCGAAGAATGAGAAGGCGATAGCGAACGCCAGGGTGCCCGCACCGAACACATATCCGAACGCGTTCTCGAACCCGAGGAAGAAGAAGTTCGTCGCCGAGTAGAGAAGGACCAGCAGGAGGTGTCCGACGATCATGTTCATGAGGAGTCGGAGCGTCAGCGTGACGGGACGCAGGATGAAGGTCGAAACGAGTTCGATCGGCGTCACGACGATGTAGAAGTACCACGGAACTCCGGGCGGGAACAGTGCGTTGCGGAGGAACGCACCGGGGTGCTTCTTGAGTCCCGCGTAAATGAACGTGATGTAAGCCGTCACCGCGAGAATCAGCGGGATTCCGATGACGGACGAACCAGCGATGTTGAAACCGGGGACGATACCGGTGACGTTGAGGAACAACACGAGGAAGAAGATGGTGGTGAGGATCGGCAGGAAGCGGCGGCCGTCCTTTTTGCCCAGAAGGTCCTCGGCGATGTTGACGCGGACGAGGTCGAGTCCCATTTCGATGAGTGACTGGAAGCGACCGGGAACGATCTTCATGTTGCGAGTTCCGAGCCAGAACAGGACGACGAGCAGGGTGACCATGATCATGCGGATGATCATGATGCGGTTCATCGCGAAGGGGGTGCCCTCGAAGAGGACGATGTCGGGGAAGAACTCGGAAATCGAGGGAGCGTGGAACTGAACGCCTTCAGCAAGAACGAGGCTGGTCAGTCCGTTCAACAACGCGGTCTCCTAGATTCGGGGGCGGATTCGCACCTCGATGGGCATCACTTCTAAGACCCTATCATGTCGACGACCGGCACACGAGCCCTGGAAATGGCGATTACATCGCTGAAAAGTGCCCCGATGACCGCGACGATGACGCACATGAACGCGATAACCGAGTTGAGGTCGGTCAGATTCTTGATGAGATACAGCGCACCGAGAAAAAGTGCGAACTTGAGCAGCCACGCTCCAAGGACGATGGCGAAAAACGCGCCGGACATGACGGATCCGTGTGAAACCTTGAGCCCCACCAGGATGGACATCGCCGTCACGCCCATAAAAACAAAGGCGACGAGTGCGCCGAGGAGCGCGCTGACGACACCGGTCCAGCTGTCGATGAAATAGCCGATGACACCGCCGAGGAGGCCAATCGAGAGCGTGGTCACTCCCCCGAGGACGAGAGACGAACGGATCGCTTTGTTGGCGAGTTCGATCGTGGTGCTCATGATGCGTCCTCCAATTCGTCAAGTACCTGCTTGGTCTTTTTCTTACGCCCAAGCGGGGCAAAGGTCAGATATGTCGTCACGGCAAGGCCGGCGGCAAGGAAGCCGGTCGCGATTGCTGCTCGGACGAACATGAACAACAACGCACCAACAGCGGCGACGAACGTCCATGCGTAAAGAATGAGCACCGCGCGCAAGTGGGTGTGTCCCATGTCGAGCAGTCGGTGATGGAGGTGTTTGCGGTCGGCGGTGAACGGCGACTTTCCGTTGGCAAGGCGGCGCGTGACGGCAAGTCCGAAATCGAGCAACGGGATGAGCAGGACTGCCAGCGGAATCGCGAGCGGAATGAACGCGGGGATGAACTGCTTGGGGTCGATGGTGCCGGGGTCGACCTGACCGGTGACCGAAATCGTCGAACCTGCCATGATGAGCCCGATGACGAGGGCGCCCGAATCCCCCATGAACATCTTCGCGGGGTAGGAATTGACGGGCAGGAAGCCAATCAGCGCACCACAGAGTGACGCCGTCAGCAACGTCGACAGGTTGAAGTAGTTCTGGTGCCCCGGCCCGATCGCGAGGATGTACGAATAGATGAAGAACACGGTTCCCGCGATGAGCGAGACACCGGCGACGAGTCCATCGAGTCCATCAATGAAGTTGATGGCGTTCATGACGAGCACGACTGCGAACACCGTAAGGATGAGCGACATCGTTGGCGACAGCAGGATGATTCCGCCGAACGGCAGGCTGACAATCTGAATTCCCGACCACGCCATGACACCCGCGGCAATGAGTTGCGCACCGAGTTTTGTCAGCCAGTCGAGGTCGTACAGGTCGTCGAGGATTCCGACGATTGCCATCAGCGCAATGGCGACGGACATGCCGATGACGGGCAAGGGGTCGACAAACACGCGGTCGAACGCGGGCAAGACGGTCGCCAGCCCGAACGCAGCACCCACACCGAGGACGATGGCGATTCCACCGAGCCTGGGCGTCGGGGTCGTGTGCACATCGCGTTCGCGAATGCCGGGATAAATCTTGTACTTGTGGCTGAGTTTCAGCATCACCTTCGACGCGATGAACGAAATGATCGCGGCGGCGAGCCCGACGTAGATGTAATTCATTCGTCGATCACCCCCACAACATCCCGGATGGCGTCACGCGAGATGACCCCGTCGCGAAGGATGCGAACGGGCTTGCCCTCAACGGTCGGTGTGCAATCGACGATGGTTGACCCGGCCCGGTTGTCCGAGGCAGTTCCGCCGTCCAGGTAGACGTCTACGCTTTCGCCCAGTTGTGCCTCGGCCTCAGCGACTGTCAGCGCGGCGGGTTCACCGGTCGCGTTGGCACTGGACACCGCGAGCGGGCCCGTCTCACTGAGGAGTTCGAGCGCGATGGGGTGGTTCGGCATGCGAACGGCGACAGTTCCGTTTGTGTCGCCCAAATCCCAGTCGAGGGTGGCTCGCGCGGGGACCACGAGGGTGAGTCCACCCGGCCAAAACGCGTCCGCGAGTTTCGTCATCTCCGGTGTCTCAGTCTCGGCAAGAGCAGACAGGGTCGCGACGGCACCGACGAGAACTGGGGGCGGCGACTGCCGTCCTCGACCCTTCGCCGCAAGCAACGCGGCAACGGCCGTCGCGCTAAAAGCATCCGCCGCAATCCCGTACACAGTGTCTGTTGGCAGAACCACGAGCTTCCCCACACCGATCGCCCGGCGTGCGTTGCGCAACCCGGCGAGGGCGCCTTCCGTGTCGGCGCAGGAATACGTCGTGCTCATTTGTGTCAGTTTAGCGAGAGGGGTCTAGCGAACGGCAGTGAGTGCCCGTTCACGATGAACAAGGTCGGTGTGAGTGGTCGCACCGCGGAAACCCGCCTCCGTTGCGATTGCTCGAACGGCGGCGCCCTGACCGTCGCCGTGTTCGAGGACGAGGACACCGCCGGGGCGCAACAGTCGCGCGGCGGTTGCGATGAATGTACGGATGTCCCGCAACCCGTCCTCGCCGCCAAATAGCGCGGTTTCGGGGTCGTATCCGAGGACTTCGGGGTCCTCCGGCTTTTCCGCGTCGGGAATGTACGGAGGGTTCGTCACGACGACATCGACGGTTCCGTCGAGGTCCGTCAGCGCGGTCGCCGCGTCTGCCTGCACGAGTTCGACACGCCCGTCGCCGAGCCGTTCGATGTTGCGACCGGCCCACACAAGTGCGTCGTCGAATTGTTCGACAGCGATGACCCGCGAATGCGGTACCTCGGTTGCAAGAGCAAGCGCCAACGCGCCGGTTCCCGTTCCCAGATCCACCGCGAGCGGGTTCGGGCTTGGTACCTGTAACAGAGCGTCGATCGCCCATTCGGCGACAAGTTCGGTCTCTGGGCGTGGAACGAGAACTCCCGGACCGACCTCCAGCACGAGGTGGCGGAACGGTGACTGCCCGGTGATGTGCTGCAGCGGTTCGCGCGCTTCACGGCGAACCGCGATGGCTTCGATTTCCGCGACGATCTCAGGCGACAACTCGGCGCCCATGAACGCTTTCGCCGATACCTCGCCGCGGGTCCAGCCGGTCACGAAACCAACGACCAACTCGGCGTCCGCGAGAGCGGAGGCAATACCGGCACGACCGAAACGTTCGGCGAGTGCGGTGACGAGCTCGCCGACGTTCATTAGGACTCCGTCAAAGCCTTGAGTCGGGCTTCTTCGTCGACCTGAATGCAGGATTCGATGATGGGTTCGAGAGCACCGTTCATCACCTGGTCGAGGTTGTACGCCTTGTACCCCGTGCGGTGATCCGCGATGCGGTTCTCGGGGAAGTTGTACGTGCGGATGCGCTCGGAGCGGTCCATTCCACGAATCTGGCTCTTGCGGGCGTCCGACGCGACGGCGTCGAGTTCTTCCTGCTGCTTCGCGAGCAGTCGCGCACGCAGAACGCGCATCGCCGATTCCTTGTTCTGAATCTGGCTCTTCTCGTTCTGGCAGGACACAACAATCCCGGACGGGACGTGCGTGATGCGAACAGCCGAGTCGGTCGTGTTGACGGACTGACCGCCCGGGCCGCCGGAGCGGAACACGTCGATACGTAAGTCGTTGGGGTTGATCTCGATTTCTTCAGGCACATCGACTTCGGGGAAGACGAGAACACCGGTCGTCGAGGTGTGAATGCGACCCTGGGTCTCGGTGGCGGGAACGCGCTGAACGCGGTGAACACCACCCTCGTACTTGAGGCGAGCCCACGCGCCGTTGGCGGGATCGGACGCGTTCGCCTTGATGGCAACCTGAACGTCCTTCAGCCCGCCGAGGTCGGACTCGGTTTTGTCGAGGATTTCAACACGCCATCCGCGGCTGTCCGCATACTGCGTGTACATGCGAAGCAGGTCGGCAGCGAACAAGGCGCTTTCCGCGCCACCTTCGCCACCCTTGATTTCCATGATGACGTCACGACCGTCGTCGGGGTCACGCGGAATAAGCAGGCGACGGAGTTTCTCTTCGAGTTCGGGAATCGACGCCTCGAGCGCGGGGATTTCCTCGGCGAATGCTGGGTCGTCCTTGGCCAGTTCCTTGGCGGCGACAAGGTCGTCGCGCGCCGCGACCAACTGGTCGTGGGTCGTGACGATCGCGTTGAGTTCCGAATAACGTCGGTTCAACTTCTTGGCACGCGCGGGATCCGTGTGCACAGACGGGTCCGCCAGATCCTTTTGGAGCTGTGCGTGTTCGGCGAGGAGTCCCTCGATCGAGTCGAGCATGACGATCCTTAGAGGGTGACGGTGCCGGTGGCGATGTCGAGCAGTTCCTCGCGAACGGCCCCGGGGAAACCATCGGTCTGGTTGTCAACGGTCGCGATGACGGTCAGCGAACCGCCGGCTTCGAGCGAACGGCCAGCGCCGAAGAGGCGCTTGGTTGCGGCGAAGACAGCCGAGTCAACCGGTCCGTCACCGATCGGGCGCGAGCCCTGGATGACAGCGAGCTGGCTCTTGGCGACGCGGGTCAGCGAGTCGATGAGGACGACAACGTGGTGTCCCTTTTCGACGAGACGCTTGGCGCGGGCAACAGCAAGTTCGGCAACGGTGACGTGCTCGTCAGCGTGGCGGTCGTACGACGACGCGGCAACCTCGCCACGAACACCACGGCCGAGAGCCGTGACATCCTCGGGGAGGCCGTCCGACACAACGACCATGAGGTGTGCGTCAGTCGCGCTGGCCGAAATTTCGGCGGCGAGGTCACGGATGACTGCTGTGCGGGTCGCGCCGGCGGGAGCATCAACGAGAACGCGCTCGCCCTTCTTGACCCAGTCGAAACGTCCGTGCAGACCGAGCCCCTCGGTCGCGTGGATCGGCGTCAAGTCGGCGAAGTCGTCACGGGTGACAGCCTCTTCCGGTGCAGCGCCGTTGACGAAGTCGATCGTCGCGAGAGCGTTGTACTTCTGACGGTTCTGGAAGTCGTTGTCGCGCGGCTGGCGAATCGCACCGACAATCGCGTCGCCGCGACGCAGGTTGTACTTCTTGACCTGACCAAGCGCGACATAAATGTCGGCGGGGCTGGCAAGGTAACCGGCGGTGCGAACGAACGCGTAGTTGTCGAGGATGTCAAGGATTCCCGCGACGGGGATTAAAACGTCGTCGTCCGAGACGGCGTCGAAGTCGTCGTCGCGTCCACGGCCGCGCTTGCGGTTGCGCTGACGGCCACGGCCGCCTTCCGACTGGCCCTCGTCGTCACCGGCAGGTGCATCCGAGTTCTCGTTCGAGTCGCCTTCGGCGTTCTCACTCTTGTTGCCACCGCGGCCACGGCCACGGCTGCGGCTTCGCGAACGGCCACCGTCTGCGGGCGCGTCGCCCTCGGCGGGTGCGTCGTTCGACGACTCGGCGTTGTCCGATGCGGCCTGGCCCTCTGTCACCTCGATGGGTGCGTCAGGGGATTTCTTGACCGCGCGGCGCGGTGCGCGCTTGCGGGGTGCCGATTCGGTTGATTCGGCGTTGTCGACAACAACCTCGTTGTTTTCGTTTTCCATAGTGTTACTCCTTAGATGTGTTCACGCCAGCGTGGTCAGCCGCGAAAACGCGACATGCGATGGAGTGAGGCGAAACCTGCTCGGACGCCGATTTAGCTATCGGAGCCAGCGGGCAGTACTACAACAGTAGCACCCTTGAAATCGACAGCGAGCATGAGACACTCCCACTCGGCACCGTCGGTGGCTTCAATCAGTTCGGCCGCGCGCTTGCGTTCGACCGGATCGTCGGTGAGGACGAGAACGGAGGGACCGGCGCCGGACACCACCGCGGCGAACCCGGCGTCACGCAATTTGTGAACGAGCGCATTCGTCTCGGGCATCGCTTCCGCGCGGTAGTCCTGGTGCAACTTGTCTTCGGTCGCTTCGTGCAACAGTTCCGGACTCTGGATCAGTGCGGCGATGAGCAGCGCGGATCGCGACACGTTGAAGATGGCGTCCTCGTGCGGAACCTGTTCGGGCTGCAGGCTGCGGGCGAACTTGGTGCTCATCGTGATGTTGCGCGGGGCGGCAACGAGCAGCGAGACTCCGCGGTGGACGATGAGCTTCTTGTGCTTGGGCCCGTTCGGGGTAGTCCACGCGATGGTCAGTCCACCAAACAGAGCCGGCGCAACGTTGTCGGGGTGCCCCTCGAGCTCGGTTGCGAGATCGAGCAGCGCCTG
>JBDLPW010000103.1:0-8937 GCA_039800905.1 Actinomycetota bacterium | reverse complement strand
GCCGCACAGTCGAACCTCAAGCGCGTGTGGTTGGAACTCGGTGGCAAGTCGCCAAACATCATCCTCCCCGACGCACCGGACCTGCAGACCGCCATCGACACCGCCGCGTGGGGAATCTTCTTCAACACCGGACAGATGTGCACTGCCCCGTCGCGATTGATTGTCCACCAGGACGTCGCCGACGAGGTCATTGCCGGCGTTCTCGCCGCGGCAAAGCACTACCAGCCGGGTGACCCGTTCGACACGGCGACCAAGATGGGACCGCTCGCATCGATGTCGCGCCGAGCCGAGGTGCAGGAACACGTTGACCGAGCCCTCGCCGACGGATCGAAGCTGGAGATCGGCGGTGGTGCGATCGACCTCAGCGGTGCGCTCGCCGGCGGTGCTTATTACCAACCGACCGTGTTCACCAACGTGCACCCCGACTCGTCACTCGCACAGAACGAGGTCTTCGGTCCCGTTCTGTCCGTCACGACAGTAAAAGACGAGGACGAGGCCATCCGCGTCGCGAACAACACCGAATACGGACTGGCGGCTGGACTGTGGACCGCGAATGTGTCCACCGTTCACCGTCTCGCTCGTCGCATCCGCGCCGGCACCGTGTGGGTCAACTGCTATGAGGAAGGTGACCTCACGGTTCCCTTCGGCGGCTTCAAGATGTCAGGCAACGGTCGCGACAAGTCGCGCCACGCGCTCGAGAAGTACACCGAACTCAAAACGACCTATATCAAGCTGTAACGAACTACCCCACCCCCTTCGCACAAACGAGGAAGGCCCCCACCAATCGGTGGGGGCCTTCTCCGTTGGAACTGTGTTTAGGACATGTCCTCGACGAGCGACTTGTTCTCGTTCTTGTTGACGACGCCCGACACGATGCCGACGACGAACATGATGAACGGGAGTGCCACGAGGAACCAACCGAGCGAGCTCAACTGGAACGCGCTTTCCGGAAGCGTCGGGTCTACACCGTCAGCGACCGTTCCTGCGAGCAGGTTGAAGCGAGCCATGATGAGGTACATCGCGAGCGCCATACCGACGGTTGCGAGCGCCGGTGCGACGATCGCCTGCCAGGCGTTTGCCCCACCGTTCTTGCGGAAGTACGCCATGACCGCAACCGAGACGAGGATCTCGACGAGGGTAATCGCGAGAACCGCGACGGTCGACGTCCAGTAGAACAGGTGCAGGACGGGGTCGAGGTTGTTCGCGAAGAACAGGACCATGACGACGATTGCGATAACCGAGGTGGCGATGACACCACCCTGCGGGGCGCCGCGACCGTTGACCGAAGCCAGAGCCTTGGGAAGTACGCCACCACGTGCCATTGCGAAGAAGTAGCGCGACGCGGCGTTCTGGAAGGCGAGGAGGCCTGCGAACATCGAGGTGATGAGGAAGATGTTCATCGCCTGAGCCATCCACGGTCCGACTGCCGACGTTGCCAGCGAGAAGAGAACGTTCGCGGGATTGACGAGCGGTGCACCGTCAACGGCCGAGAGCGAGAGAATCTGGTCGATGTAGGTGCTCGATCCGAGCCCGGTGACCATCGCGAAGCTGACGAGAGTGAACAGACCAGCAATAACACCAACCGCGAGGTAGGTGGCACGACGAACGGTGTTCTTCGGGTCCTTCGCTTCTTCACCGTAGATAGCGGTCGATTCGAATCCGATGAAGGATGCGAACGCGAACGACAGTGCGATACCAGCGGTACCGGCGAATCCACCAGCGAAGATCAGGTTGGGGTCGAACGATGCTGCGAAGTTGATCGGCTCGGGTCCGCCCTTGACGAGGATCGCGACACCCGTGATGAGCAGCGACAGGATTTCGAGCGAGGTGAGGACACCGAGGAACTTGGCGCCGACATCAACCGAAAGGAGCGAGAGTCCCGTGACTGCGAGCCACGAGATGACGCACCAACCTAGCCAGCCGAGTCCGATTCCGAGGAGCGGGTCGAAGAACGCGCTGGCGATGGCTCCGAAGAATCCGTAGACAGCGAGCTGAACCGTGATGTACGCGAGGATCGACACGAATGCCGAACCGACGCCCCAGTTGGTTCCGAGCCCCTTGCCGACGTATGCGAAGAACGCACCGGCGTTGGTGACCTTGTGGCTCATGGCGGTGAAACCGACGCTGAACAGCATCAGGATCAGACCGACGGCGACGAACGCGCCAGGAACTGCAGTTCCGTTACCGAGAACGGAGGCGACGGGGACTGTTCCCGTCATACCCGCCATGGGCGCCGAAGCGGCCACAACGAAGAAGGCGATACCCGCAACGCCGAGCTTGCCTTTCTTAAGGCCTTCGCCCTTCTCTTTTGTCGACGACATAGTGTGATCTCCTCATTGAGTTCATAAAAAATCGTTCGGATGTGAACGACATGTTCATCATGCCCAAGTTTGAGGTCTAAATCAAGCATTCCGATATGGAATATTTTTGCGGTGGATTTATCGCGGACTATTTGTTCGGATACGAATGACCGCTACAATCGGGACTCATGAGCGAACTAAAAGGTTTCCTTGCGCCGAAAACCCCCACTGGGAAAAGCGCAATCATCCCTGACATGCCGTGGCACTACTCGGGCACGCTACTCACCGTCGAGTACCTGACCGACCCCGCCAACGTGCGCGCGATTCTGCCGCCGGAGCTCGAACTGGCCGACGAACAGCCGGGTGCCGTCGCCCTCATCTGGGCCGACTGGCAGTCGTGCAGCGACGACTTCGAGGAACTGCTCGACCCCGACCGTTCGCAGTACATGGAGACGTTCGTTGTCGTCCGTTGTAAGTACGAGGGCGTCACCTACAGCCGTTGCGTCGCGATCTGGGTGACAAAGGACTTTGCGATGGCTCGTGGTTGGTTCCAGGGTTACCCCAAGAAGCTCGGCTCGATGCACTCCACCCGCGTGTACAACCGTGGCAAGGCGACTCCGCGACTCGAAAAGGGTGCCAAGTTCGGTGCGAGTCTCGCTGCCTACGACCACCGACTCGCCTCGGCGAAGGTCACGCTGACCGGCCCGGTTGAAAGCAACGGCTTCGTCAACGGACACAAGATGCTGCACAGCCGCTGGGTTCCCTCGATCACCCCGGGTGCGGGCAACTCGCTCGACCAGTTAATCACCATGGGTGGCGTCGACCTCGATCTCGGTCCCGCGTGGGGTGGAACCGCGGAACTGACCCTGGGCGACTCACAGTGGGACGAGCTCGGCTCGATCCTGCCGGTGGGTGAAATTCTCGGTGGGTACTTCCGTGAGGTCGGAACCACCTTCAATGGCGGAACTCTCGTCGCCGACCTCGGATCGAACCCCTCGATCTAACGACATCCATATAAAGGAAGCCCGGCTGGTCGCAGAGACCGCCGGGCTTCCTTTATTGCCTTAGTAGGCCGAGCCGTATTCCTTGATTTCCCAATCGGTGACTTCGCGTGTTGAAGGGTCCTTGACCGCTTCCTCATAGCGCTTGATCTCGTCACGCTTGAGAACCATGTGGACGTTGATGAGCTCGGGCGACATCTGGGTGCGCAAGGCGTCGTTCGCCTCAAGCGCGTCCAGTGCCTCGGTGAAGGTCTGCGGCAGTACCGGTGCCCCTTCGTTGTCGTAGGCCATGCCGACTGCGTCGTCAGGGCACTCGAGTTCGTTGACAATTCCGTCAAGACCGGCGGCAAGGATCGCTGCGATGACAAGGTATGGGTTTGCTGCACCGTCACCGACGCGGATCTCGAGGCGGGTGCCCTGGCCGCGCTCCGGCGGAACGCGAACCATGCACGAACGGTTGTCGTAGCCCCAGTTCGAGCGGTACGGCGCGAGCGTGTCGGGCCCAAGGCGCTTGAACGCGTTGACGGTCGGGTTGGTGAATGCGGTCAGTGCGTTGGCGTGCTTGGTGATTCCCGCGATGAGGAACTTCGCTGCGGCCGACAACTTGCCTCGACCATCGTGCATGAGGTTGATGCCGTCGGCGTCAGTGATCGAGAAGTGGAGGTGGAAACCAGAGCCACCCTCGTCACTCCACGGCTTGCCGAGGAATGTGGCGTGCTTGCCGCGCTTGGCGATGATGTCCTTGACGGCCGCCTTGAAGAAGAACGTGCGGTCGGCGGCGTCGAGCGCCTCGGAGTGCCACAGGTTGATTTCGTACTGGCTGGGGCTGAATTCGTGGTTCCCCGCGAACGCACCGATGTTGAGGTTGTCGAGCATGCGCATGAGGTGCAGGAAGTCGCCGTCGGGGTCGACCTGCGAACCGGTGGTGTAGACGCGACCAGTCTCGTTGACGAATCGGCGGTACTTACCGTTCTCGTCGAGTGTCGAGATGTAGAACTCGAGTTCCGGTCCGACAACGGGGCTGAGTCCGAGTCGCTTATAGCTCTCGATAACCTTTTCGAGGACCGAACGGGGCGACATCATGTTGGGCTTGCCGTCCGGGTTGAACGCGTCACCGATGACGTACGCGACACCCGGTTCCCAAGCGAGCGGCGAGATGGTGCGGGGAACGATCTGAGTGAAGAAGTCCTGCAGACCGTCGTTCGCGATGCCGTTCGCCTCGTGGAACTCACCGCCTGTCGTGGTCGTCCACACACCCTGGCTGAATGCGGGTCCGTTGTGGGCCGCCTTGTCGAGTTGGCTGACGAGGATGTCCTTGGATCGGGCGATACCGAGAACGTCGGCGTACATGACGCGCAGAACGTCAATACCGCGCTCGCCGAGGTCGTCTCGAAGTTTTGTGAGATCGCTAACCATTGCAACTCCTTTGTGGCAAATATGTACCCGTAACGATATCGTTAGGGCACAAATGAATTGTAGTCAATCACCCCTGTGAGTCACAATAGTCTCGGAAGCAGAGTTGCTTCAAAGGAGTCACCATGAAAGCCCTCGTCATTCAGCACGACCACGTGAGCCCCACGGGCCCGGTCGGCCGCCGACTCGAACACCACGGATTCGAGATCACCGAGTTCCTCGTCGTCCCCGAGACGTCGTTCCGTGAACCGAACATCTCCGTCGATTTCCCTAATCCCGACGACTTTGATCTCGTTGTGTTCCTCGGTGCTCCGTGGGGTGCGTGGGACGACGGATGCATCGGCAACTGGCTGACACCGGAACTCGAGATGTGTCGCACGCTCGTCAGCGCCGGTCGGCCCGTTTTGGGAATCTGCTTCGGCGGCCAGCTGATGGCTCGAGCCATGGGCGGTTCGGTCGCGCCCGGCCAACACCCGGAAATCGGGTGGACGTATGTGTGGAGCGACGACCAGTCGTTGGTCCCCAACGGCCCGTGGTTCCAGTTCCACTACGACCGCTGGCAGGTTCCGCCCGGGGCGACGGAAATCGCGCGCAACCCGGTCGCCTCGCAGGCGTTCGTCATCAACAATTCGCTCGCGGTGCAGTTCCACCCCGAACTGGACGGTGCCGCACTCAAGGGTTGGCTTGACGAGGGCGGCGTGCCGCTCGTCCTCAAGGACAACCAGGACCCCGAGATCATGCAGGCACAAACGTGGGCCGAGGACAAGGCCGGTGAAGAGCGCACGTACAAGTTGATTGACGCGTTCCTTACTCGCGTCGCCAAGCTCGTTTAGCTGCTGATCCCAAACGAAAGGCCCCGCTCGCGCGAGGCCTTTCGTGTTGTTGTCCCTAACTAGCGGAGAGAAACCTTGACGGGCATGCCCTTGACGCCGTGCACGAAGTTCGAGTGCAGGTACTCGATCGGTGCGGTGCGCTCCATGCTCGAAATGCGACCGATGAGGTCTTCGAACATGATGATGAGCTCGATGCGGGCAAGAGCATTTCCGAGACAGAGGTGAGGGCCACCGCGACCGAACGACATGTGCTCGTTCGGCATACGGGTCGGGTTCATCTTGTGCGGGTTCGCGAAGACCTCGTCGTCGTAGTTACCCGAAGCGAACCAGACGACAACCTTGTCGCCCTTCTTGATGTTCTGCCCACGGAACTCGACGTCCTTGGTCGCGGTGCGACGGAAGTGGTAGACGGGGCTCGCCATGCGGAGGAATTCCTCGACCGCCCACGCGATATCCTGCGGGTTCTCCTGCAGATATGCAATTACCTCGGGGTGATCGATGAGGTTGCTCATCGTGTGTGCGATTGTCTGACGTGTCGTCTCGTGACCAGCGACGATGAGCAGCAGGAAGTTGGTGTGGAACTCTCGCTCCGACAACGGGATTCCGTCCATCGGGGTCTGGTTGACCATCTTCGAGACGAGGTCGACTCCGTTGTGTCCGAGGCGCTGGCGGCGGAGTTCGTCACCGTATGCGAACACTTCGAGGGCGGCCGGCGAGCGGAACGGAACGAGACGGAACTTCTCGCTCTCGGGGTCGGTCGGCAGCATCGAGGTGAGTTCGGGGTCGGAGTTACCGATCATCGCGTTACCCCAACGGATGATGTTGTCGATGTCCGAGTCAGGTACATCGAGAAGACGCGAGAGAACGCGAATGGGGAAGTCGGCGGCGACGTCCTGGAGGAAGTCGAACTCTCCCTTGGCGAACGCCTGGTCGAGGGTCGTCGCGGTCAGACCACGGAGGAACGTCTCGTACTTGGCGACGTTGTTGGGGGTGAACTCGCCCTGGAGCAGACGGCGCAGAGCGCGGTGGCGGGTTCCGTCCGAGTCGATGAGCGAACGGCGTGCCTCTTCCTGCTCAGCGTCGAGTTCTTCGAGGTTCGTGAAGTGCGTCGAGGTGAAAGTCTCGGGGTCACGGAGCACGGCGACGATGTCGTGGTACTTCATCACCGACCAGAAGCCGGAGCCGCCGTCAGTTTCGTCGGTCCAGTGAACGGGCTGCGTCTCGCGGAGTTCCTTGAAAAGCTCCCAGGGGGCACCTTTGTCGAAAAGGTCGAGATCGGCGAGCGACTGCGTTGCCATGATTTCTCCTCATTGAGATTGTTCGGATACGAATAATATAAACAATACTAACCACAAACCCCGCAGGCTCGTCAAGAGGTTCGGTAAGAATAGACCGAACCGATATTTAGGATACGAATGACCGGCAGCCACACCCTCACGGAGACAGAGTCCCGCGTCGCCAATCGCTTGAGCCACATGACGCTGGATTTCGAGGCGATGGCTGTGACGTCGAACCTGTTCCGCGCCGCGAGCGCCGTCCGCAATCACTTCGAGCGCACAGTCCTCGCTGAGTCAGGATTGTCGTGGACCGCTTTCGTCGTCCTCTGGGTCACCTGGATTTGGGAGCCGGCCGAGACACGCGAGATCGCGGCCGAGGCGAGCATCTCGAAGGCGACACTCACCGGCGTACTAACGACCCTGGAAAAAATGGGCCTCGCCAAGCGCTCGCGTAGTGCCGAGGACGGCCGACTTGTCATTGTCACGTTGCTGCCCGCCGGACACAAACTGATGGAAAAGCTTTTCCCCGAATTCAACAAGCATGAAGTTGAAGTCGTGGAACCCGTGGCAAAGGGTCAGCGTCGTGCCCTGGCGGATTCGCTTCGCGCCATCACCGCCAAGATCGAGGGCTAGTTCGCCTTCGCGGCTTCCAACACGAATCGCTGCAGCATCTCGAGCTGCGGAGCGTTGGTGTCGAAGTTGTCCTCTGGGTGCCACTGAACACCGAACGCCCAGCCAGCGGCGGGAACCTTGACGGCCTCGACATAGCCTTCGGCTGAACGCGCAATGACCTCGATGCCGGGTGCCACGTCGTCGATGATTTGGTGGTGGTAGCACGACGCCTGAACGGTTGCGGTTGACAGCCCCAAATCACCCACATGCGAATCGAAGGTGACGGGGGCAACGTGATGCAGGTGCGGTACGTCCATGTGCTGAATCAACGTGCCACCCAGGGCGACGTTGGTGATCTGAAGCCCACGGCAGATCGCAAAGTAGGGAAGCCCCGACTGCAGTGCCCATTTGACGAGAGCGATGTCCGCCTCGTCGGCGAGGTCGTCAACGTCGTACACGTGCTCGGATGCAACATCCTGACCATAGGTGCGCGGGTTGATGTCCGCGCCTCCCGGCATGAGGACGCCGTCGACTCCGCGCATGCGCTCGTCGAGGTCTGCGCCGGCTACGGGCAGCATGGTCAACGGTTCTCCGCCCGCAGCCCACACGAGTTCGGCCAGCCGGCGAGCCGTCACGATGGCGGCGTACCTGGTCGCGGACGTGCTCTCGGCGAAGCGGGCAAGGATTGCGATACGGGGGCGGTGCGTTGACATGTGAATCCTTTCGAGAATTCCACTCCTCATTATTGTAAAAGTACACTGAAATCGTTAGTATGCGAATGATTATTCTTTCCACGACGAAGTGAGGCAGGTCCCGTGACCACGATCGAAGTAGCCGGCGCCAACATCGACACGCGCCACTACATCAACGGCGCGCGCGTTGAATCTGCAGAAACGTACGTCAACACATCCCCCATCGATGGCACCTTCCTCGGTGACATCGCTCGCGGTGGTCAACGTGAGGTTGACCTCGCGGTCGCAGCAGCGAAGACCGCGTTCCCCGGATGGGCGAAGATGGGCCCGAAGGCTCGCGGCGAAAAATTGCTGCGCCTCGCCGAACTCGTCGAGGAAAACATCGAGACCCTCGCGAACATCGAGACGCTCGACAACGGTTCACTGTTGCGCTCGCACCTGCGCGGAGTCATGCCTCGTGTCGCGATGAACATCCGCTTTTTCGCTGAGTGGGCGATCAACGAACTTCACCACGAGCCGTTCGACACTCGAGGGCACACGAACATCGTGTCGTGGGACCCGTCCGGTGTCGCGGTTCTCATCACCCCGTGGAACGCGCCGCTCATGCTCGCGACGTGGAAGATCGGTCCCGCACTTGCCGCTGGTGACACCGTGGTCCTCAAGCCCGCCGAGTGGACGCCGCTGACCGCGAGCTTCTTCGCCGACCTCACCAAGCAGGCCGGAATCCCCGACGGCGTGTTCAACGTCGTCTTCGGTTACGGGGCCGAAGCGGGCGGTCCTCTGACCGCTCACCCCGACGTCAACCGAAT
>JBDLPW010000102.1:0-2636 GCA_039800905.1 Actinomycetota bacterium | reverse complement strand
GGCTTGTTGTCGCGAACAAAAACCGCGAGGCACATTAGTCCGACAACCTCGGCGGAGCCGTAAACATAGGTCGCAAAAGACTCTGCTGTGTAGACACGATCGCTGAGGTCCATGCGCATCGACGTGTAGAAGGGTTCCACGATGTCCCTAGTAATACCCACCGCGCGAGCGGAGAGTGCGAACGCGTG
The DNA here is from genome assembly GCA_039800905.1 of Actinomycetota bacterium. Lineage (GTDB taxonomy): Bacteria > Actinomycetota > Actinomycetes > Actinomycetales > Microbacteriaceae > MWH-TA3. The sequence goes on along the minus strand of JBDLPW010000102.1, from coordinate 2,448 downwards.
CACGATGAGATTGGTCGAATACCCCGACTCCATCGCCTGGTACGTGTCACGTTCGAGATCGTCGAGCGCGCGGCGCACTTGTGAGTTATCGAGACCTGCCTCGACCGCTACCCCGTCCACGATCTCATCCGCCAGTCGCACGAGGGCATAAATGTTCTCGATGTGCTGGCGCGATTCGCGTTCCAGGATTCGAGACGCAAGCCCGAAGGACGTCGAATAGTCGCGAATCACAAGCGATGCCGACTTCTGGGCCACCGTGGAGTACAGACTCAAACGACTCACGTGGACCTCCTTCAACGGGTGTTTACCCGCGGCACTCTCTCAGGATAGCCTGAGAGAGATGAGTGCCGAAGAGTTAGTAGTCCTCGTGGACGAGTCGGGTGCCCCGATTGGGACCGCGCCCAAAGCGACTGTGCACGATTTCGCGACCCCTCTTCACTTCGCGTTTTCGTGTCACGTCACGAACGCCGCGGGCGAAGTCCTTCTTACACGTCGAGCGTTGTCAAAGTCGACCTGGCCCGGAGTGTGGACCAACTCGTTCTGTGGCCACCCCGGACCCGGCGAGGACGTCGAGGGTGCGATTCGTCGTCGAGCCGACCGCGAACTCGGCATGGCGATTGACAACATTCACGTGATTTTGCCGGACTTCCGTTACCGCGCGGTGGACGCCTCGGGCATCGTTGAGAACGAGATTTGTCCGGTTTACGCGGCGGTTGCGACGAGCGAACCGAATCCAGCGGACGACGAGGTCGCCGAATGGCGTTGGATTTCACCTTCCGCATTGGCCACCGCAATTGCCAACGCACCGTTCATGTTTAGTCCGTGGTTGGTGTGGCAGCACGAGCAGCTCGTGGAACAGAAACTGTCATAACGCATGCGCGAGCGCATAACTTCGTGGCTCACGCGGGTATTGACGGCTGAAACCCGCTCTGGGGTTATCACCGTAGCAGTCGCCGTTTTTGCTATCGCATGGGTGAATTCTCCTCTCGGCGGCGCATATTCAGCTCTCACGCACATTGAATTCGGTGTTCCTGGGACCACACTCACCGTCCACGACTGGGCGGCCGATTTCCTTCTTGCCATCTTCTTTCTCGTGGTGGGAATCGAATTACGCCACGAGTTCACCGTCGGTTCGCTGAATTCGCCGCGCAAGGCACTCGTTCCCGTTGCAGCCGCATTCGGAGGAATGGTGTTGCCCGCGGGTATTTTTGCCGCTTTCAATGCGGGATCGGACACCGCAGTCGGCTGGGGAATCCCTATGGCGACGGACATTGCATTCGCACTCGCAGTTCTCGCGTTGGTCGCGCCAAAGTCCAAGCCAGCTCTTCGTGCGTTTTTGCTCGCATTGGCGGTCGTTGACGACCTCGGAGCCATTGTCGTCATCGCCATCTTTTACACACCCGACATCGACGCGGTGATGCTCGGGTTCGCCGTGGCAACCATTGTTGTGTTGTGGGCGATCCAGCGGACTCGATTTGGGCACCCCGTTGTGCTCACGTTACTGGGGCTCGTTTCGTGGTGGCTTGTGTACCAATCCGGCATTCACGCAACTATCGCGGGTGTTGTCATCGGATTGTTGTTATCCACCAGACGATCAGCGAAAGGTTCACTCGCGGATCGCGCGTTGAACCTGTTCCAGCCAATTTCGTCATATGTCGCAGTGCCCGCCTTCGTACTGGTCTCTGCTGGAGTCGACCTGTCCGTGATCGGTGTGTGCGCAACAACTTCGCCCGTGTTCGCCGGAATCGTCGTTGGGTTACTGGTAGGCAAGCCCATCGGCATCACCCTGTTCGTCTGGATTGCCGAAAGGTTCTTCGGTGCACGCCGGGACGAGACTTTGAACCGCGGGGACATTTGGCTCGTCGGGACTGTGTCGTCGATCGGATTCACGGTCGCATTACTGATTAATGGACTCGCATTCAGTGAAACGTCGTATGCGGCAACCGGAACGGGCGCAATCGTCATCGCAGCCGTCATCGGCGCGATTGCGTCGTTCTTTGTGGCGAGACGAATCGCCGTTTAGAGCGCGGTCTTGTGGAAGTTCTTCCACGAACGCGAAGCTGTCGGCCCGCGCTGTCCTTGGTAACGGCTGCCGTACTTTTCGCTTCCGTAGGGGTTTTCGCTCTCCGACGTCAAACGGAAGAAGCACAACTGGCCGATCTTCATTCCCGGCCACAGCTTGATGGGCAGGGTTGCGACGTTCGACAGTTCCAGAGTCACGTGTCCCGAGAAACCGGGGTCAACAAATCCCGCGGTCGAGTGAGTAAGCAAACCAAGGCGACCGAGTGACGACTTGCCTTCGAGTCGTGCGGCGACATCGTTGGGCAGGGTGACCAGTTCAAAGGTGCTGCCGAGGACGAACTCGCCCGGGTGAAGAATGAAAGGCTCATCGTTCGAGACCTCAACCGCGCGGGTGAGGTCAGGCTGCTCTTCGGCAGGGTCGATGAA
>JBDLPW010000101.1:0-2657 GCA_039800905.1 Actinomycetota bacterium | reverse complement strand
TGGGCGCCGGCGCGCTCCATTTCCTCGTGAATGACCTGTTCAACCTTGCGACGAACCTTGAGCCCGAGCGGCAACCACGCGAACACTCCCGGCGCTTGGCGGCGGATGTATCCCGCGCGCACAAGAAGCTTGTGCGACGTCACCTCCGCGTCGACGGGGTCCTCGCGCAGAGTGCGAACGAACAGCTGAGAAAGTCGGGTCACCACGCCTCAACCCTACCGTTTCGGCGGGTTAGGAGACGGTGACCTCGGGGGTGCCGGTCGCACTGGCCGGCATCTCGGCGGCGATTCGGTTCGCCTCTTCGATGAGAGTCTTGACGATTTCCGATTCGGGCACGGTCTTGATGACCTCACCCTTGACGAAGATCTGGCCCTTTCCGTTGCCGGATGCGACACCGAGGTCAGCTTCACGAGCTTCGCCAGGACCATTGACGACACATCCCATGACAGCGACGCGCAGCGGGACGGTCATGCCCTCGAGTCCCTTGGTGACGTCCTCGGCGAGCGTGTACACGTCGACCTGTGCACGTCCGCACGACGGGCACGAGACGATCTCGAGTTTGCGCTCACGCAGGTTGAGGGATTCGAGGATCTTGAGTCCGACCTTGACCTCTTCCGCCGGCGGGGCCGACAGCGAGACACGAATGGTGTCACCGATGCCTTCCGCGAGGAGGATGCCGAACGCGGTTGCTGACTTGATGGTCCCCTGGAATGCGGGGCCGGCTTCGGTAACACCCAGGTGCAGCGGCCATTCGCCGCGTTCCGCGAGCTGGCGGTACGCCTTGACCATGACAATCGGGTCGTTGTGCTTGACCGAGATCTTGAAGTCGTGGAAGTCGTGTTCCTCAAACAAACTGGCTTCCCAAACGGCGGACTCGACGAGTGCCTCCGCCGACGGGCGACCGTACTTCTGCAACAGGCGGGGGTCGAGTGAACCGGCGTTCACACCGATGCGAATCGAGACGCCGGCGTCCTTTGCTGCCTTGGCAATTTCGCCGACCTTGTCATCAAACTGCTTGATGTTTCCGGGGTTGACACGAACCGCGGCACAACCGGCGTCGATCGCCTGGAAGACGTACTTGGGCTGGAAGTGAATGTCCGCGATGACCGGGATCTGGCTCTTCTTCGCGATGATGTGGAGAACGTCGGCGTCGTCCTGGCTGGGGACGGCGACGCGAACGATGTCGCAACCCGACGCGGTGAGTTCCGCGATCTGCTGGAGAGTTCCGTTGATGTCGGTCGTCTTGGTTGTTGTCATCGACTGCACCGAGACGGGTGCGTCACCACCGACCATGACCTTGCCGACCTTGATCTGGCGCGATTTACGACGAGGGGCGAGCGTTTCAACGACTCGCGGTGTTCCGATGTTCACTGCAGGCACGTTGCCAGCGTACTCCGCTACGGGCCGAGAGTGATGGGCTTGACGATATCCGCGTATATGAGCAGTGCGCTCATACCAATGAGAATCGTGCTGGCGATGACGGTGATCGGGACAAGTCGGGCGGTGTCAATCGGGACCGGGTCGGGGCGACCGAACACTCGAGCGATTCGAACGCGAATCCAGTCGATGATGGCGACGGCGACATGCCCTCCGTCGAGCGGCAACAGCGGGATGAGGTTGAACACGAAGAGTGCGACATTGAGCGACGCGAGGATTCCGATGAGCGCCGAAAGGCGCGACAGCAGGTCGATGCCGTCGAGGCTGGCGACTTCACCCGCGATACGGCCGACACCGACGACCGAGACTGGACCGTTCGGGTCGCGCGCTTCCGAGCCGAACGCCGCGTTCCACACTTCGACCATGCGTTGCGGCAATTCGACGATGATCTGGGCGACGCCCGCAACGTTCGTGCCGACCGCCTCGAGCGCCACTACAGGCGACTGTTGGACCCGTGCGAGTTCGGGACCGATGCCGACATAACCGACCGTTGTCACCGTCGGTTTGTTATCCGCATCGAGGACGAGATTGCCGGTGGCATCCGTTGCGTAACGCTCATTGGGCACCGGTGTGACGGTGAGCGTTTTTTCCGTTCCGTTTCGTTCGATGACGAATTCGGTCGCGATACCCGCACGATCGCGAATGATTGCGGTACCCGAATCCCACTCGGTGATGGGTCGGCCGTCGATAGACACCAGGCGGTCCCCCGGCGTCAGCCCGGCAGCAACCGCGGGTGACGGGGTGTCGGTGGCTGAGCAGGTTTGGTCACTCGTGGTGACGGGCTTGACGCACTCGGCGATGGAACCGATGGTCGTGGTGGACGAGAGCACCCCGATTCCCGACAGGAGAACGAGGAAGAGAACGGTCGCGATGACGAGGTTCATGAACGGACCGCCGAGCATGATCACGATTCGCTTAAACGTGCCTAATCGATAGAACGTGCGGGCGTCGTCGACGATGGTTTCGGCGGAGGCATCGCGGGCGTCCTGGACGAGTCGACGGAAGAGTCGGAAGCCGCGGGTCGAGGTCGAGGTCGGCGGGTACATGCCGGACAGGGAGACATAACCCCCGAGCGGAATGGCCTTGATGCCGAATTCGGTTTCCCCGAATCGACGCGACCACAGGGTGGGGCCGAAGCCGACCATGAATTTGCCGACGTGCAGGCCGAACTTTTTCGCGGGGTAGAAGTGCCCGAATTCGTGAAGACCGATGGAGATTCC
>JBDLPW010000100.1:0-12785 GCA_039800905.1 Actinomycetota bacterium | reverse complement strand
CACAGTCCTTCGGGCTCGGGTCGCGCGCGGGCGCGTTCCCTGCTATTCTGATGGAGGTTTCGAGGTAACTCGAACAAGGAAGTGGAGAAATCCCACCTGTCAATCGTAAGAGGGTTGTCGGGTCGTTGTACTCCGCCGGGTTTCCGGCAGCGAAAGGGTGCGTCCCCGTGAGGGGTTTGGTTTCTATGTTTCCTTGGGGCGATGCTCGCCGCGACCGGTCCGCCGGACGCACGCAATACACAAGGAGATCAACATCACCGAACCGCGAATCAATGAGCGCATCCGCGTTCCCGAGGTCCGACTCATCGGACCTGCAGGCGAACAGGTTGGCGTCGTCAAGCTCGAGGTTGCCCAGCGTCTTGCACGCGAAGCGGACCTGGACCTTGTCGAGGTAGCTCCGGAGGCGAAGCCTCCTGTGGTCAAGATCATGGACTACGGGAAGTTCAAATACGAAGCCGCTCAGAAGGCGAAAGAAGCGCGTCGAAACCAGGCGCACACGGTCCTCAAAGAGGTCCGCTTTCGTCTGAAGATTGACACCCACGATTACGAAACGAAGCTCAAGCACGCGATCACGTTCCTCAAGGGGGGCGACAAGGTCAAGGCGATGATTCAGTTCCGCGGTCGTGAACAGTCTCGTCCCGAGGCCGGTGTCCGTCTGCTGCAGAAGTTCGCGGAGGCAGTCGCCGAGTTCGGAAGCGTCGAACACGCACCGACCGTCGATGGCCGAAACATGACGATGATCATCGCCCCTGTGAAAAACAAGTCCGAAGCAAAAGCGGAGGCGGTCAAGGCCACCAGCCCTGACACGGAGGCGCAAGCCCCCACCGCCGAAGCCGAATCAGAGAAGGAATAAGAAATGCCGAAGCAGAAGACCCACTCGGGTGCGAAGAAGCGCTTCAAGATCACCGGTAGCGGAAAAATCAAGAAGCAGGGTGCAGGTATGCGCCACAACCTCGAAGTCAAGGGAAGCGACCTCAAGCGCTCCATGAACAAGGACCGCGTCCTGGCTCCCGCCGACGCCAAGGTCATCAAGAAGCTTCTCGGTAAGTAATCCGAGCCGGAACTAAGGAACTGAAATGGCACGTGTAAAGAACGCAGTCAACGCGGCGAAGAAGCGTCGCACCACACTCGAGCGCGCCGAGGGCTACCGCGGCCAGCGTTCGCGCCTCTACCGCAAGGCCAAGGAGCAGGTCGTACACTCGCTCGGATACGCCTACCGCGACCGTCGCGCGAAGAAGGGCGAATTCCGTCGTCTGTGGATTCAGCGAATCAACGCAGCTGCTCGTCTCAACGGCATCACGTACAACCGACTCATCCAGGGCCTCTCGCTCGCCAATGTCGAGGTTGACCGTCGCATGCTCGCCGAGCTCGCAGTCAACGACGCTCCGGCATTCGCCGCTCTGGCGAAGGTTGCCAAGGACGCCCTTCCTAAGGACACCTCGGCCGCCAAGGCGTAGTCGCTTTCTCGGAGGGACCCCCGCTCGCGCGGGGGTCTTTCTGTTTGTCGTGCGACAATCAGGGCATGACGGAACAACAGAAGTACGACGTCGTTGAGCGCATTGGTCCAGTCGAGATCCGCCGGTACCACCCCGTCGTGATGGCGGATGTCGTCGTCAACGCTGATTATGCGAGCGCGGGGAACATCGGTTTCGGACCGCTCGTGCGCTACATCTCAAACAACAACATCGCGATGACCGCTCCGGTCGTTCAGGAACCGGCGGCGAGTGGTTCGTGGACGGTGTCGTTCGTCATGCCGGACGGAATGACCCTCGAGTCGATGCCACGTCCGGCAGGATCACCCGTCACGTTGCGGGATGCACCAGAGCACATCGCAGCAGTGTTGCCCTTTTCGGGGTACACGTCGACCGCCAAAGTTGCCGAGAAAGAAGCGCGATTGCGCGAGATTCTGGCCGATGCGGGAATTGCGGTCAACGGTCCCGTCCGCATCGCACGGTTCGATCCGCCCTGGAAACCGGGGTTCTTGAGACACAACGAAGTGCTGTTACCCGTCGTTCGATAGCCTTGACGGGTGATCACGAACGTCAACGACCCCGCGGTTAAGGCCGTCAAGCGACTCGCTCAGAGGTCGCGCCGTGATGACGCGGGCGTTTTCCTCGTCGAAGGACCACAGGCCGTTCGTGAATTGCTGCAGCACGCGCCCGAATCGGCGGTCGACGTGTTTTACACGGCGGCGTTCCAGGACAAGTTCGGTTCGATCGTGGCTCTCGCGGAGAAGTCACCCGCGACCGTCGACGAGGTTTCCGACAAGGTCCTCGCCGAGATGGCGGACACCGTCACCCCGCAGGGCGTCGTCGCGGTGGCGCAGATTCAGCGCAAGACGCTGACGGACATCGAGGGCGCGACGCTGATCGCCATTTGTCACGAGGTTCGCGATCCTGGCAACGCGGGCACGGTCATCCGGGCTGCAGATGCCGCTGGTGCAGACGCCGTCATCTTGACCGGCGACTCGGTCGACCTACACAACCCCAAGTTGGTTCGCTCCAGCACTGGCTCGATTTTCCACCTGCCGATCGTCGAACACCAGGACCTCGCTGATGTCGTCGAATTGCTTGCTGACCGCGGAATTCGTGTCCTCGCCGCCGCCGCGGACGGTGAATCCATTCCCGCGATTCGCGCGTCCCTCGCACAGCCGACCGCGTGGTTGTTCGGAAATGAAGCCCGTGGACTCGATGACACTGCTCGTGAACTCGCCGACGCGGTCGTTTCCGTTCCCATCTTCGGCAAGGCCGAGTCGCTCAACCTCGCAACCGCGGCCTCGGTTTGCCTGTACGCCTCGGCGTTCGAACAGCGCGCCTGAGCAAAGCCTCTCCCGTAGGATTGGGGAGTGTCTAGCATCTCTCCGAAAGCCGTAGCCGACGCCGTCGCGCAGGCCCTTGCCGCCATTTCCGGTGCCGCGACGGCTGATGCGCTCAAGCAGGTACGCAGCGAATTCGTGGGGGACGGGTCGCCGATTGCGGCACTCAACGCACAATTGCGGGACATTCCGGCCGAGGAAAAGGCTGAAGCGGGCAAGTTGGTCGGTGGCGCCCGCGCCGAGATCAATCAGGCCTTTGCCGCCCGCGAAGGCGAAATTCTCGCGGCAGAAGAGCACGAGCGACTTCTCGCCGAATCCGTTGACGTCACCGCGGTTGCCTCGCGCAGAAGCGTCGGTGCCCGTCACCCTCTCAACCTGCTGATGGAAGAGATGTCGAACATCTTCGTCGGCATGGGCTGGGAAGTCGCTGAGGGGCCGGAACTCGAAAACGAGTGGTTCAACTTCGACGCACTCAACTTCGACGAGGACCACCCCGCCCGCGCGATGCAGGACACGTTCTTCGTCGAGCCCGCCGAACGCCACCTCGTCATGCGCACGCACACGTCACCCGTTCAGGTACGGTCGCTGCTCGAGCGCGAATTGCCCGTGTACGTCGTCGCACCCGGTCGCGTGTATCGCACCGACGAACTCGACGCCACGCACACCCCCGTCTTCCACCAAATGGAGGGCATCGCCATTGACAAGGGCCTGACGATGGCGCACCTCAAGGGGACTCTCGAACACCTCGCCAGAGCAATGTTCGGCGAGGACGCCAAGATTCGCCTGCGTCCCAACTACTTCCCGTTCACGGAACCGTCCGCCGAACTCGACATCTGGCACCCCACGTTCCGTGGCGGCGCTCGCTGGATCGAATGGGGTGGCTGCGGCATGGTCAACCCGAACGTCCTCCGTGCCGCGGGCATCGACCCCGAGGAATATCAGGGGTTCGCGTTCGGTATGGGCATCGAGCGAACACTGATGTTCCGTAACGACGTGGCCGACATGCACGACATGGTCGAGGGCGACATTCGATTCTCACAGCAGTTCGGGATGGTGATTTAGTCATGCGCATCCCCGCCAGCCAACTCGCCGAATGGGTCGACCTGCCCGAGGCCGTCACGCCCGAGCACCTGCACGAAGCACTCGTAGCGGTCGGGTTTGAAGAGGAAACTGTCCACGGTGGCGGACTGACCGGCCCGATTGTCGTCGGCGAAATCCTCGAGTTCACGCCCGAGCCGCAAGCAAACGGCAAAACCATCAACTGGTGTCAGGTTCGCGTCGCGAAGGACGGCCCCGAGGCCGTTCGTGGAATCGTCTGTGGCGCACACAACTTCAGTGTCGGCGACAAGGTCGTCGTCTCGTTGCCCGGTGCGGTTCTGCCCGGTCCGTTCCCCATCTCGGCTCGCAAGACCTACGGTCACGTATCGGACGGCATGATCGCGTCGGCGCGTGAACTGGGACTTGGTGACGAACACAATGGAATCCTGCGTCTGGTTGAATTGGGGCTCGACCCCGAGGTCGGCGAGGACGCCATCGCGCTGCTCGGTCTTGACGACTTCGCCGTCGAAATCAACGTCACCCCCGACCGCGGTTACGCGATGTCGATCCGCGGTGTCGCACGCGAATACGCGCACTCGACTGGTGTCACGTTCCGCGACCCCGCCGCAGCGGTCACCATCGGCACGGCGACCGGATTCTCGGTGACCATCGCCGATGACGCACCGATTCGTGGCACGGTTGGTTGCACTGGTTTCGTCGCCCGCGTTGTTCGCGGTCTCGACCGTTCGGCAACGACTCCGTCGTGGATGGTCAAGCGCCTCGCTCTGATGGGGATCCGCTCGATTTCGCTGCCCGTCGATATTTCGAACTACGTGATGATGGAGCTCGGCCAGCCGACCCACACGTACGACCTGCACAAGCTCAAGGGCGGAATCACCGTTCGCCGCGCAAAGAAGGGCGAGACGCTGACGACACTGGACGAGCAGGTTCGCCAGTTGCACGTCGAAGACCTGCTCATCTGTGACGAGTCGGGGCCGATCGGTCTCGCGGGTGTCATGGGTGGTGCGTCCACCGAAATCGACGACGCGTCCACCGATGTGCTGGTCGAGGCGGCAACGTTCGACCCGATCACCATCGCGCGCTCGGCTCGACGCCACAAGTTGCCGTCGGAAGCGTCCAAGCGCTTCGCCCGTGGAGTTGACCCGCTCGTTTCCCGTGCCGCCGCCCAGCGCGTCGTCGACCTGCTCGTCGAACTCGGCGGGGGAACGGTTGGCGAACTCGGAAACGACGCGATTTCGTACACGCCTGCGCCCGCCATCGTTCTTCCCGCCGGATACATTGCTGGCCGCATCGGGGTCGATTACACCGACAATGAAATCGAGACCGTTCTGGCTGACATCGGAGCGACGGTTTCCAAGGCCGCCGACGGTTGGTCGGTGGTTGCCCCATCGTGGCGTCCTGACCTCATCGACGCACCCGGCCTCGCCGAGGAAGTAGCGCGCATTCACGGTTACGACCGCATCCCGTCGGCAATACCGGTCGCACCTCCCGGTCGCGGACTCACCCGTTCGCAGGCGGCTCGTCGTCGCGTCGCGCAGGTTCTCGCGGGCGCGGGACTCACCGAAGTTCTCGCGTACCCGTTCGTCACCAGCGCAGACAACGCTCTGTTCGGATCGCCCGACGGCAAGCCCGTCCCCGAGATGACTCTTCAGAACGCACTCGACCCGCTCGTCTCACAGTTGCGGGTGTCGCTTCTGCCCGGTCTGCTCGACACCGCCAAGCGCAACGTCGGTCGCGGGCTCACCTCGCTCGCATTGTTCGAGACGGGTGTCGTGTTCCAGCCTGCTGGTGCGACGGGCAGCGACTCGATTCCGATCGGAACGGCCAAGCCCGACGCGAAGACGCTGGACGGACTCTACGGTTCCGTCCCCGCCCAGCCGTGGCATGTTTCGGCACTGTTCGCTGGTCCGTTGACCACCAAGCAGCCGGGACAGCCCGCCATTGCGTCGGGACTTCCTGACGCTCTGGACGCGGTCCGTGCGATTGCCACCGCGGTCGGAGCCGAGGTCGAAATCCGCCAGGGACGCCACGGAGCGTTCCACCCTGGCCGCACCGCCGAACTGGTCGTCGATGGAACCGTCATCGGTTACGCCGGCGAAATCCTGCCGTCCGTCGCGAGCGATCGCGACCTGCCCCGCGTAGTAGCTGCTCTTGAGCTCGATCTCAGCGCTCTCATCGCCGCAGCACCCCACCACGTTGAGGCCGCTCCAGTCCTCGTGTTCCCGGCGGCGACGCAGGACCTCTCGCTCGTGGTGGACCGATCGGTTGCCGCCGCAGACGTGCTCGCGGCCGTCATTGAAGGCGCCGGCGAACTGCTCGAATCGGCGACGATTGTGGATGACTACCGTGGCAAGGGACTTGAGGACAACGAGAAGTCGTTGACGTTCGCCTTGCGTTTCCGTGCCGCAGACCGCACGCTGACCGCCAACGAAGCGACCGACGCGAAACTCGCGGGCGTCGCCCTGGCCCAGTCGAAATTCAACGCGACGATTCGGGAGTAACAATGACCAAGCGCGTTGCCGTCGCCGGAGCCAGCGGGTATGCGGGTGGCGAGCTGGTGCGCCTGCTGTCTTCTCACCCCGAATTCGAGGTTGTGACCGTCACCGCGCATTCGCAGGCTGGCCAGAAACTGGGCGACGTTCACCCGCATCTTGCTGCGATTGACCTGACTCTGCAGGACACAACCGCCGAAACCCTCGGCGGACACGATGTCGTCTTCCTCGCGCTGCCACACGGTTCCTCCGGCGTGTTGGGCGACATCATCGACTCCACCGTCATCGTCGATTGCGGCGCCGACCATCGGCTGGTGAAGGCCACCGATTGGGCGGATTACTACGGCGGTGTTTATTCGTCACCCTGGACTTACGGCATGCCGGAGCTGGGCGGGCAGCGTGCTGCACTTGCTGGAGCAACGCGCATCGCCGTTCCCGGATGCAATGCGACCGCGGTCACGCTCGGTTTCGCACCTCTCGTCTCTGCTGGTCTGATCGACACGACCGACCTGGTTTCGGTGCTCTCGGTCGGTACGTCTGGCGCCGGCAAGGGTTCGCCCGTCGAGGCACGTGCTCACGAATTCGGCGGTTCCGCTTTCGCGTACGGCGTCGGCGGAACTCACCGCCACAACCCCGAGATCCGTCAGAACCTCGAACTCGTCGGGGGAGAGGGCGTCGCCCTGACGTTCGTCCCCGCGGTCGTCCCGATGTCGCGCGGCATCCTCGCGACGAACACGGCGACGCTCGCACCCGGCGTCTCCGCGGCCCAAGTCCGCACCGCGATTGATTCGGCATACGCCGGTGAACAATTCATTCGTGTTCTCCCTGTTGGCGAACAACCAACCACGGGCGAGACGGTCGACACGAACCTCGCACTCGTCCAGGTCGCGGTCGACGAGCGCGCGAACCGTGCCGTCGTCACGGTGGCGATTGACAACCTCGGCAAGGGAACGGCGAGTGCGGCGATCCAGTCGCTCAACATCGCACTCGGTTTCCCCGAAGGACTCGGACTGACCACGAACGGAGTCGCACAATGACCGTTACCCACGCGAGCGGTTTCGCCGCCGCCGGTATTCACGCCGGCATCAAGAAGTCGGGCAACAAGGACCTTGCGTTGGTGCGTAACCTCGGTCCGTTGCACAATGCGGCCGCCGTGTTCACGAGCAACCGCGCACAGGCGAACCCCATCATCTGGTCGAAGGAAGTCATTAAGGACGGCCAAGTCGCCGCGATTGTTCTCAACTCGGGTGGTGCGAATTGCTTCACCGGCGCCCAGGGTTTCCAAGCAACCCACTCGACCGCCGAAGCCGTCGCGTCTGCACTTGATGTGTCGGGCGGTGACGTGCTCGTCTGTTCGACAGGTCTTATCGGCGAACAATTGCCCCTCGACAAGATCCTGACCGGAGTCGAAACCCTCGGCACCGCGCTCTCGACCGACGGCGGGCAAGACGCCGCCGACGCGATCATGACCACCGACTCGGTTTCGAAGGTAGTCGCGCGTGATGGCAACGGATATCGCATTGGCGGAATGGCGAAGGGTGCCGGCATGCTCGCGCCAGGGCTCGCGACAATGCTCGTCGTCATCACAACCGACGCGGAACTGTCGTCCGCTGACCTCGATCGTGCGCTTCGTGCCGCGACCCGCGTTTCGTTCGACCGCCTTGACTCGGACGGGTGCATGTCGACGAACGACCAGGTCACGCTCATGGCATCGGGTGCCTCCGGAATTTCGCCAGACCTCGACGAATTCACCGCGCTGCTGACTGACGCGTGTGTCGACCTTGCCCAGCAGCTTCAGCGCGACGCCGAGGGTGCGTCACACGACATCACCATCGCCGTCACCAAGGCTGCGAATGAGGAAGATGCCGTCGAGGTCGGTCGCGCGGTCGCCCGCAACAACCTGTTCAAGGCCGCCATCTTCGGCAACGACCCGAACTGGGGTCGCGTGCTCGCCGCCATCGGCACCACCAGTGCCGACTTCGACCCGTACAACGTCGACGTGTACATGAACGGTGTCCGCGTGTGCACGGCTGGTGGACCCGACCGTCCTCGTGACGATGTCGACTTGACCCCGCGCGCAACGCAGTTGGACATCGTCCTCAACGCGGGAAACGCCGCGGCAAAGATTTACACGAACGACCTCACCCACGACTACGTCCACGAGAACAGCGCGTACGCCAGCTGATGTCGACCACTCGCGAATTTTCCGACGCTGCCGCCAAGGCGAGCGTTCTCATCGAGTCCCTGCCGTGGCTCAAGTCCTTCGCGGGCAAGACGATCGTCATCAAGTTCGGCGGCAACGCCATGGTGTCCGACGAACTAAAAGAACGTTTCGCCGAGGACATGGTCTACCTGCGAACCGTCGGTGTTCGACCCGTCATCGTCCACGGCGGTGGCCCCCAGATCACAGCGATGCTCGAGAAACTCGGCATCGCATCCGAGTTCCGCGCCGGATACCGATACACCAGTCCCGAGGCGATGGAAGTCGTCCGCGAAGTCCTCACCGAACACATCTCGGGTGAACTCGTCAACCTCATCAACGAACACGGTGTTTTGGCTGCGGGCATTCCCGGGGACCACGGCCTGTTCGTCGGTCGTCGCCTGACTAACGTCAACGGCGAGGACGTCGATCTGGGACTCGTTGGTGAGGTCGTCGATGTCGACCCCACCACCGTCATCACTGCTCTCGATGCCGGTCGGATCCCCGTCATCTCGACCATCGCGCCCGACGAATCCAACACCAGTCAGAGCCTCAATGTCAACGCCGACTCGGCGGCGTCCGCCCTCGCGGTCGCACTGAAGGCAGAGAAGCTCATGATTCTCACCGACGTACCCGGGCTCTACGCCAACTGGCCCGACACGTCCTCGCTGGTGTCATCGATTACCGCGAACGAACTGCGCGAGATGTTGCCGACGCTCGAAAGCGGGATGATTCCGAAGGCGAGCGCGTGTGTCGACGCCGTCGACGGGGGAGTCCCCAAGGCGGCAATGATCGACGGTCGCGTGCCACACGGAATTCTGCTCGAGGTGTTCACGCCGGAAGGTGTCGGCACCGAGGTCACCCGGGATGAAGGACAATAGAACATGGTCAGACACTTTCTTCGCGACGACGACATCACTCCCGCCGAGCAGCGCCAGATCATCGCCCGCGCCATTGAACTGAAGGCCGACCGTTTCGCCGCGCGCCCGCTCGAAGGTCCGCAGACGGTTGCGCTGATCTTTGACAAGACGTCGACCCGTACCCGCGTCTCGTTCTCCGTCGGCGTTGCCGAACTTGGGGGAACACCGATGGTCATCCAGGCGGGCGAATCGCAACTGGGCGCCAAAGAATCCATCGCCGACACCGCTCGCGTACTGGAGCGCATGGTGTCCGCCATTGTGTGGCGAACCTTTGACCAGAAGAACGTTGAAGAGATGGCGGCCGGAACGACTGTTCCCGTGGTCAACTCGTTGACCGACGATTTTCACCCGTGCCAGATCCTCGCCGACCTGCAGACAATCACCGAGCACAAGGGCGACCCCGCCGGGTTGACCGTTGCGTTCGTCGGTGACGGCTCGTCGAACATGGCGAATTCGTACCTCGTCGGGTGTGCGATGGCGGGGATGCACGTTCGCGTCGCCACGCCCGGCGCGTATCAGCCGCTCGCGGACGCACTCACCTCCGCGCAGCGCATCGCGGAGGATACGGGCGGAAGCGTGCTCGTCACAACCGATCCCGCCGAGGCCGTTGCTGGCGCTGACGTCGTCATCACCGACACGTGGGTGTCCATGGGACAGGAAGCCGAAAAGGCCGCGCGCGTTGCCACCTTCGGGCCGTACCGCGTGACCCCGGAACTGTTCGCTCAGGCGAAATCCGATGCGATCTTCATGCACTGCCTGCCCGCCTACCGCGAATACGAAGTGGACGCGGCGGTCATCGACGGACCGCAGTCTGTCATTTGGGATGAAGCCGAGAACCGCATGCACGCGCAGAAGGCTCTGCTCGAGTTCCTGCTGTCTGCGTAAGATTAGGGAATGGCGACAAACGACGGTGCCCTCTGGGGCGGACGCTTTTCCAGCGGTCCGTCTCCTGAATTGGCGCGCCTGTCCAAGTCCACGCACTTCGATTGGCGACTCGCTCCGTACGACATCGCCGGTTCCAAGGCTCACGCCCGCGCACTGTGTGATGCCGGGTACCTGACCGAAGCCGATCGCAATTCGATCATCTCGGGCTATGACCGACTTCTGTCCAAGTTGGCGACGGGTGATCTTGTCCCCACGGAAACAGACGAGGACGTTCACGGATCCCTCGAAAACGCGCTCATCGCCGAAGTCGGTGCTGATCTGGGCGGGCGAATCCGCGCGGGACGCAGCCGCAACGACCAGGTCGCGACGTTGACCCGCATGTACCTCAAGGACGCCGCACGCGCGATCACCGCGGAACTTGTTCGACTCATCGACGCGCTCGTCCAGCAGGCAGAGAAGCACCCCGCTGCGATCATGCCCGGACGCACGCACTTGCAGCACGCCCAGCCAGTGCTGCTCGCTCACACGCTTCTCGCGCACGCATGGCCGCTCGCGCGAGACATCCAGCGCTTCCGCGACTGGACCGGTCGTGCGAACGTTTCGCCCTACGGCGGCGGTGCGCTCGCGGGCAACACGCTGGGGCTCGACTCGGCCGCGATCGCGACGGAACTCGGGTTCGACCACCCCGCTGACAACTCGATTGACGGAACGTCCTCACGTGACGTCGTTGCCGAGTTCGCGTACATCGGAGCCCAGATCGGCGTCGACCTTTCGCGCCTGTCGGAAGACCTCATTCTTTGGGCGACGAAGGAATTCGGATTTATCCGTCTGCACGACTCGTACTCGACCGGTTCCAGCATCATGCCCCAGAAGAAGAACCCCGACATCGCCGAGCTTGCGCGCGGCAAGGCGGGGCGTGTCATCGGCAACCTCACCGGACTTCTCGCAACGATGAAGGGCCTCGCCCTCGCATACAACCGCGACCTGCAAGAGGACAAGGAGCCGGTGTTCGACACCATCGACTCGCTCGAACTCGTTATCCCCGCTCTTGCCGGAATGGTCGAGACGCTCGAGTTCAACACCGATCGCATGGAAGACCTCGCGCCGCAGGGCTTTTCGCTGGCGACCGATGTTGCCGAGTGGCTCGTCAAGCAGGGGGTTCCGTTCCGTGAAGCGCACGAAATCTCGGGCGCACTCGTTCAGTACTGCGAAGCGAACGACCTCGACCTGCATGAACCCAGCGACGAGGAATATGCCGCGATCGACGCCCGACTGACGGGCGATGTTCGCTCAGTCCTCACTGCCGAAGGTTCGGTCGCTGCTCGTGACGGCCGCGGGGGAACGGCGCCCGTTCGCGTCGTTGAACAAATCGCGACTCTCACCCGCACCGTCCAGTCCGCTCGGGAAGGGTGGTAACCCCGATGTCGAATCCCGACGTTCTCGCGCGCCAAAAGAACGACTCGTCGTTCCCGACCCTGTGGGACGAACTCGAGTGGCGTGGACTCATTCACGTGTCGACGGATGCCGACGAGCTCAAGAGGTTGTTCGAAGGCGACCCGATCACGTATTACTGCGGGTTCGACCCGACCGCGCCGAGCCTGCACCTGGGCAACCTGGTCCAGTTGCTGTTGCTGCGCCGCATTCAGCTCAAAGGACACAAGCCGCTCGGTCTGGTCGGCGGTTCGACCGGACTCATCGGTGACCCGAAGCCCACCGCGGAACGTACACTCAACGAGCGCGAAACTGTTGCCGAATGGGTTGGTTACCTCGGCGCTCAGGTCAGCCGTTTCCTCGACTTCTCCGGTTCGAACCCGGCTCGTCTCGTCAACAATCTCGACTGGACCGCGCCGATGTCGGCCATCGATTTCCTGCGCGAGATCGGCAAGCACTTCCGTGTCGGCACGATGCTCAAAAAGGACGCCGTGTCCGCCCGACTCAACTCGGAAGCCGGTATTTCGTACACCGAGTTCTCGTACCAGGTTCTTCAGGCGCTCGACTTCCTCAATCTTTACCGCGAGTACGGATGCATCCTGCAGTCCGGCGGAAGCGACCAGTGGGGCAACCTCATCGGCGGCACCGACCTCATCCACAAGGTCGAAGGCGTCTCGGCACACGCCATTGGCACACCGCTCATCACGAACTCGGACGGAACGAAATTCGGCAAGTCCGAAGGCAACGCGATCTGGCTCGACCCGAACCTCACCTCGCCGTACGCGATGTACCAGTTCTGGTTGAACACGCTCGATGCCGACGTCGTCGACCGACTCAAGGTGTTCACGTTCCTCACTCGCGCCGAGATCGAGGAACTGGCTGAGAAAGTCGAGGCGGAGCCGTTCAAGCGCGAGGCGCAGCGCCGGCACGCGTGGGAGGTTACGGCGCTCGTCCACGGCGACGCCGCCGCCGACGCCGTCGTC
>JBDLPW010000099.1:0-2673 GCA_039800905.1 Actinomycetota bacterium | reverse complement strand
GTCGGATTCACGGTCATCTGCACCGGCATCATCTATCTGACGATGCGTGGAACCTCGAACGCAAACTCGATTCTGCTCATCATCGCGATTCTCGCAATGGCGGCCTTCGTAATAATGACCGTGATGCAACTCGCCCAGGGCGATGGTTCAGGAACACTCGTGTCCGCGACACCGTTCGCGCACAGCGACACCGACTGGGGGCTTGTCCTCACCGGCGCGACCATGGTGTGTTTCTCGTTCATCGGGTTCGACGCGGTCACGATGTACGTCGAAGAGGCTCGTACCCCGAAGATCGTCCCGCGCGCAATCATGCTCACCGTTCTCATTGGTGGAGCAATCTTCATCGTCACCGCGTATTTCACGCAGCTGCGATTCCCCGACTTCATGGCATTCGACCCTAACGGCGACCGTCAATACCTTGATGACTCGACGTTGCCGATCATCGGTGAGCTGGTCGGTGGACAGACGATGAAGGTCGTCCTCACCGCAGCTGGCTTCGCCGCCACGATCGCGTCACTGCTGGCATCGCAGGCATCGGTCGCACGCATGTTGCTCGTTATGGGACGCAACAACGTCCTGCCCAAGAAGCTGTTCGGATACGTCAACCCCCGCACCAGCACCCCGACGTTCAACATCATCCTCGCGGGTGTTGTGTGCGCGCTCGGTGTCGTGCTGACGCTAGAAAACGTCATCGACTACATCAACTTCGGTGCACTCATCGCGTTCACCTTCGTCAACATCTCCGTGTTCGCGTGGTTCGCGGTTCGCCAGGGCCGTCGCAAGACCGGTGGAGACATCTTCCGCTTCATCGTTCTGCCGGCACTCGGTGTCGCAATGACGCTCATCCTCTGGGTCAACCTCAGCGAAACCGCACTCTACGGTGGTCTCGCGTGGGCAGGTATCGGACTCGCGTACCTCGCGATCCTCACCGGCGGATTCCGCAAGAAGGTCCAGGGCTTCGACGAAGCACACCCCGTCACGGGATTCAACAAGACCGTCGACTAACAGCAATAAGTTGTGGGGCGTCCGATGGTTCGGGCGCCCCACATTTCGTTAAAAGGAAAAACCCGGTCGTGGAGGACCGGGCTTCTCGTACACCCCCCGGGACTCGAACCCGGAACCCACTGATTAAGAGTCAGTTGCTCTGCCAATTGAGCTAGAGGTGCCTGTGCTTGCGCAACCCCACAACAATAACAGCGGGAGCGCTCTCTGACAAAATTACGGTAACGCCGGCAGGGATGTCGTGGACCTTACGTGGACCACAAATTTGGGTGATCAAACACATTGTGTGGCTATTGTTTATTTTGTACAATTTGTGCATGAACAAGATTTCGTCCACCAAGGCCCGACAAAACTGGGCGGACACAGTTGAGAAGGCTCGCGACGAACCGATCGTTATCACCGAGCACGGCCGCGAAACAGTGGTGGTCATGGATGCGGCGCTCGCCAAGTTGGCGCTTCAAGTACTCGAAGACGCTTACGACGTAGAACAAGCGACCAAAGCGTTGGAAGAGTTCGAGCGTTCGGGCATTTCTTTCACACTTGAAGAAGTAGCCGCGGAACTAGGCATCGAGCTTGGCTGAGACTTACACCGTTCGGTTCTTGCCCCCAGCAGAAAAAGCACTCTCAAAAATTCACCCCGTTTCGCGACAGAAATTGATTTTCGCGGCACAAGCCCTTGGTCACAATCCGTTCCCGACTAAATCAAAGAAAATCGTTGCTCCGCGAGACATGTTTCGAGTTCGGGTCGGTGATTACCGACTGGTTTACAGCGTTCATGACGATGAACTGCTTGTGCTCGTTGTGACGCTTGGCCACCGGAAGAACGTGTACCGCGGGCTACCACACTAAATCGCGGCGATTCGGGTGAGAGCTTCGGTGATGAGCTCGGGACTTGTCGCAAAGTTGAATCGCACATGCTGCGTGTACTGCGGACCCAGGTCGGTGCCCGGAACCACCGAGACGCGGCCTTCCTCAAGAATGCGGTCCCAAGGATTTTCACCCAGGTTCAGACCTGACACGTCCACCCACGCGAGGTAACCGGCTTCAGGGATCATCTCGAGTTTCGCTGCGGGCAACAATCGAGCGAGCTCCGATGCGAAGTGGTCGCGCGCGACGGCAAGAGTCGAGATGGTCGAATCCAACCAGGTGACGCCCTGGCCATATGCGACCGCCATCGAGAACGCGCCGAGCAGCGACGAGCGCCAGTGCATGGCTTCGGGCAGAGGCGCAAGCAATTCTCGACCCCGCGCTCCACTCGCGGTGATGAACGCCGCCTTGAGACCGGCGAGGTTCCACGACTTGGATGTCGATGTCACAAGTACACCAGTTCGCTCCGCGACGGGACCGAGCGACAGGTAGGGAACGAAATCGGTTCCCGGATATGTCAGCGGTGCGTGGATTTCATCAGCGATGACAACAGCACCGTGGCGGTCTGCGGCCTCAGCGAGAGCGGCCAGCTCGTCCCGCGTGAACACGCGACCGAGCGGGTTGTGCGGATTGCACAAGACAAAGAACTTCACGCCGTTCGCGAATTCGCGCTCGATTCCGGCGATGTCGAGTCGGAAGTCGTCAGTCAACGGAACGTCGACGATGTCGACATCAAGTTCTTCCAGCCAGTGCCAGAACCCCGCGTACACAGGTGAAGTGACGATGACACGTTTTGCGTGATGG
>JBDLPW010000098.1:0-3438 GCA_039800905.1 Actinomycetota bacterium | reverse complement strand
CGAGGATGACTTCGCCCGGCAACAGCGCCTCCATCGCACCCATCGCGATGTTGCCGTTCTGGTTCTTGTCGATGACATAGCGCGGGTTTCCGGACCACTTGAGCCCCATCGCCCACACCTCGCCGCTGGCGAAGTTGGCACCGGCGGTCATTGCCAGCTGGACGATCGTGTGGTCGTGGCCGGGGCGGCCTTCGCGACCTTCGCGCACCCACTGTCCGTGGGTGATTGGTCGGCGCTGGGGCTGACGTTCTTTCAGCCAACGACCGGCGAAATCCATCGATTCGGCCGCGCGGTCCGGCAGGGGCAACCAATAGCTGAGTTCCTGCAGGTAATAGTTGGTGGTGCCGGTGTTCGCGAGTTGCTTGTCGACTTCCAGCACGCCGTCGGCGCCGAGGCGGAACGTGGTGGTGACGCGAATGCCGGCGTTGTCGTCAGCGGACACGACGACAAGTTCATTGCCGTTCTGGCTGACGGTCTGGATTTGACGTTGGGTGGACCAGTCGAGTCCGTCGCGGTGACCGAGCAGTGACGGACGCCCCAGGAAGCCTTGGCTTGCGTCTCGTTTCACCCCACGGCCGGGTGTCGCGTCGAGTAGGCCGTGAGGCGTTGCTCGTGTGGTGATGTCGGTTATGTGGGTCAGATCCGACTTTCCGAGCGCCGCACCCCAGTGCACCACGATCGGCGCACCCGACGACACATCAACGACGAGGGAAACCCCGTCAGCGGTCAGGTGGTGGATGCTCGTGGTGGTGGGCATAAGACAAAAGTACACGCGCCTTGCCACGCTTACTCGCCTTCAGAATTGCATTTCTCGTAGTAACCGAAAACTAGGCTGTGAGCATGTCTCGCAAGGTGACCTGCACGCCCATTGGGTGTGGCGTGCTCGTCATCTTGTTCATCATCGGATCGATCGTCAACGCGTTCTCTTCTCAAGACACGTACACGCAGTCGGCGCACCCGTCGCACTCGATCACGGCGGAACCGAACACCGACCCGACCGAAACGGCCACCCCGGAAGCGACACCCCCACCCTCCCCGACTCCCACGGCCGAAGTGAAACCGGCGAAGAACACCGCACTCGCGTTGCTGGGGAAACTGAAGGTCAAGGCACTCGGCCCGCAATCGGGGTACAAGCGCGAAGCGAAGTTCGGCGCCGCGTGGATTGACGTAGACGGGAATGGGTGTGACACCCGCAACGACATCCTGCGCCGAGACTTTGAGGACATCATCCGCGAAGACGGGTGCACCATCAAAGAAGGCATCATCGACGACCCGTACACGGGCGACACTATCCACTTCGTGCGTGGCCGCGGCACATCGCTCGCCGTCCAGATTGACCACATCGTTGCGCTCAGTGACGCGTGGAAGACCGGCGCAACAAAGTGGAGCCAGGACAAACGCATCGCGTTCGCGAACGATCCGTTGAACCTCGTCGCAGTTGATGGTCCAACCAACGGAGCCAAAGGCGACGACGACGCCGCATGGTGGTTGCCGCCCCGCCGCAAAGTGTGGTGCTGGTACGTCGCCCACCAAGTCAGCGTCAAATACGAGTACGGGTTGTGGATCACGCCCGACGAGAAAGTCGCGATGACCGAGGTGCTGACCACGTGCCCCACCCAAAAGGCGTACAAGTCGGATTACCCCGAACTCGTCGCCACCGGTGACCTGTATACCCGCTGAGCCATTCAGGGCTAATCTGGCAACAGGCTCGAAAGGTAGACACCGTGAAAACAATGACGCGAATTGTCGCACTCGTCGCATCGAGTGCCACCGTCGCGACTCTAGGTGGCTGCGGGCTATTACTCATCGCCGAATCCGACGGACAGGGAAACTGCGACGGTAAAGGCGACTTTGGAATTGGGCATACCCAATCCGCGGATTCTGTCACCCACACCATCTGGTATGACGGACCAGACGACGTTTCACTAGTCTTGGCACAGGGCCTTTATATCGACAACGTCGCCGACATCGAAGGCGGCACAGTAGCCCCGGACGGTGCAACTGGCGTGTTCGTCGACATTTCGGGTCAGCTTGGAGACGAAAGCTCTGCTCACGTGTTGCGCCTCGACACAAGCGACCCGGGGTGGACGACGACGGGAAGTGGCGCATCCACACACCACGAATTCAACGGAACCTGGGACGAACTCATCAACGGCCAGCTCCTGGGAGTTGGGGAATCAATGGATCCGCCCAGTCCTGAGATCGACAAGTTCATGCCCGCTATCGTCGGCGTGAGCTGCGACGACTCCGTCCAGACTGGGACGTACACAAACTCTGCGTCCGAAGTCACCTATGTCGACACGATCAACATCCAAGCCGCGACGGGGATATACCCCGGACACCTGCTGCTTGACCCGATGGTCATTGACCAATCTGTGGCGACAGACACAGGATATGAAGGAACGGCGCACTGGCCCAGTTCCAACGACACCCGGTTCAACGGGCTGAACCTGAGCAGCATTGACGGCGTCAGTGTTGTCGCCGATGTTCCCGAGGTCCCAAACGACACGTTCTCGGAGCTTTGGTACCAACTCATCTTGACCGGAATGGGAGGGAATTCTTCGTCTGGACTGAACCTCTCGTTCCCCGACGGAATGTCGACGACCGGCGACTTTGCATGGAACCTGACCGTTGACCCGGGAACTGAAACCGGAAATTACCTGGTCTATCTGCCGATGGCGGCAGAAGTCGATGGGGAACCCATCATGCGCATCGCGTTCATGAACCTCTACTTCGACGCAGAGAACGGCATCGCGTTCCTCGACCCCATCGGAGAGCCGGACAACCCCGACCTGAGCACCGACTCCACGAGCGAACTTGCCGACACCGGTTTCTCGTCGACGTCGGGGATTCTCGGGGCGTTGACACTGATAGTCGTTGGCTGTGCCGCGGCGATTCACCGTCGAACCCGCTAACAACCCTTATGAACCCCGTCGAGAGATTCTTCGAGCACGCCGAGCGTACCCCTGACGCGCTCGCGGTGGCGGGGACGACAGCGCCCTTTACCTACGGCGAACTTGCTGACACGGTGCGCCGAACCGCCGGGGTCCTGGCGCGAAACGGGGTCGGCCCCGGAACGGTCGCAGCGGTCAACTGCCGCGTCGAGATGGAAACGGTTCTCATCCTCGCGTTGAGTCAGCTGGGGGCCGTGTCACTGCGCGCGACCGAACCGGTACTGCGCGGGTATGCAGACAACATCGACGTCATCGTCGCAGACGGGTTGATGCGAGGTGCTGGCTCGATTCGCCGCATCGAACTGGACGGAAAGTTCGTCGAAGCACTCAAACAACAGCGCCCGCTTGACACTGTGGCGGCACGCGCTGGCGACGACCTGTGTCGAATCGTGTTCTCCAGCGGCACGACCGGAACTCCCAAAGGCGTCCCGTTCAGCGTCGATTACCTGACGGCGCGCGTTGATTCGGCCCGCCGCAACTGGAT
>JBDLPW010000097.1:0-2958 GCA_039800905.1 Actinomycetota bacterium | reverse complement strand
ATGTCGCACCGAGCTCCATGATTCCGGCGTTTGCGGCGACGGATTCCGTCGCGGACCGTGGCAACACAGAATCCATCAACTCCAAATCCGCTGTGACGCGCGGCGGTTCTGGTTCGGCTATTCCGAGGACAGCACGGGCAAGCACACGTCGGATGTTTGTGTCGACAACCGGCACGCGAAGGCCGAACGCGAAAGCTGCGACGGCCCGGGACGTGTACGCACCGATTCCGGGCAGGGATTCAAGAGTCTGAACGTCCGACGGGACCTCTCCCCCAAACTCGTCACGAATGCGGGTTGCCGCAGCGTGCACGTTGAGTGCGCGGCGAGGGTAACCGAGTCTGCCCCACGCTCGCACAACATCGGCAACACTGGCGTTGGCGAGGTCAGTAGCGGTCGGCCAACGCGTGATCCACTCTTCCCAAATGGGTGCGACTCGCGCAACGGGGGTCTGCTGCGCCATTATTTCGGACAACAAGACTCCCCAGGGAGTAGAACCGGGCTCACGCCACGGAAGCGGGCGGGCAGAACGACTGAACCAACGAGCGACGGCGCGAACCAACTCCCGTTCGCGCTCGCTATTCCTCGTCGTCATCCTCGCGCGGGTGGACATAAGGGTCGGCATCGCCGGCATATTGAGCACCAGCCGCCGACTTGGCAATTTCCTCGTCGTGCAACTTCGCTTTGACCAACAAATCCTCGAGGTGGGCCGAGGTCTCCGGCAGCGCGTCAAGAATGAACTCGAGCGAGGGCGTCAGTCGGGCGGTGATGTTGCGTCCCACTTCCGAGCGCAACATCCCCGTCGCCGACTTGAGTGCATCCCACGAGTTCTGACGTTCTTCGTCAGAACCGTAGACGGTGAAAAAGACGGTCGCGTGCTGCAGGTCGCCCGTAACGCGCACGTCGGTAATCGTGACGAAACCAAGACGGTCGTCACGAATACCTTTCTCCAAACGGCGGGCAACGATCTCTTTGATTCGTTCCGCCATCTTGCGTGCGCGGTCAGGAGCAGACATTAGACGCGCTCCTTCTCCTTCATCTCGATGGTTTCGATTTCGTCACCAATCTGGATGTCGTTGTACTTGCCCAATCCGATACCGCACTCGAAGTCGGTCTTGACTTCGGTGACGTCGTCCTTGAAACGACGCAGCGACTCGATCGCCAGACCGTCCGCGATGACGATGCCTTCGCGGATGACACGTGCCTTGGCGTTGCGGGTGATGGTTCCCGAACGGACGATACATCCGGCGATGTTTCCGAACTTGGACGAACGGAAGACCTCGCGGATCTCGGCGACACCGCTCTGGACCTCTTCGTACTCGGGCTTGAGCATGCCCTTGAGGCTCTGCTCGATTTCCTCGAGTGCGTTGTAGATGACGTTGTAGAAACGCACGTCGACACCTTCACGCTGGGCACGCTCGCGCGCCTTCGTGTCGGGGCGAACGTTGAATCCGACGACGATCGCGTTGTCGATTGTCGCGAGGTTGATGTCGCTTTCGGTGATCGCACCAACACCGCGGTGAATAATCCGCAGCTGAACGCTGTCGTCGACCTCGATCTTGAGGACCGCTTCTTCGAGGGCTTCGACAGCACCCGACACATCACCCTTGAGGATGAGGTTGAGCGACTGAACCTTGCCGTCTTCGAGAGCCTTCGAGAAGTCTTCGAGCGAGATGCGCTTGCGGGCCTTGGCCAGCTGGGCGTTACGCTCCGCGGCTTCACGCTTCTCAGCGATCTGACGTGCGGTGCGGTCGTCGTCCGTGACGATGAATGTGTCGCCGGCGCGGGGAACCGACGAGAGACCCTGAACTTGAACCGGGCGGCTCGGGTAGGCCTCGTCGACCTTTTCGCCGTGTTCGTCGACCATCGCACGAACGCGACCGTAGGCGGTACCGGCGACGATGGCGTCACCAACGCGCAGAGTTCCCGACTGGATGAGGACGGTGGCGACCGAACCGCGACCCTTGTCGAGCTTGGCTTCGATCGCAATACCGCGAGCGTCCTTGTTCGGGTTGGCCGTGAGGTCTAGACCGGCGTCTGCGGTCAGCAGAACCGCGTCGAGCAGTTCGCGAACACCGTCACCCTTGAGCGCCGACACGTCGACGAACATGGTGTCTCCACCGTATTCCTCGGTAACGAGTCCGTATTCGGTCAACTGCTGGCGAACCTTTGCGGGGTTGGCGCCTTCCTTGTCGACCTTGTTGACGGCGACGACGATCGGAACACCGGCCGCCTGGGCGTGGTTGAGCGCTTCAATCGTCTGGGGCATGATGCCGTCATCGGCGGCGACCACGAGGATCGCGATGTCGGTGACCTGGGCACCACGAGCACGCATGGCGGTAAACGCCTCGTGACCCGGGGTGTCAATGAACGTGATGGCACGTTCGATGCCTTCGTGTTCGGTCCACACCTGGTACGCACCGATCGCCTGGGTGATGCCACCGGCTTCACCAGCAGCAACGTCGGCGCGACGGATGGCGTCGAGGAGTCGAGTCTTACCGTGGTCGACGTGACCCATGACCGTAACAACGGGAGGACGGATGACGAGGTCTTCCTCGGCGTCCTCTTCATCAAGGTCGATCGAGAACGACTCGAGGATTTCCTTGTCCTCGTCCTCGGGGCTGACGATCTCGATCTTGTATCCGAGTTCTTCGCCGAGAACCTCAAAGGTCTGGCCGTCGAGCGACTCGGTAGCGGTCGCCATCTCGCCGAGCTGGAAGAGAACGGTCACGAGGTTTCCGGGAGGAACCGGGATACCCCACATCGTTTCGATCTTGTCGGCGAAGTCCGAGATGGACGAACCCTGACGAAGTCGGATGACGGTTGCACCGTCGCCGCGCGGAATCTTGACGCCGCCGAGCGACGGGGCCTCGCGCATTTCAAACTCTTGGCGCTTTGTACGCTTCGACTTGCGGGCCTTGGACTTGCCGCCGCCCTTACCGAATGCACCAGCGGTGTTTC
>JBDLPW010000096.1:0-12651 GCA_039800905.1 Actinomycetota bacterium | reverse complement strand
CGACGACTTTGCATCGGGAGTAAGTGGCTTCTCACAGAGAATTGGTAGACCAGCTTCGATAGCTGGAACTAGCACTGGCTCGTGGAACTGACCAGGGGTTGCGATTAACACCGCGTCCATTGCCTTTGCTTCGATGGCGGCTTCAATGTTTGGGAACCACTTGGCTTCCGGTGCATTTTCCATGGCAGCCTTGGCACGACCTTCGTCTGGCTCAACCACTGCGGTCACCTTTGCACCGACGATTCTGGTGTTGATGCGTATGATGTGATCGGCGCCCATAAGGCCTGCGCCAACTACGGCAATTCTTAGTTCGGTCATTTTGTTTTCCTTTAAATGAATCGTGCTGCGTGAGTGCAAGAAGCAATGTGGTCGCGGGTGCGCTTGGCAATTGGGCCTGGGAAGTCAACATCGCAACCGTACATGTCTTGTTCGACGATTGCGAACATGTCTGCATCGATTTCGGCTGCCTTTTCAAGGATCGGAGCGAACTCGGGGACACCTTCGAAGCCGGGTTCCGTCATCACTCCAGCAGCAACCGCGTCAACGAACGGCATGTCGTTCTTCAGTGCTTCGGCGAGGATGTCCGGGTGCACCTGCTTCAGGTGAAGGTATCCGATTCGTTCCGGGTACGCGTTCATCAGCTTGACGTTGTCGCCGAGATAGTACGCGAAGTGCCCCGTGTCGAGACACAGATTGGTGTATTCGGCAGACGTTTCGTGCAAAAATCGTTCGACTTCCTTGTAGGTGCCAATGTGGCTGTCCGCGTGGGAGTGGAACTGCTGCTTAATTCCGAACTCTTCGAGGAGCGCCTTGCCCAAACGGTCGTGACCGTCGGCAAGTTTCTTCCACTGTTCGTCAGTCAGGGTGCGTGATTCGAGAACTTCTGCGGTTGCGTCGGAACGCCAGAGGTCGGGGATGACAACGAGGTGCTCAACGCCGAGCTTCGAAACAAGGCCAGCGACGTCAAGTGCCTGGTCCCACGCTCGCTTCCACTGGTCGTCACCCTTGTGGAATCCGGTGAAGACGGTTCCGGCGGAAAGTTTGAGGTTGTGCTCTTCGAGGACGTCCGACAGCTGGTTCGGGTCGGTCGGCAGGTACCCAAACGGACCAAGTTCGATCCAGTGGTAACCGGCAGCTTGAACCTCGTCGAGAAACCGCTCCCACGGAACTTGCTTGGGGTCATTGGGGAACCAAACTCCCCACGAGTCCGGAGCGGTTCCGACACGAATTTGCTTTGTCATGGCTTTGTGTTGCCTTGCTATCCGTCCTCGCGTCATTGCGATTTGAGGAATGTGTTCAGTTCACGTATTACTTGCACGTGCTAGCAATCAGGATACCCAAACTGGCCCTTCGCCGCAAGCAAAACACTGTAATCGCGGGCGTCTTCTAGACTTATCGCCATGGCTAAAAATTCGCCCAAGGAGGCGTCGGAGCAAAAGCGCCCGACGATGGGTGACGTTGCCAAGATGGTGGGTGTCTCGCGTCAGCTGGTCGGACTCGTCTTCCAAAATGCACCTGGAGTCGGCGCAGAGACGGCGGCCAAAATCCGGGCAGCTGCGAAAGAGATCGGGTATCGACCCAACATGGCTGCGCAGTCGCTGCGTCGTGATTCCACCAAGTACATCGGATTCATGTTCCATGCCGATCAGTCGTCGATGCAGGGCATCCTGTCGGCGATGTACAAGTATTCGAAGGCAGCGGGCTATCAGATCGTGCTCAGCGTTGTGTCGGAGTCACACTCGGAAAGCGACGCACTCGAGGAGCTTATTGGACATCGCTGTGAAGGCATCGTCATCTCTGGTTCGCACTTCTCGCAATCCAAACTTCAAAAAGTCGCGCGTGATATCCCGATGGTGAGCCTGGGGCGCAGACTAGAACAGGTTCGAGCCGGTTCGGTTTCCTCGAACGGTGAGGTCGGCGTATTCGACCTCACAAAGCACGTCATAGGTCTCGGTCACACCGACATAGCTTACGTATTCTGTAAGGACATGCGCGACGCGAAATTCCGTCTAGAGGGTTACCTCGCAGCAATGGATATCAACAAACTTGAACCTCGAGTTATCACAATCGAAGGTGACTTCGCCGAGAGGGGCGGCGCTCAGGCAGCCGAAGTTCTCCTCAAGCAAAATTTGCCGACGGCCGTTATTTGTAACAACGACCAGAGTGCGCTCGGTTTGTCCCACCGTCTGTTGCAGAAGGGCATTCAGATTCCTCAGCAGGTGTCCGTCGCCGGCTACGACGACACGGTCGCTCAACTGCCGTTCCTCAATCTCACGACCGTGCGCCAAGACCCAGACGATCTCGCCAAGGCAGTGGTGGATGACCTTGTTGCACGCATTCGTGGAGAAAAGTACCTGTCCGACACTCACCTCACAGATGTAAGTCTAGTAATTCGAACGAGCACGAGTAAGCCGCGCAAGGAACGCAACCTCCGGGTCTAAAGCCCGCCTTCGTAATGATTCAGCGCTTGCACGTGCAAGCAGTTGTTTATCAAATCGTTACCAAATTTTACTTGCACGTGCTAATCAAATAACTATCCTTAATGCCAGAGGAAATTTTCTCTCGTCACATTTATCGCTCGGGTGCCATCACCCGAGCGATAAATGCTTAAGCGTCATTTCGTTCAACGAGGAAGGCCCGGAGTTTTCGCTCCGGGCCTTCCTCGTTGTTGGCGGCTAAGACGCCGACTTGTTCTTTCGCTCGTCGATGATGATTGCGACGATAATGATGAGTCCCTTGACCACAATCTGGAGGAAGGGAGAGACGCTGAGGAGGTCGAGACCGTTGTTGATAACACCGATCAGCAGCGCACCGACGATAGTTCCCCAGATCTTTCCTACACCACCCTTGAACGACGTTCCACCGATGATGACTGCGGTAATCGCGTCAAGTTCGATACCCGTTCCCAACGTTGCGTTTCCGGAACCGATACGCGCGGCGAGAAGGACACCGGCAAGTCCCGCGAGCAGTCCACTAATCGTGTAGATGAGGATCGTGACGCGAGGGATGCGGATACCCGAAACGCGCGCGGCGACCTCGTTGCCACCGATTGCGTAGATGTAACGACCGAACTTGGTGTAGTTCAGAACGAATGTGGCGACAGCTGCAACGATGATGAACAGAACCACGGGCAGCGGAACACCCGTCAGCTTGACGTTGGGGTCGTTGAACAGGTAGCCCTGACCGATGTAGTTGAAGTCCGGCTTGAGGTCGGAGAACGGACGGCCGTCACCGGTGTAGATGTAAGCCAAACCACGCGCAATCGACATCATTCCGAGCGTTGCGATGAACGGTGCGAGTCGGAACTTGGCGATGAGGATACCGTTCGTGAACCCCGCCAGGCCACCGACACCGAGTCCGGCGACAATCGCGACAATCACCGGAAGGTCGATACCCGCAAACTTCACCAGTTCGCCACCCGGCACCTGCGCGAGGCTGGCCGACACGACGGCAGCCAGACCCACGATCGAGCCGACCGAGAGGTCGATTCCGAGCGTGATGATGACGAACGTCATACCGACACCGATGATGCCGATTGCCGAAACCTGTCGAACGACGTTGACGAGGTTGATCGGTGCGATCGAGCTACCTTCGGTCATGAATGCGATGACCGCGACAAACAGGATGAGAATCCCGATGATCATGTATTCACGAAGGAAGTCCCGCAAGTTGAACTTCTTGGCCATCAGCTGCAGGGCAGCCGTGTCGAGTGTAGGTTTTGCCATTTGTATTTTCTCCTTCGTATTTACGCGACTGCTTCTTCACTGAAACGCGTCGCAAGTTCCATGATCTTTTCCTGAGTTGCGTCGGCGCGGCTGACTTCGTCCACCAGGTTGCCTTCGCACATAACAACGATCCGGTCACTCATTCCGAGAACCTCGGGCATCTCTGAAGACACCATGATGATGGCCTTGCCCTGCTTAGCGAGCTCGCCCATGAGTCGGTGGATTTCCGACTTGGCACCAACGTCAATACCGCGGGTCGGTTCGTCGATGATGAGGATGTCTGGGTCAGTCAGCAGCCAACGCGAGATCAGCACCTTCTGCTGGTTTCCACCGGACAGGTTCTGAATCAACTGGTTGAGTGACGGCGTCTTGAGCGCGAGAGCCTGGCGCTGGTCTTCACAGGCGTCCTCGATGTTCTTCTTGCGCAGAATTCCACCGATCGAGAATCGGTCGAGCGACGCAACGGACATGTTTTCGCGCACCGACAGAACACCCATGATTCCGGTCTTCTTTCGGTCCTCGGTCAAGAGTCCGATCCCCGCCTCAATCGCCTGGTGAGGCTCACGAATCTTGACCTCTTTGCCCTTGACTTTGACGGTTCCCGATTCAGCGGGGTAGATACCAAAGAGCGTCTCCAATACCTCGCTGCGTCCTGAACCCATCAGTCCCGCGAACCCGAGGATTTCACCCCGGCGAACCTTGAACGACACGTTTTTGACCAAGTGTCCACGGTTGAGGTTTTCCACTTCGAGGATCACCTCGCCGATTTCGGCTTCGACCTTGGGGAACAATTGGTTGAGCTCGCGGCCCACCATGAGCGCGATGAGCTTCTCGCGGTTCATGTCTGCGGCCTCCTCGGTGGCTACCCATGTTCCGTCGCGGAAGACGGTGATTTCGTCCGAAATGGCGAAGACTTCATCCATCTTGTGGGTGATGTAAATGACGGCGGTTCCGGCCTTGCGAAGCTGACGGATGATGTCGTGCAGTCGCTCAACTTCGCGCTCGGTGATTGCAGACGTCGGTTCGTCCATGATGATGATTTTTGAGTCGAAGGCGATCGCCTTTGCGATCTCGACCATTTGCGCCTGTGCGACACTGAGCGTCTTCATCTGTGCCGCCGGGTTGATGTTGATATTCCAGCGATCGAATACCGCCTGTGCCGCATCTATCATCAGCTTCTTGCTCACGAGCCCGGACTTCGTGCGTAGTTCGCGACCGAGGTAAATGTTCTCCGCAGCGGTGAGTTCGGGAACGAACATCAACTCCTGGTGGATCATGGAAATTCCGTTGGCGAGGCCGTCACGTGGGTTTGTGATGCTGACGGGTTCGCCGTTGATCAAAATCTGTCCCTCGTCGAGGGTGTACACACCGGCGAGGATCTTCATCAACGTGGACTTGCCGGCTCCGTTCTCGCCCATCAGCGAGTGAACCAGTCCCGGACGAAGATTCAGCTTGACATTGTCGAGAGCCAAAACACCAGGGAATCGCTTGGTGATGTTGCTCATTTCGACGAGGAATTCAGTCATCGTGTGTTCTTTCGTGCGTTATTGGGTGAGAGAGCGTTGGCCGGGCGGGTCGCCCCACCCGGCCAACGGTAAAGCATGGCGTGAGGGCTTACTTGCCTTCGAAGTCTGCCATGTTGTCGAGCGTGACCAGCTGGTAAGGAACGTCGACGTAGTCGTCAACCTTCTCACCATTGATCAGCTTGATAGCGGCGTCAACACCGCCACCGCCCTGGCCACCAGCGTCCTGGAAGACGGTGGTTGCGAGGTCGCCAGCCTTGAGGGCAGCGAGTGCGTCAGCAGTTGCGTCAACACCACCGACGAGAACGCCGTCAACACCGAGGGTCTTGCCCGCAGCCTTGAGAGCGAGGATAGCGCCGAGCGCCATCTCGTCGTTGTTCGCACAAACGATGTTGAAGTCAACACCAGCCTGGAGCCAGTTCTCCATGAGAGCCTGTCCCTGAGCACGGTCCCAGTTAGCGGTGTCGGTCTCAACGACCTTCATGTCCGGGTACTTGGCGACAACGTCGTTGCAGCCCTTGGTACGGTCGAGTGCAGCTTCGTTGGTGAGTTCACCCTGCATGATTACGACGTTACCCTTCTGGCCTGCGAGGGTTGCGAGCTGCTCCATTTCCAAAGTTCCGGAAACGAGCGACTGCGAACCAACGTAGGGAACGCCCGAGGGGAGGTCAGCCGGCTTGCGGTTGACGTAGATGAGCGGGATGCCAGCTTCCTGAGCAGCAGCGGTCATCGGGCCAGCAGCGCTGGTGTCAACTGCAACAACGAGGATCGCGTCAACGCCCTGGGCGATGAAGTTCTCGACCTGGCTGAGCTGAGTGTCGACCTTGTTGTCAGCGGCAACGATGTCGATCGTTGCGCCCTGAGCTTCGGCTTCTGCAGTCATACCGTCAGCAACCTTCTGGAGGAATGCGTCAAGTACGGGGAACGTAGCGCCGATCTTGATGTCTCCCGATCCGCTGTCTGCGGCGGGGGCACAACCGGTGAGTGCGAGTGCGCTGATCGCAATTGCTGCGAAAGCACCCATCAACTTCTTCAGTTTCATCATTGAACCTTACCAATCTGTTGATTGTGAACTTCGGGGTGACCCCCTCCGCCCCCGCTCGGGACTTTCCCGAGCAGTAAGGATTTTTTCTCTCGTCACTGAGCACTATAACAACTTTGTGAGGACATTATGACATCTGTTATCAAATCGAAATCTTTCTCCAAAAAGACCGTGGAGAATGAGAGGCATGAGCACGAAAATCGTCCAACCCCGCGAGGTCGTGTTAACAACTCGAACCAACATCGCCGTGCGTCGAACCGTTCCGCACCGCGATCTCAAACGAATCGGTGCATGGATTTTCGTCGACCACTTTGGACCGACCAATCAGACGGACGGGATGGTTGTCGCCGCGCATCCGCACACCGGACTTCAAACAGTTACCTGGTTGTTCGATGGAGAGGTTGAACATCGCGATTCAATCGGCTCGGTTCAGATGATCGAACCCGGTCAAGTGAACTTGATGACCGCTGGACGGGGGATTTCGCACTCCGAACTCTCCATCAAGCGGGATGGGGTGCTGCACGCGGTCCAGTTGTGGCTCGCGCTGCCCAATTCAGATCGGCACATTGCGCCACAGTTCGAACACTGCGCGAACCTCCCAACTTTTGCCATCGGAGATGCCGTCGTGACGGTTTTTGCTGGGACGCTATCAGGCATGACCGCGCCTGTCACGATGTATACCGATTCTTTCGGCGCGGAAGTAGTCGTCCCCGCGGGAGGTTCGGTGCCGATTCCAGTCGGGTCAACTGACGAAGTCGCCGTGCTCGTGGTTGAGGGTCATGTTTCTGTCAATAACACTGACGCCGACTGCACCGAGCTCGCATTCGTCGAGCCCGGCAGCAATTCACTTACCATCACGTCGCGCACGGGCGCACGGGTCATTTTGCTCGGCGGGTCGCCTTTCACCGAGAAGCTAGTGATGTGGTGGAACTTCGTTGAACGGAGCCATTCAGAAATACGAGATGTACGTGAAGCTTGGAATAACGGGGACGAGCGATTTGGCTCCTTCACCGATCGCGTTGGTGGTCGCATCCCTGCACCCGATCTGCCGAGTGTGACTCTGCAGCCTCGCGCTTAAATGAAATGTCGGGATGCCTAATCGAGGATAGGCATCCCGACAAGTTGGTGAAGCTATTCGACGACAGGAATCGAGCCTGTCAGCGTGGCGATTTCTGCTTCCAGTTCCGCCATTGCTTCACCGCCGGCCATCAGGTCAGTGACTTGTTCGCGTGTTCTCTCGCCTTTTGCGAAGTCGTCAGCCTTCTGGCCGCGAATGAGGACGGCGAAGTGGTCACCGACCGTCAGTGCATGGGAAACGTTGTGAGTAACAAGAACCACAGCAACGCCCTTGTTACGTGCCTGCATAATGATCCTCAGAACGTGTGCGGCTTCCTTGACACCAAGAGCCGCGGTCGGCTCGTCAAGAATCAAGACGTTTGCGCCGAAGTGCACTGCGCGCGCAATTGCGGCCGCCTGCCGTTCTCCACCGGACAGACCCCCGATGAGGCGGTCTCCGTCGGTTACACGCGTGATGCCGAGGGCCTGCATCTCATTGACCGCGGTTTCATTCGCGTACTTCTTGTTGAACCGCTTGAAGATGCCCCAGCCCTTCGTTGGTTCAACTCCGACGAAGAACGATCGACCAATCGACATCAATGGGAATGTTCCACCGAATTGGTGAACGGTTGCGATTCCAGCTTTACTCGCGTCCATCGGTGAGTTAAAAACGACTGTCTTGCCTTCCCATTCGACGGTTCCCGAGGTCGGTTGGTGAAAACCGGACAGCACTTTGATGAGTGTCGATTTTCCTGCACCGTTGTCACCGAGGAGGCAGAGGACCTTTCCTGGGTATATGTCGATCGATACATCGTCGAGCGCGCGGTATCCCGTGAAGTGTTTCGACACTCCCCTGAGGCTGAGAATTGGAGTCTGATTAGCCATGATTATTTCTCCTTTGCCTTCTTGACCCCGCCTGACAGAGCTCGGCGACGGAACGAGTTGTTTGCGAGTACCGCGATGAGGAGCAGGATTCCGAGGATGAGCGATGCCCAGTCCGCGTTCCAGCCGGTGTAGTAGATGCCGGCGCTGACGATAGCAAATGTCAGCGTTCCGAGAACGACACCAATCGTTGATCCGTAACCGCCGGTAAGAAGGACTCCACCAACGACGACCGCGATGATCGAGTTGAAAACGAATGATTGGCCCATCGCGACTTGCGACCCGTTGTAGAGGCAGGTCTGGATTACGCCGACAAAGGCTGCGCCAAATCCGGAAGCCGCGAACAACGAGATACGGACTTTTTCGACGGGGATGCCCGCTGCACGGGCCGAAATGACGTCTCCACCAATCGCGTAAATCCAGTTTCCCCACGGTGATTGGTAAAGAACCCACGAAATGATTAGTGCGAAAGCGAGCCACCAGAAGATAGCCCCTTCGAACTGCCCGTTGATGAGGTCTCCGAAAAGGAATTTTGCCCACGGTTCAACATCAAGCGATACTGCGGTCGACCCGACCAGCAACCTGGTGACCCCGAGGGTAAGACCTGCGACGGAGAAATTTGTTGCCAAAGTCACGACGAAAGCTGGAAGATTTGTGCGAGTCACGAGGATTCCGTTGAGCACTCCGACGGCGATACCCAGTACCAGCGCAAGAGTAATCCCAATTGCAATTGGTAGGTGATAAAAACCGGACGCGATTGACAGCGTCATGGAACTGGCCGCGAGAACAGATCCGACCGAAAGGTCAAGGTCACCGGCGATCATGACGAGAGCGACGGGGAGTGCGATGATTCCCAACTCGGCCGCGCGGTTGAGCCAGCTGGCGGAACCACCTGGCGCTAGGAATGCCTCGCCCCCCGCGATTGCGAAGAAGATGTATACGGCGAGCGCACCAATCAGTGCGCCAAATTCAGGTCGGCGAACCAGGCTCGCGATTCCGCCTCGTTGCATCGTTGCAACTGTTGTGGTCGAAGAGTTCGTACTCATGGAGTCGTCCTAAAGATTGTTGTTGAGGAGGGTGGCTGGGGCAGTCCTGCCCCAGCCACCCGATGTGTTACTTAGCGAACACCCGCAGTCACACCAGCCGAAACAACTTCAACGTTGTCCTTGGTGACGAGCGAAGGTCCGGTGAGGAGCGGACGCGAAGCAGGCAGGATGCCGTACTGTGCGTACTGCCAAGCGGCCGAAGTCGCGAGGTAACCCTGCAACCACGGCTGCTGGTCGATCGCGAACAGCTGGGTACCTGCAGCGATGCGCTCAAGCTGGCTGTCCGAGAGGTCGAACGTTCCGAGCTTGACGTTGGTCGAGCCGGCCTGTTCGATTGCCGCAGCGGCACTGTCAGCGTCCTGAACACCGATGGTAACAACACCGTCGATGGTCGCGTCCTTGGTCAGCTCAGCCTTAATCGCGTTGGTAACAGCAGTCGGGTTGCCGAAGTCAGACGAAGGGAGCGGCAGCTGGTCCGAGGTTGCACCGTGTGCTTCTGCGCCGTCCTTGACACCCTTACAGCGAGCTTCCTGGTTCGCTGAACCAGGAACCGTGTTGACGCAGAGGACGTGCTTGGCGCCGGCCGCAGCCATTGCCTCGCCACCGGCAACGCCAGCGAGGTAGTCGTCCGAACCGATGTAGGTCAGTGCGCCCGTGATGTCAGCCTGCTCGAGTCCACCAGCGTTGTAGTGAATCACAGGGATTCCTGCAGCGACGGCGCGCAGGATTGCGGGGTTCTCAGCGTCCGGAACCCAGTCAGCGATGACGATTGCTTCTGCGCCAGCGGCGATTGCGTCGTCAACGAGCTTTCCAGCGTCAGGGCCGAGGTTGTCGTAGTTCTGCGGTCCGAGCCAGGTGACCGATCCACCGGCAGCTTCAACAGCAGCGCCAGCAGCTTCGGCACCACGCTTGACTACCGACCAGAACGGGTCGCTGGGCATACCACCGATGACGTAGACGTCAATGCCGTCTCCGCCAGCAGCAGGTTCTTCGTTTGCGGTTCCGCTACAACCTGCCAGCGACAGTGCTGCGATTGCGGAAACTGCGACGAGCGATGCAGCTTTTCCAAAGCGTGCGATCTTCATGCTTTGTCCTTTCCTAGAGGGATGGTGGCATCGACGTTCGGTGTCACCTCCGGAGTCCGCGGGTGCGCACTCCGAAATCTATTTAGTTGTCCAGCCCCGCCAACTTCTGCGCCGCGAAGAGCGTGTTGCAAGCCATCTGCAACCCCTCTTCTCGGCCCAACGAGACGTCTTCGTGCTCGATGTTGACCCACATTTCCGGGTCCACTTCGTGAACGGCTTTGAGGAACTCGGCCCAGTATTCCGCCGGGTGGCCTTTACCCACCGCGACAAAATCCCACGCCGAATCTTTCGGCCATTCGTTTACCCACTCGTCTCCACCCAAGTTCGTACGAGACTCACTCGGGTCGAGTCGGCGGAAACTGTTGTCGAGTACACCATTCAATTTGGCGAACTCGGGGTTGACGCGGATGTCCTTCGCGGCGGTGTGGACGACGAGGTCACCAAGCTCACGGACTACCGCAACAGGATCCATCTGCTGCCAGAAGAGGTGCGATGCGTCGAGTTCGACGCCGATGTTGGTGAGATTGCCGCGCTCAACCAGTTCACGAATCGACTGCACGTTGAAGACAACGTTCTGGGGGTGAAGTTCTAGGGCTACCTTGACGCCGTTGTCGCGAGCAAGCGCGTCGACTTCACGCCAATACTTAACCGCAACGTCGTATTGGTAGTCGAGCACGTCGAGGTGCGCCGAGTTCCACGCGTTGACGATCCAGTTGGGGAACTTCGAACCTGGCTCGCCACCGGGAAGCCCAGACATGGTCACAACTCGCGTCTGCCCAAGCCGCCCAGCAAGTTCTACCGAGGTCTTGACGTCGTTCCCGTGCTTGTCGCCGATCGTGGGGTTAGGGTGAAGCGGATTGCCGTTGCAGTTCAGTCCCGCGATTTCGACTCCGGTTCCCTCGAATTTTCCGAGGAACTCATCGCGCGCGACATCGGACACCAAAATCTCAGCGAGTGTCGGAATGTGAGTTGCGGGGAGGAATCCACCCGAGTTCAACTCGATTCCCGACAATCCGAGTTCGGCAACGGTTGCGATCGCCTGGTCAAGCGAGCGATCGTGCAAGATCGCGTTATAAACGCCTAGACGCATGATTACTTGCCCGCCTTACGGATATAGGTCGGAGCCGCCTTTGGCACATCCGCTTCGGCACCCTTCGCGTGGTGCGATTCGACTACGGCCTGGATAATCTCCATATTGTGAAGTCCGTCCTCAAATGTCGGGCAGTACGGCACAGCGTCGGACTCCTTGATTCCGGCGACCTCGTTGAGGAAGGCGCGAGTCTGGAAGTAGAACTGATCGTTTTGACCGACGTTCACTCCAGGAGCGTCGACGGGAAGACCGCCGGCGATGTAGGGGTGTGCCGGCCCGACCTGCACGGTGCGGAAACCGCGCTGTCCGTAGTCGCCCTCACCCAACATGAGCTGGAACTCGCCGTTGCGGGTTTGATCAAATCGAGCCGCACCCTTTTCGCAGTAGACCTCGAATGACAGAGAGGTTGGGTGTCCGTGTGCCACGCGTGAAACCTCGATGGTGCCGGATGCCTGACCGAAATCGACCGTGAAAGCCGCGTAGTCATCATTCTCGACGGTGTCCATCTTGTCCGAGACCTCGGCTTTGTTGTGGCCAATGACGGCACCTTGTGCCACGGGTCGTTCCTTAATGGAGGTCACAAAGCGAGCCCCCGAGACCGACTGAATCGGTGCACCAGCGATGAACTCAGCGACATAAGAGATGTGGCTGCCGACATCGGCAAGCGCGCCGGTTCCCATCGCACCCTTGTAACGCCACGCAATTGGTGCCATCGGGTCCGATGAATAATCCGCCCAGTACTTGCCTGAAACGTGGAGGACCTTGCCCAGCTGCCCCGACGCAATGATCTGACGCACGGCAGCGATGGCGGGGTTACGCAAAAAGGTGAGTCCAACACGTGCGATGGTCTTTGCCTTGTTCGCGGCTTCCACCATTGCTTTGGCGTCTTCGATAGTGTCCGAGAGAGGCTTTTCGCAGAGAACGTGCTTGCCGGCAGCGAGAAGACCTTCAACAATCTCGCGGTGAAGGTGGTTGGCGACAACCACCGATACAACGTTGATGTCAGGGTCGTTAGCGATTGCGCGCCAATCCTGGTCGGTGCGCTCGAATCCGAAACGGTCAGCAGCAGCTTGACCGAATTCGGCGTTGACATCACCAATGGAAATGAGTCTCAGCGGAGGAAGCGTCGATTCGTACATTGTTGCGGCGATTCGGTATGACGCTGCGTGAGCGCGACCCGCCATTCCTGCGCCGATTACGGC
>JBDLPW010000095.1:0-6009 GCA_039800905.1 Actinomycetota bacterium | reverse complement strand
TTTCCGCGTTCCAGCCGGACCTCGTCATCCTGTCGGGTTTCATGAGACTCGTCCCGCCCGCATTCGTTCACCGCTTCGCGCCGATGCTCCTCAACACGCACCCGGCGTTCTTGCCGGAATTTCCCGGTGCTCACGCGGTGAGGGACGCGTTCGCGGCGGGTGTTGCCGAGACGGGAGCGAGTGTCATCGTCGTCGATGACGGCGTCGACACGGGGCCGATTCTTGCGCAACGCCGGGTGCCGGTTTTGGACGGCGACACCGAAGAAAAGCTTCACGACCGCATCAAGGTCGTCGAGAGAGAACTGTTGGCCGAGGTCGTCCGCGACATCGCGTCACGCGAAACTGCAATCGAGGAGAACTAGATGGTTTCCGCACTGCCCACACCGGATCGCGAACGCGGCCGTATCACGATTCGCCGTGCACTGATTTCGGTGAGCGACAAGACCGGGCTGCTCGACCTCGCCGCGGCACTCTCCGGCGCGGGTGTTTCCCTTGTCTCAACCGGTTCGACCTGTCAGACGATTCGCGACGCTGGTTTTGCCGTGCAGGAAGTATCGGAGGTCACCGGCTTCCCCGAATCTCTTGACGGTCGCGTCAAGACTCTGCACCCCGCCATTCACGGTGGAATCCTCGCTGACCTGCGTTACGACTCGCACGTCGAACAACTAGAGGCACTCGGGATTGAGCCGTTCGACCTCATCGTCGTGAATTTGTACCCGTTCGCATCGACGGTCGCGAGCGGTGCGCCAGCGGCAACCGTGATTGAGAACATCGACATCGGGGGACCGGCGATGGTGCGCGCGTCCGCGAAAAACCACGCGAACGTTGCGATTGTCGTTGACCCCGCCGATTACGGGCAGATCATCGAATCGGTCTCGGCTGGCGGTACCTCACTCGACCAGCGTCGAATTCTCGCCGGAAAGGCGTTCGCGCACACAGCGGGATACGACTCCGCCGTCGCAACGTGGATGCAGACCGAATACGTGCACGACGACTCGGGGTTCGCGCCTGCTCTGCGCATTGCCGCCGACAAGCTCGACACCCTTCGTTACGGCGAGAATTCGCACCAGTCGGCCGCGCTGTACGGTTCGGCTGGTGGAGCGGGAATCGCGCAAGCGACACAACTGCACGGTAAAGAAATGTCGTACAACAACTATGTGGATGCCGATGCCGCACTTCGCGCGGCGTTCGATCACGCCGGACCCGCCGTGGCAATCATCAAGCACGCGAACCCGTGTGGAATTGCGACCGCCGACGACATCGCTACCGCGCACCGACATGCACATGCCTGCGACCCGGTTTCCGCGTTCGGTGGTGTGATTGCCGCGAACCGCACGATCACGGCCGCTGCCGCAGAGTCCATCGCGGACGTCTTCACCGAGGTCATCGTTGCACCGGGGTTCGAGCCGGCCGCGCTCGAGATTCTCACCGCGAAGAAGAACCTGAGGCTGCTCGAACTTCCCGCAGATTACCGACCAGAGCCGCGTGAGGTTCGCCAGATTTCGGGCGGGTTCCTCGCTCAGGACGCCGATCGCCACTTTGCAGCGGCGACGGGGTGGACGCTGGTCACGGGTGATGCGGCCGACGCCACGACACTCGCCGACCTCGAGTTTGCCTGGCGCGCATGCCGTGCGGTCAAGTCCAACGCGATTTTGCTCGCCAAGGACCGAGCATCCGTCGGAATAGGAATGGGCCAGGTCAACCGTGTCGATTCCTGTCACCTTGCCGTCTCGCGAGCGGGAGACCGCGCGCGCGGATCGGTAGCCGCGAGCGACGCATTCTTCCCATTCGCTGACGGGCTTGAGGTTCTTCTCGACGCGGGCATCACGGCGGTCGTTCAGCCAGGTGGTTCGGTCCGTGACGACGAAGTGATCGCAGCGGCAACGGCCGCCGGAATCACGATGTACTTCACGGGCGAACGTCACTTCTTCCACTAAGCCAGCAACCGCTGACATACTGAGGGTGATTCACTGATGGATCACCCCAAGGAGAAGCCATGTCATTTGTCGACGCCATCAAGTCCGTCATCCGTAATTACGCGAACTTCCGCGGAATCGCTACCCGACCTGAGTTCTGGTACTTCACGCTGCTGTCTGGCGCTATTGGCATGATTTTCCAGTACATACCGAAGTCGAACGATTCGGTTACGAGCATCGTCTCTACGCTGCAAGCGGTCTGGTCGTTGGGAACGCTGGTTCCGACACTCGCTGTCACCGCACGACGATTCCACGACGCGGGGCTCTCGGCAAAGTGGTTGTTGTTATGGATCGTGCCGGGAATCGCCATTTTTTCCAGTGTCATGACTAGCGTCGTGGCACTTGCGCAGATGTTGCAGGACGGCAATATTCAACAGGCGGTCATGGCCATAGTCGTCGCCTCAATCCCCGCGATCCTGTTGTTCCTAGCTGTCGCTGTCTTCCAGATCGTCATCACGACCTTGCCGTCGAAGTCAGCGGAAGCGGGCAACAAGCACGCCGTCTAGGGACGTCGCGGTGTCAGAACGTTAGACCTGAATTTCGCCGATGATTTCGCCATATTCGGTTTCGCCAACCGGGGTGAAACCGATGCGGGTAAAGAAGTCGCCGGGACCCATGTCGCCTTGTTCCCAGATGACGGTGATGCGCTGGAACCCGCGCGAGCGGGCCTCGTCCAACAACGCCTGAACCGCGAAGCGCCCGACACCCTTGCCCTGCCATTCGGCAGCGACGTTGATGCGCCACAGGCACGCGCGGAATTCTTCGCGGGGGTGTCCCGCATCGAAGTTCCCACGGATAAAGCCGACGACGTCGTTTCCGGCGAGGATCACTCGAGCCCACGTAGTCGACGGATTCGTGAACGCGTCCGCCATCGAATACGAAACCGGGGCGATGAAGTTCTGCTGACCGGGACGCAGCGTGAGGTTGTTCGCGGGGACAATCGTCGAGGCACTCAATTCGGCGAGACGGAAATCGGTCATATTCCCAGCCTACGGCGGAAGTAGAATGAGGAGAACGCGTGTAACGAAAGGCTCATCGTGGAGAAAATCAAGGTAGACGGAGTTGTTGTCGAGCTCGACGGCGACGAAATGACTCGCATCATCTGGCAGTTCATCAAGGACCGTCTCATCCACCCGTACCTCGACGTCACCCTCGAGTACTACGACCTGTCGATCCAGAAGCGCGACGAAACCGATGACCAGATCACGATCGACGCCGCGAACGCCATCAAGAAGCACGGTGTCGGGGTCAAGTGCGCGACCATCACGCCGGACGAGGCACGTGTGAAGGAATTTAGCCTTAAGAAGATGTGGAAGAGCCCGAACGGCACCATTCGCAACATCCTCGGCGGTGTCATCTTCCGCGAGCCGATCATCATCTCGAACATCCCACGCCTTGTCCCCGGATGGAACAAGCCGATCATCGTCGGCCGTCACGCTTTCGGCGACCAGTACCGCGCGACCGACTTCACCTTCGATGGACCCGGAACCCTGACGATTTCGTTCCAGCCGAAGGACGGTGGCGAAGCACAGTCGTTCGAGGTATTCCAAGCTCCGGGCGCGGGTGTCGCGATGGCGATGTACAACCTCGACGAGTCGATCCGCGACTTCGCTCGCGCATCGCTCAACTACGGACTGGCCCGCAACTACCCCGTGTATCTCTCGACTAAGAACACCATCCTCAAGGCGTACGACGGTCGTTTCAAGGACATCTTCCAGGAGATCTTCGACGCTGAATTCAAGGCGAAGTT
This sequence comes from Actinomycetota bacterium, assembly GCA_039800905.1. Lineage (GTDB taxonomy): Bacteria > Actinomycetota > Actinomycetes > Actinomycetales > Microbacteriaceae > MWH-TA3. Next base: position 2,283 of record JBDLPW010000095.1, on the reverse strand, counting down.
CGACGCAGCCGGCCTCACGTACGAACACCGCCTCATTGATGACATGGTCGCTAGCGCAATGAAGTGGGAGGGCGGTTACGTCTGGGCTACCAAGAACTATGACGGTGACGTCCAGTCGGACACGGTCGCGCAGGGCTTCGGTTCGCTCGGGCTTATGACCTCGGTCCTCACTACTCCCGACGGAAAGATTGTTGAAGCCGAGGCCGCACACGGAACCGTGACCCGTCACTACCGCGACCACCAAGCCGGCAAGCCGACCTCGACGAACCCCATCGCGTCGATCTACGCGTGGACGCGTGGACTTCAGCACCGCGGCAAATTGGACGGCAACCAGAAGCTCATCGACTTCGCGACCACGTTGGAAGAGGTCGTCGTTGCGTCGGTCGAGGCCGGTCACATGACAAAGGACCTCGCCGTTCTCGTCGGTCCGAACCAGAAGTGGGAGACCACAGAAGAGTTCCTCGCGACGCTTGACGCAAACCTGCAGAAGCGACTCGCACAGTAACTTCGGTCTATCGTGACCGCTCTCGGCTTGGTTCGGCGATACCCGATCATCGGGATCGCTGTGCTCGTTGCGATTGCCGGCGGTATCGCCGAATGGGCGGGACTGCCGATTGCCGCGCAATGGACGCTTTCTGTGTTCGCCGCGGGAATCGCCGCGCGCGAAGGGTGGTCAATGGTTCGCGCGATGTTGCGTGGTCACGTCGGACTCGATGTACTTGCCGTCACCGCCATTATCGCGACGGTCGTCGTTGGCGAATACTGGGCGAGCATCGTTATCGTCCTCATGCTGGCCGGTGGCGAAGCGCTCGAAGATTATGCGGCTGGTCGAGCTGAGCGTGAACTGAGCGCACTACTTGAGCACGTGCCACAGGTCGCACACCGTTATACGACGAGCGGTTCGGTTGAAGACATTCCCGCATCCGAGGTTCGTGTCGGCGATCGCCTCTTGGTTCGCCCGAGTGAAATTGTTCCCGTTGATGCCTCACTCGTGTCGGTTTTCGGGTCGTTCGACGAGTCGTCGCTGACGGGCGAGAGCATGCCCGCCGAGAAGGTCGACGGCGACGCCGTGATGTCCGGGTCCATCAACGGGCCGGCAGCCGTTGATGTTGTGGCTACGGCCATCGCTGCGGATTCGCAATACCAACGCATCGTTGCGCTCGTTGCTGAGGCGAAGGGAAGCAAGGCGCCGCTCGTCCGCCTCGCGGACCGCTACGCGGTGCCGTTCACTGCTGTCGCCTACGCCATCGCAGGTGTCGCGTGGTGGTTGGGCGGGGATCCTCAAAGATTCGCCGAGGTACTCGTCGTCGCGACGCCGTGCCCCTTGCTCATTGGTGCGCCCGTTGCGTTCATGGCGGGGATGTCCTCCGCCGCGAAGTCGGGAATCGTCGTTAAGAACGCCGGAACACTCGAGCGACTTGCGCGTGCGAAGACCGTCGCGTTCGATAAGACGGGCACGTTGACCCACGGCACGCCCAAGGTCGTCACGGTCAACCCTGTCGGTTTCACCGCTGATGAGTTGTTGGTTCTGGTCGGGTCTGCTGAACAGTATTCCTCGCACGTCCTCGCGGGCGCGTTGCGTGATGCGGTTGCTGAACGAGAATTGCCGCTCAAGGAAGCTGTCGGAGCACGTCAAGTAGAAACGCATGGCGTTGAGGCAACCATCGACGGGCGGGTGGTCTTCGTGGGGAAGCCAAAGTACGTCGCGGCGAACGCCGTCGGTGCGCCCGACCTCGATCTCGGGGCTGGTGAGGCGGCGATTTACGTGTCGGTCGACGGCCAATTCGCCGGTTCCATCATCTTGCGGGACGAGATTCGCCCTGATGCGCCCGCAACGCTCCGTGCACTCCGTGACCTTCGCATCGAACACGTCATGATGCTCACGGGCGACATTGAGCCGGTTGCTCTGCATGTCGGCGCGGAACTCGGAATCGACGATATCCGCGCCGAATGCCTGCCTGAAGACAAGGTCACTGCGGTGCACGACGCCACACCCAGGCCTGTCGTTATGGTCGGCGACGGAGTCAACGACGCGCCCGTGCTCGCGGTGTCAGACATTGGGATTGCGATGGGTGCGAAAGGCTCAACGTCGGCGGCTGAAAGCGCCGACGTTGTCATCCTGCTCGATGACGTCTCGCGCGTCGCGCGTGCAGTTTCCATCGGGCACCGCACCGTATCGATCGCTCTTCAGTCGATTTGGTGGGGAATCGGGTTCTCCGTCGCACTGATGGGGATCGCGGCAGCAGGTTTCTTGCCAGCCATAGCGGGCGCCGCAGCTCAGGA
>JBDLPW010000094.1:0-22717 GCA_039800905.1 Actinomycetota bacterium | reverse complement strand
ATCGCCGACATCGTTCGCGGAATTGCTCAGGCGTGTGCCGCAACGGGTACTGCGCTGGTCGGGGGCGAGACTGCCGAACACCCCGGATTATTGGGCGAGGACGACTATGACGTCGCTGGTGCAGCGGTCGGCGCGGTCGAAGCGGACGAGATGCTGGGTCCCGACAAGGTCGAGCACGGTGACGTCGTCATCGCGATGGCGTCGAGCGGACTGCATTCGAACGGTTACTCGCTGGTCCGTCACATTCTCTCGTCAACCGGTCGCACGTTCGACCAGTCCGTTCCCGAATTCGATCGCGTTCTCGGGCTCGAACTCCTGGAACCCACTCGCCTCTACACAGCACCTCTGCTCGAGACGCTTGCCGAGCACCCCGGAGCAATTCACGCACTGTCGCACGTGACCGGTGGCGGTATCGCCGCGAACCTCGCGCGTGTTCTGCCTGCCGGAACGTGGGTCGATGTCGATCGCGCGACCTGGACACCGCCGACCGTTTTCCGCGTTCTCGCCGAGTGGGGCAACGAACCCATCACCGGCACCGAGGGAACGTGGAACCTCGGCATCGGAATGCTCGCCGTTGTGTCACACGAATCGGCCAGCACGCTGACGCGCGAATGGACCGCCGCCGGAATCGACTCGTGGGTTGTTGGGCACGTCTCGAACCGTGAAACCGATCTCGCCGGTTATGTGTCGGGTGCGAAGGGTGTCGACGGCGGAGCCGTCCGACTGGTCGGAACTTACGCCGACTGAGCCTCGTCCTCGTCGTTCTCGTCGTCGACGTCAGCAGCGTATTCTGGCCACTTTTCGAGATCCTCTTCGAGGCGGGGGTTTCCGCCGAGTTCCGTCTCGAGGGCAGAGAGATCGGTGTCGGGGCTGAAGTACTTCAGCTCACGAGCAACCTTCGTGTGCTTGGCTTTTTGGCGACCGCGGCCCATTCCGGACCCCTTTCACTTTTACGCTGTCCGCCTCGTCACGATGTTCACATCATGGGGCGTAGAACGAAAGTTTATCACGCAGAGAATACGGTGACGGCGGAGATATACCCAACCCCCGCTACGACCCCACCGAGCAGTACGTGCTTGGCGGCGAGACCCAGGCCACGCCACAAGTCTCCGCGCTCCGTCCATTCCGCGGCCGTCAGAGTCAAGGTCGAAAATGTCGTGAAGCCGGCGGCGAACGCGAGGACAACGGCGGCGACCGACCAGTGCACGGCTCCGGCTGCGAACGCACCAACCGCTCCGCCGACCAACAGGCTTCCGCCCATGTTCACGGTGAATAATCCCCAGGACCAACGGCCAGGTTTGACGACCGACATGACACCGAGTCGGGCGACCGCACCGAGCGCACCGAACAAAACCTGCACGGCAATCCACGTGTAATCGATCACGCGACCGCACCTCGCTTCGAGCCGAGGCGCAGTCCCCACACCGCGGCGACAACACCGAGGATGATCGACCCGATCGCGTAAGGCAACATCAACGAAAGCCCCGAGACGCCGTGGCGAATTACGGGAATGGCTACGTCGAGCGAGATCGCCGAAAGCGTTGTGTATGAACCGAGGAAGCCGGTCGTGACGCCCATTCGTGCCCACGCGTGCCAACGCCCAAAACCGTGACCGACGATGAATCCCATCGCGAACGACCCTGTCAGGTTGATGGCGAGAATGCCGTACGGCCACCAATCCCCCACGAAATGGGTGACGCCGAGGTCAACGAACAACCGTGTCGCACTGCCCGCGATTCCACCGATGAACACGGCGATGAACGCTTTGAGGGTCTCGGGCACACAGCCAGCGTACCCGTGGCAATTCGCTCGCGCGCAGAGGGTTAGGCTTTAGACGACCGAGAGGAGTGTCGTGTCCGCTGCCGAGCAGTTCAATAACGAACAGCACCGCGACGAGGTCGTCGAGCGCTGGGGCCAGGATGCCTGGACGCGCTCGTCATCGTGGTGGAAGGCTCTCGGGGAACTCGGCCAAAAGGCCTTCATGGCCGAAGGAACGGCACTGCGCACCGGATACACCGACGCCCGTGAGCACGGTCTTGCGGTCGATTCGGAAGCCGTGGTTGCACTCGTCGAACGGCACCGCGTCTGGATTTCACAGGCGTGGGGCGGAATCGACCCGACCGCGGAACAATTCCGCGGACTCGCGGACATGTACGTCGCCGACGAACGCTTTGCTCGGCACTACGGCGGACACGACGGTGCGTCGTTTGTTCGCGACGCAATCTACGCGTGGACGGAATCCGCGCACTAAATAAAGGGAATGGCGGCATGAACCGACTGTCCAACTTCAGCCTCAAGAACCGTGCACTCATCGCACTGGTCACGATCGTGGTCGCCATCTTCGGCAGTATCGCGATGTCGCTGCTCAAGCTCGAACTGATCCCATCGGTGTCGTTCCCGCAGCTCGTCGTCGTGACCAATTACCCCGGCGCCGCTCCCGTCATCGTCGAAAAAGAGGTTTCGACTCCGATCGAGAACGCCATTCAGGCCGTCCCCGGTCTTGAGTCCACGTCGTCGACGTCGCAGCAGGGTGTGTCCCAGGTCACCGCGAAGTTCACGTACGGCACGAACCTTGAAACTGCGGAACAAAAGATTCAGCTCGCCATCAACAAGTTGTCGAGCGTTCTGCCGGATTCGGTCGACCCACAGGTGTTCGCCGGTTCGTTCGCGGACGCCCCGATTGTTCAGTACGCGGTCACGAGTGATCTGTCGCAGGAACAGCTCAACCAGTCGCTCAACGACATTGCAGTCAAGGAACTGACCAAGCTCGACGGCGTCCGCGAGGTCACGGTTTTCGGTGCTAACGGACAGCACGTCGAGATCACGCCAAACGCCAAGAAGTTGGCCAAAAAAGGACTGACGAACGCGGACATCGAGAATGTCCTTCGCGCCAACGGCATTCGCATCGGCGCTGGCGAAGTCTCGTCGTCAGACGGAAGCTTGTCGATTGTGTCCGGCTCGAAGTTGTCGTCGGTCACCGACATCAAGAACTTGCCGTTGCCGACCGCGACGGTGGTCAATCCGATGACGGGGAAGACCACCGTGACGCTCATCAAGAACGTGGCGAGCGTCGCCGTCGTTGACAACGAGATCACGAGTGTTTCCCGTGTCAACGGCGAGCCGTCCTTGACCGTCGCGATCACAAAGACCGCCGACGCCAACACCGTCGAGGTCTCGCGCGAGGTGCGTGCGGCCATCCCCGCGATTCAGTCGCTCATGGGGAACGGGACGACCTTCAACGTCGTCTTCGACCAGGCTCCGTACATTGAGGGATCGATCGAATCGCTGACGACCGAAGGCCTGCTCGGTCTTGGATTCGCCATCATCGTCATCCTCATCTTCCTGCTCTCGATTCGCTCGACCCTCGTCACCGCTGTGTCGATTCCGACGTCGGTGTTGCTCACGTTCATCGGAATGTGGGCGAGCGACTTCTCGCTCAACATCCTCACCATCGGTGCCGTCACGATCTCGATCGGTCGAGTCGTCGATGACTCGATCGTTGTCGTCGAAAACATCAAGCGCCACATCGCGCTGGGCGAAGAGAAGATGCACGCCATCCGCACCGCCGTTGCCGAGGTCGCGACCGCTGTCACCGCCTCGACCGCAACTACCGTCGCCGTCTTCCTCCCGCTCGCGTTCGTGTCTGGTCTCGCGGGCGAACTGTTCCGTCCGTTCGCCGTGACCGTCACGCTCGCTCTGCTCGCATCGCTGCTCGTGTCCCTCACCATCGTTCCCGTTCTGTCGTACTGGTTCCTGGGTAAGGCGAAGGCGCCGAAGAAGAGCGCGACCAAGTCCGAGGGCGAGAAGTTCGACCTCATGCAGCGCGGTTACCGACCCATCGTTCGTTGGACGATCCTGCACCCGCTCGCTACGGTGCTCATCGCGATCCTCACGCTAGGCGGAACCTTCGCCCTCGCACCGCTGATGAAGACGAACTTCGTCGGTGGCAGTGGTCAGACAACGATCACGATTCGCCACTCGGTGCCTGCCGGCGAAACGCTGCAGCAGAAAATCGATATCGCAGCGGACGCTGAAAAGGACCTTCTCGCGATCCCCGGCATCGAAACCGTCCAGACATCTTTCGGTGGCGGCAACCGACTCAGCGCTCTCTTTGGTGGATCGGGCGACATTACATACCAGGTGACAATTTCTGATGCCACGGACGTTGACGCGAATGAGGTTCAGGCCGAAGTCACGCGCGAACTCGCGACGATTCCGTCGATCGGAGAAATGTCCCTCGCGTCGGGCCCCGGCGCTCTCGGTTCCAGCACGATTGACCTGACCGTCAAGGCTCCCTCGGAAGAGACCCTTGCCGCTGTCACCGACTCGGTGCAGAAGGCGATGCAGGACTCGGGTGTTGCCGACGAGGTGACGAGTTCGCTCTCGGACACCGAGAAGTACATCTCGGTTGACGTCAAGCGCGCGAAGGCTGCCAAGTACTTCCTCACGGAGGCGGGCATCGGACAGACGATCGCGGGGATTGTGAACCCGCAGTCGGTTGCTCAGATCGTCATCGACGATGTCACGATGGACGTCATCGTCGTCACGAAGAACGCACCGGACACCCTGGCGGAACTGAAGAAATACAAGCTGGTCACCCCGATGGGAAGCAAGGTCAAGCTGTCCACCGTCGCTACTGTGTCGGTCAAGGAAACAGCTGCGACCCGCACCACCGAGCGCGGCGTACTGTCGGCGACGGTGTCGGTCGCTCCCGCCAGTGACAATTTGTCCGAAGCGACCGCGTCGGTCCAGGACACCCTCGCGACAGTCGACCTGCCAAGTGGAACAACCGTCACCGTCGGTGGTGTTGCCAAGGACCAGGCAGATTCGTTCCTACAGTTGGGACTCGCCTTGCTCGCGGCAATCCTCATCGTGTACGTCGTCATGGTCGCGACGTTCCGCAGCCTGCGCCAACCGCTGCTGCTGCTCGTCTCGATTCCGTTCGCGGCGACCGGCGCCATCGGACTGCAGATCATCTCGGGCATCCCGCTCGGTGTCGCATCGCTCATTGGCTTGCTCATGCTCGTCGGAATCGTCGTCACCAACGCCATCGTGTTGATCGACCTCGTCAACCAATATCGCGAACGCGGATCGAAGGTGACGGAGGCGCTGCTCGAGGGAACCACCCGTCGTGTGCGCCCGGTTGTTATGACAGCACTCGCGACGATCTTCGCGTTGACGCCGCTCGCCACCGGCGTGACGGGCTCGGGAGGATTCATCTCGCAGCCGCTCGCCATCGTCGTGATTGGTGGACTCTTCTCGTCCACGATCTTGACGCTCGTCGTTCTGCCCGCGCTCTACTCTCTGGTCGAAGGCGCGAAGGAACGACGCGAAGCCAGGCGCGCCGCAAAGCCCGCGAAGGCGAAGAAGGTGGCGAAGGCCTAGTTCACCGCGAGTGCACTCGCGTGAACGTGTGACGACGTCGGATTGACCGGCATTCCCGGAACCAGACTGATGAGGGGTTCCGGGAAGTCAACCTGACCAAGGTTGCGAAGGTTCACGCACAGTATTCCGCTCGCTGCCGCCAGCATGTGCGCGACCGGGCCGGGTCCGTCGCCGAGTGGATCGGCGCGCGGGGCGTCGATACCAACCGCGAGAACACCGCGAACGATCAGCGCCGCGATGACGGCCGGTTCGATGATGGGATTTTCGTCGTACGCCGCCGTTCCGTAATACTCGTCCCACCCGGTGTGAAACAACACGATGTCACCCGGCACGACGTTAGCGATCTGGTCGTCGATGGCGGAGTAGGTGATGGTGTCTCCGTGGTGAAAGCCGAGTGCGTCAACGATCACGCCACGGCCCACGAATCGCTCGAGTGGAATTTCCTCGAGAGTGAGAGTGGATCCGTCCGCATCGCGCGGTGACAGAATGCGCGTGGACAGCTCCGGAAGTCGCTCAAACGACTTCGGGTGTGCGAGGTCAACCACTCGTCCAATGTCCATACGGACAGTATGACCGTAAGCGACGACAGCAACCACCTCCAGCACCTATGAATAGGCACAGTTTTGTTACGGCGATTTTGTAACACTGTTTTTCCCGCACACGGAATCTTCGTACCGTTGAATCACTGACCCACGAGGAGACCATCATGGCCCGCATTTATTCGGACATCACCAAGACGTTCGGCAACACCCCGCTCGTCAAGCTCAACAAGGTGACGGACGGCGCAGGCGCCACCGTTCTCGGCAAGCTCGAGTTCTACAACCCCTCGGCGAGCGTCAAGGACCGTCTGGGAATCGCCATCGTCGACGCGGCGGAAGAGTCGGGCGAATTGAAGCCGGGTGGAACGATCGTTGAAGCCACCTCGGGCAACACCGGTATTGCTCTCGCGATGGTCGCCGCGGCACGCGGATACAAGGTCGTCCTCACGATGCCGGAATCGATGAGCATCGAGCGTCGTGCTCTGCTCAAGGGTTACGGTGCTGAACTTGTCCTCACGCCCGCCGCAGAAGGCATGAAGGGTGCGGTTTCTCGCGCAGAAGAGATCGCCGCCGAGCGAGGTGCAGTTCTCGCGCGTCAGTTCGAGAACGAGGCGAATGCCGCGATTCACCGAAAGACGACCGCGGTCGAGATCTGGAACGACACCGATGGTGAAGTGGACATCTTTGTCGCCGGCGTCGGAACCGGTGGAACCGTCACCGGTGTCGGCCAGGCGCTCAAGGAACGCAAGCCCGAGGTGAAGGTCGTCGCGGTGGAGCCGCTCGATTCGCCCATCCTCAACGGTGGCGCCCCCGGCCCGCACAAGATCCAGGGAATCGGCGCGAACTTCGTCCCCGACGTACTCGACCGCGACATCTACGACGAGGTCATCGACGTTGCCACGCCCGACGCGGTGGCAACTGCCCGCCGACTGTCGACGGAAGAGGGAATCCTTGCGGGAATCTCGTCGGGTGCCACGGTCTGGGCTGCTCTCGAGCTCGCAAAGCGTCCCGAGAACGCGGGAAAGACCATCGTCGTCATCCTCGCGTCGTACGGAGAACGCTATCTGTCGACAATTCTTTTCGAGGGTATCCTCGATTAGGTGAACCCACTTCATCGCATCCGCGACGACGTCAGCGCTGCGATGAAGCACGACCCTGCTGCTCGCAATGGGTTCGAGGCATTCCTTGTTTTGTCCGGTTTGCACGCCGTTTGGTGGTACCGCGTCGCTCATCGTTTGTGGCGAATGCGTCTGCCGCTCATCGCGCGACTGATTTCGCAAGTGGCGCGATGGTGGACTCTGATTGAGATTCACCCCGGAGCACGCATCGGTGACCGTTTGTTCATCGATCACGGTGCGGGTGTCGTCATCGGCGAGACCGCCATCATCGGAGATGACTGCTTGCTGTACCAAGGCGTCACGCTGGGTGGGCAAGGCGATGTCCGCGGAGACCGCCGTCACCCCGCCGTTGGCAATAACGTCATCATCGGCGCTGGTGCGATTGTTTTGGGTCCCGTCTCCATCGGCGACGACGCCAAGATCGGTGCCGGTGCCGTAGTCGTCAAGGACGTGCCCGCCGGTTACACCGCGGTCGGAATCCCCGCGAAGAACCTCCCTCCGAAGGCGTCCCGATGATTAAGTTCATAACCCGCGTGCTGTTCCCGCCGCTGATTCGCCTTCTGTTTGCGGCGACGGTCATTGGGCGGAAAAACATGCCCTCCCACGGCGGTGTGATCCTCGCGAGTAACCACCTCTCGTTCTTCGACTCGGTCATCATCACGCTCATGTCGCGCCGACCGGTGTCGTTCCTCGCCAAGGCGGAGTATTTCACGGGAACCGGTTTCAAGGGGTGGTTGTCTAAAGCATTCTTTGAGTCAATCAACGCCATCCCCGTGCACCGTGATTCCGCATCCGCAGCGCAGGACGCTCTCGACGCCGGACTGGAACGACTGGTAGATGGCGAGGCATTCGCGATGTACCCGGAGGGAACGCGCTCGCTTGATGGCCGTCTCTACCGTGGGAAGACGGGTGTTGCGTGGTTGGCGTTGACGGCAAAAGTTCCCGTTGTTCCCGTTGCGCTCACGGGGACAAACAACATTCAGCCCGTTGGGTCTAAAGGTATTCGTCTGGCGAAATTGCGAATCGAATACGGCAAGCCGATGGACCTCTCGCGATTCGGCACCGCCGACAGCGGCAAGGCTCGCCGTGAAGCGACGGACGCCATCATGGCGGAGATTCAGAAGATGTCCGGCCAAGAGTACGCCGGAATTTACAACGAGAAACCGGCGACGACCGTGCGCGCCAAGGTTCGCCGCTTCTTTAGGGGGCGGGCTCCTCTGACGTAGCCTGCTGCGCCTCGATCTCGGCGCGCACCGCGTTCATGTCGAGCGCGCGAACCTGCGTGATGAGGTCCTCGAGCGCCGGCTCAGGTGCCGCACCGGCCTGGTTGAACAGCAGGACGCCGTCGCGGAAAATCATGAGGGTCGGGATGGAACGGATTCCCGCCATCGCCGACAAGTCCTGGTGAGCGTCCGTGTCTACCTTGGCGAACGTGATGTCGGGGTGTTTCTCACTGACGCGCTCGAAGATCGGCCCGAACTGGCGGCACGGACCACACCATTCGGCCCAGAAATCAACGAGGACGATCGAGTCCTCTTTCGTGACGGCCGCTTCGAATCCAGCGCGGTCCAGTTCAATTGTTGCCATCGATCAATCCTTCGTTCGGTGCAATCCTATTCCGCAGGCGCGGCGTCAGTTTCGGTGGCGGGTCGAGCGGCGATGAACGCGGTGATCGTGGTCAGATCGTCGGTGCTCGCCATCGACCAGTGCACGGCCAACTCATCAAACATCGACATTCCCAATCCGGGCTGGTAATCCCCGAGCGGCTCCCCGTTGTTCTTCCCCGTCACCGTGAGCATGTCCTCCGACGCGCGTTCGATGGACAGGCACAACTGTGTCGCCCTGCCGTGGCGAATTGCGTTGTTGATGATTTCCAACGACGTCACGAGAACGGTCTCGCCCACATCGGGGTTCGACGCAAGCGCGTCGTCGACGCCGTCTCCGACCGTGAAGTCGACTTCGCACATTCCGTGCCAGAACTCGATAGCACGACGCAATTCGTCCAATGCATCGATCGCATCGCCTCCGGTGTTGCGCAGAACTTCGACGACGTCATTGAGGGTTGCGGTGATTCGCGTCGATTCGCTGTCACTGAGCGGGCCCGACCTTTTTCGAACGAGCTGCGCCTCGGCATTGACGCGCGACTGGATCGCCGAGTGAAGTGCGTGCGCAATGTGTCGCTGGCGAAGCCACGCGCGTCGGCGAACCTCGGAAGCCTGAATGGCCATGTCGCGTCGAACGGCGGCAAGTTCAGCAAGTCGTACCGCGCCGAGATGAACCATCAATCGTTGAACAACGAATGACAGACCGGGAACGAGCGAGGCGGCGCTGAGCGCGATGACGATTTCCGGGCCGATTCGTGCCACGGGGAAGAACGTGACATCTACCCATGCGACGAGAAGTGCGGACCCGAGTAGCGCGAGAAACACAACGCTGATGATGAAGGTGATTCCGAGCTTCAGTCCCGACAGCAATGCCTGGAAACTACGCAGCACCAGCCAGGTGATTGCAGCGCCGATGAACGCAGACGCCATTCCATCGACGAGCGGGACAAGGTCGAAGTAGATGACGACAGTTGTCAGATAAACACCGGCGGCGGTAACGAGCGGGCCAACGAACGAGTCAGCGGTGGGGAACACGGGCGTCGCCGAGGGAATGCTGATCGATTCGGTCGACGCGTGATGTGCTCGGGCGCTCGCGGCCAGAGAATGACTGAGTGGTCGGATCACCTCGGTGATGAGGTCATCCAGAGCGTCGGCGATCGCGGCTCGAGATGTGGTCGACCCGGACTTCACACGGTCGATGATCTGACTGACACGGGGCCACAGCGTTTTCTCTGATTCTGTGATGAGAAGTTCATCGCCGCGAGAAATCTCGGACAAGATCTCGTCACGTTCGACTCGGAGTGCCGCGATGGCGCGCTTCGTCGCCGCACGCTCGCGTCGACCTTTCGAAATCAGGGACACGACAAACGCCGCAGTGACGATGAGAACGGGTACCGCGACGGCGGACAGAATCACTCGGGTATCGAGATAACTGGCGTCATTAATCCCGAGCGAATCAATGATGAGCGTCGCGACCAATGCGCGGGTTGCCCCGATACCCGACAGTGACACAAGGACGAGCCAGGCCGGAGTCCGTGTGGCAAATCGAGCAGTGAGTCCGATGATCGAGATGAACAGAACCGTGAGCGTGACCGACAGGCTGGAAACACCGAGCGCTGCGACAATCGAGGGGTCGTGCAGTCGCGGAAATTCAGAGTTGGCCGAGAACGGAATACCAATCAACGCGTACAGCGCCAGGGTTTGCGGGTGGAACACCCATCCCGACTCAAGTACGTCGATGAACTGGCGCCATCGCAGTGATGCGACGGCGCGCGGACTAGCGACCATTCAATTCATCCCAGTACAAACGAGCGAGTTGAACGCGTGCGCTCGGGCCGGCGGGGATGTTTGCTGCCTCGATCATGCGGGAAATCATGCGCTCGACTGCACGAACCGTTGTGCCACGCTCCTCAGCGATCTCGTCATTCGACTTACCTGCCGACACAAGCGTCAGCACAGCAATCTGGGAATTGGACAGTGCGCGAACCGGCGCGTGTTCCACAATCTGCCGGAGCGCGGATCCGGACGACAGTGCCGAGGAAACTGCTTCGCGCAATGCGTTCGTCGAATTGAGTTCCGTCTTGACGATGTACGACGCGTCGTCGGGAATGGCGTCCCAACCCTTACCAGTGATGCGCGGGTCGGCAAGGTTCGTGATGAAGACGACCGCGATGGAGGGGAAGTCGGCGCGTACGCGCTGGACAACGTCGATGCCCGTTGGGCCAACGCCGAGATCGATGTCGACGACGATGAGTTCCGGACGAGTGTCCTTCACCGCATTGAGAGCAGTGAGCGCATCATTGGCACGGGTGACGACCCATCCCTCCGATTCGAGGATTTCGGAGATGATGCTGCACAGCAGCGGTTCGTCATCAACGACGACCGCGTTCCGGACGGCAGCTACTGCCACCTATTTCCCTCGCGCTCCGTGGACGAGTCTTTCGACGACGGCGAGGGGAGTGGTTGATGTCGCCGCAGCCTGTTCGACAACCCATTGAGCATCTGCGTCGCGGAGTGTGACCGACACCTCGTCGACGGTTCCTTCGAGACCTGCCGCGCGACGCTGGCCTCGCATGATGAGACTCGTGATGGGCAGCGCGACTGTTCCGAGCGCATCGAGGATGATGATCACTCCAAAGAAGCGCCAATACACATCCGACAGAGACGCCGGAGGAAATTGTCCGTCAGTCAGAATGACAGGGAACACCAACAATGGGACAATCCCGATCAACACCAGGTTCAGATCGAGTGCGATGCGCATCCATCGAATCGGCGTCGTCGCGAGCAACAGCATGAGGTTTGCGTGGGCAAGCGACACCGCAGCGAGGGTCGACATCGTGAAAGTCTTGGTGATGGCCATGTACACATCACCGGGGCCGTTGTACCCGAACGAACCCCAATCCCACCAGATCAAGGTGATGGCGGAAGCAAGCGCGATCGCACTTGTCGCGATTCCAATCCATCCGAGAGCACGCACCTGCTTCGTGATGATGGCGAGGTGGCAGAGGGCGAGGATGGCGAACGCGGCGACCGCCAACGTCGTCAGCAAGACCTTGCTCTGCAGTTCACCGAAGTTGCCGGTGACGATTGTTGCGATACCGATGCCAGCTGCCGCGACGAGCGAAACGATGATGGTCCAGATCGCTGCGCGACGGACGCCCTTGAGTGTGTGTTCCGTCTGTTCGCGTGCTGTGGTGTTCATACGGTCAGACTACCCTCGTCGCCCAAGGGGCGACAGGGCGTTTAGTCCTGCTTGCGCGGTCGACGCCCCAGCGAGAAGCTCGCCAGAAGCGCGACGGAGAGCAAGCCCGCGGCGGTGTAAGCGGCGTTCGACGTTCCCGTCGACAACGCGGCTTCGGCATCGGTGGCGAAATCTGCCGTCTGCGGATTCGCCTTGAGCGCCGGTATTGCCCCACCCGCCGAGTCAATCACCGCGGTGACGATCGGCTTGCTGGCATCGGCGGGAAGCCCGCGGTCATCGAGAGCCGACTGCAGGCTGAACTGTGCGCTGGTGAACAGAGTGGTGCCGATGACGGCGATGCCGAGTGCCGAACCAATCTGTCGAGACGTGCTCGTGGTTCCCGAACCCTGACCGGACCGTTCGACGGGGACGTCCTGCAGGACGATGCCGGTCAACTGAGCAGTTGCCAAACCAACGCCCATTCCGTACACAACGAGCCACGGAACAACGGCACCACCGTCGGCTGTCGGGGAGATCGCGAAACCGATTCCCGCAACACCGACGATTTCGAGCAGCGTTCCGCTTCGAACAATCCACACCGCGGGAACGCGGCTACCGAGTCCACCGGCGAGTCCACTTGCGAGGAACGATCCGACCGCAAGCGCAAGGATGACGAGGCCGGCCTCGAACGCGGTGTATCCACGGACGAACTGCAGCCACAGGGGCAACGCGAGAATGATGCCAAACTCACCCATCGAGACGATCATCGCGACGATGTTGCCGTTGCGGAAACTGGGGGTCGCGAACAGCGAGAAGGCAATGAGTGTCGACTTGCCCGCCTTCTGACGGCGCAGTCCGTGCATGATGTACCAGACCAGGCTGACGACGAAAATGCCGAGGGAAACGGCGACGGGAGAGATCGAGTACGGCCAATCCGCACCAAACAGGTTTACGTCTTCCGAAGATTCCCACCATCCCATCGTTCGACCTTCGATGAGTCCGTACACGAGTGTCGAGCTGGTGATGACGGACAGAATCGCGCCTTCCCAGTCGATCGGGCGGGTATGTTCTGCGTCGTTTGATTCCATGACGAAGAGGAGTACTCCGACGATGACGAGAATTCCGAACGGGATGTTGATGCCGAACGCCCAGCGCCACGAGAAGTCTGCGGTCAACCAACCACCGAGCAACGGGCCGACGGCAACCATTCCGCCGATTGTCGACCCCCACACCGCGAACGCGATGCCGCGTTCCTTGCCGAAGAAGGTCGCGTTGACGATCGACAGCGTGGTCGGAAGAACGATTGCGCCACCGATTCCCTGCAGAACACGCCAGCCGATGAGCTCGATGCCGCTCCCGGCGAATGCCGCAAACACGGATGAGACCATGAAGACGCTGACACCGATGATGAGCAGCAGGCGTCGTCCGTACTTGTCTGCCAGCGCGCCGAACACGAGCAGCAATGCGGCGAAGACGAGCGTGTACGCCTCTTGCACCCACTGGATTTCGGTGGAGGTCAGTCCGATGTCATCGACGATGGACGGAATCGCAACGTTGACGATGGTCGAGTCGACGATGACGAGGGAAACGGCGATGCTGACGAAAACGAGAGCGAGCCAGCGGTTCTTCGAAGAGGCGGTCATCCCTCCACAGTACGCCCGAAGTTGCTAGGACTTCTTCTTGCCGAACACGAAGAGGTACAACAACTCGAGAATGCCGAGAGTATTCACGACGAGCAGAACGATGAACCACCCCAGACTTTTCGCTCGAGCAGCGCGCCAGAGTGCGAATCCTTTGAGTGTCAGCACGAGGAGAGCCACCGAGATGACGAGGCCGAGTGCGAACGGGTGTCCGACGAGGTAACCGATGGGGTTTGACTGTGGGTCCATGCCTTTAGAGTACGCCCGGACGAGCCGACGTCGATTCGCTGTTACACTGAAGGGGTCGACTCTGGACATGTGTTGTTAGAACACTGGTTCTGGTTTGTAGGTTCGGGGTCGGGTTGCCAGCAATCGGCTGGCAATGGCCACCCAACGAAATCGTTGTCGATCCACGTGTGATCGATGTCGTGCAGCGCTGTGCTGCCGCGGACTCATACAAGCCGGGAAGTTAAATCCACTATGTCTACCCCTGAAGGGCGCGGTCCTCGCGCCAAGAACTTTGTGCCGCGTGACGGCGCCAAGAAGAAGCCCCGCTGGTCGAAGGCCGGCAAGCCCGCAGCGGCTAAGCCTGCTCGCGGCAAGAGCGGCTACCCCAAGTCGGACGCGGCCCCGCGCGCTGACCGTTTCGACCGATCCGAGCGTCCCGCACGCGACGATCGCGCACCCCGCGGTGACCGCTTCGAGCGAAGCGACCGTCCCGCACGCGACGAACGTCGTTCGTATGGCGAGCGTCCTGCTCGCGACGACCGTCCCGCGCGTTCGGAACGTCCCGCTTATGGGGATCGTCCCGCGCGTCGCGACGACCGTCCCGCGTATGGAGAAAGTACTTCTCGCGACTACAGCGACCGGTCAAGTTCCCCGCGGGGCTCACGCCCCGCGCGCTCGGACCGACCTAGCTACGGTGATCGTCCTGCGCGCGGTGACCGATATGACAGCACCGAACGCCCTGCGCGTGGTGACCGTCCGTTCCGTGCAACCGATGGTTCGCCGGACAACTTCCGTTCGCCCAAGCAGCACCGCAACCCGAACCACCACGACGCACCGCGCCAGCAGCGCCACGACCGCGTCGACCGCAAGCGCGACGACGAACGTCCCCGCCGCGACTCCGAGTTCTACCCGACCAAGGGTGATGCCTGGACCCCGCCCGAGGACGTCGTGCTGGAGCGCCTTCAGGCGATGGCGACGACCGCGGCTGACGTCGACGGTGTGAGCTTTACCGACCTTGGTCTGGGGCGCAACATCGCACAGGCGCTCGCGGAACTTGGCGCAACAGCACCGTTCCCGATTCAGGCAGCGACCATCCCTGATGTGCTCGCGGGTCGCCACGTCCTCGGACGTGGCCGCACCGGTTCAGGAAAGACCATCGCATTCGGTGCACCGCTCGTCGAGCGACTCATGGAAAACGGTGGCGGAAAGCGACGCACACAGGGTCGTGCTCCTCGCGCACTCATCCTCGCGCCGACGCGTGAGCTCGCACAGCAGATCAACCGTACGGTTATGCCCGTCGCAAAGGCCGTTGGCCTCTTCACGACAACCATCGTCGGTGGCGTCCCGCAGGGCTCGCAGGTCATGAGCCTGCGTCGCGGTGTCGACATTCTCATCGCGACCCCCGGTCGACTCGAGGATCTCGAGCGCCAGGGGTACGTCGACCTGTCGAACATCACGGTCACCGTCCTCGACGAAGCCGACCACATGTGTGACCTCGGATTCCTCGAACCCGTGCAGCGCATTCTCCGTGCCACGGACCCCGAGGGACAGCGCCTGCTGTTCTCCGCAACCCTCGACAAGGGTGTTGCAGCGATCATCGACGAATTCCTCGAGAACCCTGCGATTCACGAGGTCGCTGGCGAAGACCAGTCGTCCGCCACGATTGATCACCGTGTCTTTGTCGTTGACCACCGCGACAAGATTCCGCTCATCGAGCACATGGTCGACCGCAATGGCAAGACACTGATCTTCACGCGCACTCGTGCGTACGCCGAACAGTTGTCAGACGCACTGGAGGACGCTGGAATTCGTTCGACGAGCCTCCACGGTGACCTCAACCAGTCGCGCCGCAACCGCAACCTCGAAAAGTTGACTAAGGGAATCGTGGACGTCCTTGTTGCAACCGACGTCGCTGCACGCGGTATTCACGTCGACGAAATCGATCTGGTCATCCAGGCGGATGCACCGGACGAGTACAAGACGTATCTGCACCGCTCCGGCCGCACGGGCCGCGCCGGTCGTCACGGTACCGTCGTGACGCTCATCCCCAAGCAGCGTCAGCGACGCATGCAAGAGATGCTCGACCGCGCCGAAATCCAGGCGGTAATGGTGCCCACCCGTCTCGGTGACCCGCACCTCGACAACCTCATCTAGCTAAACGACGTATGCCGCCTCGATTCGTCGGGGCGGCATACGTCGTTAAGTGGTGCTTAGGGGACGAGCGGGAGTCCGGTCGCGTTGGCGGCGTCCTGGTATCCACCGAGGTTCGTGACGTGCGTAAAGCCCATCTGCTCCATAGCTGCCTTGGCCTGTCCGGCACGGTTACCCGATCGGCAGTACAGCAGGTACGTGCCGTGCTTGTCGAGCGCGGCGACTTCGTCCGCGAAGGTCGCACCTTCCCAGTCGATGTTCACGGCGCCGTCCACATGTCCCGAAGCGAATTCGTCGGGCGTGCGGACGTCGATGATGGCGGTGACGGTGCTCATGTCTACATTCTGGCTGCAACCGGACAGTGTCAGGGTGAGGCCGAACACTGCGACGAGCGCGGCGACGGCGGTGAGAAAACGAGAAGTGAAGGTTGAATTTCGCATACCCCCTAGGGTATGCTGAAAGTGTCCACGACGCAAGCGAGGAGACACAATGCAGATTGAACCGAGTGAACTGAAGTCGGCCCGTGATCGACTCGCGCGTATTCAGGGACAGATCGGCGGGCTCGTCAAAATGATTGACGACGGTCGCGACTGCACCGAAATTCTCACGCAACTTTCCGCCGCCAGCACCGCGCTGTCGCGCGCGGGGTTCTCCATCATCAGCACCGGGATGGCGCACTGTGCGGCTGACCCCGAGGGCAGCGACAACCGCATCGCGCTCGAAAAAGCATTCATGTCACTCGCCTAGGAATCATCATGAAGGTCATCATCGTTGGAGGTGTCGCGGGCGGAATGTCCGCGGCGACCAGACTTCGCCGACTCGACGAATCGGCCGAAATCGTCGTCTATGAACAAGGACCGTATGTGTCTTTCGCGAACTGCGGACTGCCGTATTTCGTCGGCGGAATCATCGAGAATCGCGACGAGTTGCTGATGCAGACTCCCGAGTCGCTCGCGAAGCGCTTCGCTCTGGACGTTCGAGTGAACAGTCGTGTCACATCTATCAACCCCGCCAGCAGGACAGTCAACATCCGCAACGCCATCACGGGTGACGTGACAATCGATGAGTACGACGCGCTGATTTTGTCCCCCGGCGCGAAGCCGCGCGAACTAGACATTCCCGGGTTCGACCGTGCACTGACGCTCCGGAACGTCCCAGACGCGGATCGCATCGCCGAGGCCGTGGCGGGGAAGAGTGGCCTCGACGTCGTCATCCTCGGCGCGGGATTCATCGGAATTGAACTCGCCGAAAACATGCGCCACCTCGGTCATCGCGTGACGATCGTGCAGTCCCAAAACCAAGTGTTGCCCCAGTTCGACATCGAGATGATCGAACCCTTCCAGGCCAACCTCGAATCGAACGGCGTGAGCCTACTGCTCGGGGTGACTGCCACGGCGATTACCGCATCAACCGTGACGCTCTCCAACGGTCGGGACATCGCCGCCGATGTCGTTGTGTCGTCAGTTGGAGTTGTGCCCGACCACGAACTCGCCGTTGACGCGGGACTTCGCATCGGAGACGCTGGCGGAATTTGGGTTGACGAATTCCAGCGCACCAGCGACCCCAGCATTTACGCCGTCGGTGACGCCGCGGAAAAGACAAACGCAGCGACCGGTGACGAATCCATGATCTGGCTGGCCAACCTAGCGAATCGACACGGTCGACTCGTTGCCGATGTCATAGCAGGAGAGAAAACAAGTGCACGTCCCGCAATCGGCACGGGGATCATCGGGGCGTTCGAAATGGCCGCCGCCGTGACCGGCATCACCGAAGCCGTCGCGCGTCGCGCTGGACTCGCCCACTCGGTCATCCACCTGCACCCGGGTTCCCACGCGGGGTACTATCCCGGCGCGGAAACGATCGCACTGAAAGTCGTGTTCCACCCGACGACCGGGAAGATTCTGGGAGCACAGGCTGTTGGTCGCGACGGTGCCGACAAACGAATCGACGTCATCGCAACGTCGATCTACGCGGGACTGACCGTCAACGATCTCATGAATTTAGAACTTGCGTACGCTCCGCAGTTCGGGTCCGCGAAGGACGCGATCAACCAAGCGGGATATGTCGGCAACAACGTGCTCGACGGTCGCACCCCGACCGTTCAATGGCACGAGGTAGATGAGCGACAGGCTGCTGGCGCCCTTGTCCTCGATGTTCGCACCGACTCAGAGCACGAAATTCGCACCATTCCGAACGGTCATCACATCCCGGTCGATGAACTCCGATTCCGCCTCGATGAACTGCCTCGCGACCGGGACATCATCGTCCACTGCAAGGTCGGCCAACGTGGTCACACCGCGACACAACTCTTGCGCGCCAACGGATTCCGTGCAATCAATCTTGATGGGGGATGCTTGACGTGGAGTTCCGGAATCGGAGCGCGCGAACGCACCTCGAATTCCGTCTAAGTAACAACCAACACAACACGAAGGGACACATCATGTGCTCAAAAATCACCTGTAACAAGTGCGGCAAAGCGACGTGGACTGGTTGCGGCCAGCACATCGAGCAGGCACTCGCAGGCGTCAAGCCGGCCGACCGCTGCACCTGCAAGTAGTTCCACTCGCGAGCGGCGCTCCTTCGGGGGCGCCGTTCGTATGTCGAGGGGGATGACTGCGACGGGCAATCGGAGTAAGTTCTAACCGCACGAACAATGTGCGTCACTGACGAGAAAGTGAGACATCGATGTCCACTGCACACCACGACCTCGCCGGCCAAAAAGGTCTCAAGTCCGGAGCGCTGGGGCTGCTGTCCAGCGTTGTTATCGGGATGGCTTCGACCGCACCGGCTTACAGTCTCGCTGCCGCCCTCGGTTGGGTGGTTCTGTCGGGTGTTGGCGTCAAAGCCCCCGGCATCATGCTTCTCGCATTCATCCCAATGTTCTTCATCTCGGTCGCGTACAAGGAATTGAACCGAGTCGAGCCCGACTGTGGAACGGTCTTCACCTGGTCGGCCCGCGCATTCGGCACCCGCACCGGGTGGATGGGCGGTTGGGCGCTCATCATCGCGGACATTATTTGTATGTCCAGCCTCGCCACCGTCGCGGGCAGTTACTCGTTCATCTTCGTCGGCGAAGTGTTCGGCAACCCCGACATCGCGGCTATTGGCAATGATGTCTTTTGGTCAACGACCGTGGGGCTCATCTGGATCGCCGTCATGACGTGGATCTGTTGGCGCGGAATTGAGATCTCCGCCAAGCTGCAGTACGCACTGCTCGGCGTCGAGATCGTCGTTCTCATCGTCTTTGCGGTCGTGGCGCTCTTCCGCGTCTACACCGGAGACGGAATCGACGGCGTTTCCCAGATCCCCAGTCTCGACTGGTTAAACCCGTTCGACCTGCCTTTCGGCGAGGCAATCGCCCCGGCCCTGCTCACCGCCCTCTTCCTCTATTGGGGTTGGGACTCGGCGGTCGCGGTCAACGAAGAAACCGCTGACCCCGAGACAACGCCGGGCCGCGCCGCGGTGATGTCGACGGTTCTGTTGCTCGTCACCTACGTCCTTGTCTCAGTTGCCGCCGTTGCGTTCGCGGGTGTTGGCGAGTCCGGAATTGGACTCGGCAATGAGGCAAACGCAGACGACATCTTTAAAGCAATCGGAGAACCGCTCTTCGGCACCTCACCGCTGGGCCACTTCATGATGATCTTGCTTGCAGCCTCGGTCCTCACATCGGCAGCCGCCTCGACACAGACGACCATCCTGCCAACCGCCCGCGGGGCACTGTCGATGGCTGCGTTCAAAGCGATCCCCGCAAAGTTCGCGGACATCCACCCCAAGTACCTCACCCCCACGTGGGCGACATGGGGAATGGGAATTATCTCGGCCGTCTTCTATCTCGTGTTCACACTCATCAGCCCGAACTTGCTGATTGCACTGGTCGGTTGTCTCGGTCTGCTGATCGCCGTTTACTACGGCATGACTGGATTCGCCGCTTTCTGGTTCTTCCGCAAGACGCTGACGAAGAGCGCACGCCACTTCTTCATGCGCGGGCTCATCCCTCTGACGGGCGGCGTGATGATGGCGGTCGTCTTCGTGTACGGACTCCAACAGTTCCTCCTTCCGGACTGGCTCGTCGACGACGCCGGCAACAACATCACGTTGTTCGGGTTCGGTGCGGTCGGTGTGGTCGGAATCTTGTCGATGGTGCTGGGCGCAGTGATCATGTTCATCTACAACGCCAAGGCTCCCGCCTACTTCCAGGCGAAGACGCTTGACAAGCGAGCGTGGACAACCGACTAACGGTCGGTACACAAGCCGTGAGGGCTCCGCGCACGTCGGAGCCCTCACTCTTTTCCGCCACACGAGTAATCTGAGAGCACGATGATCGACGAAGCCGTCTCCCGCGCCCGCGCCGCGTTCCCCGCGTGGTCGCAGACGACCGTTCGACACCGCGCGGTAATTGTTCGTCGGTTCGTTGAGTTGGTGCTGGCGAATCGTGACCGCATCCTCGACGCGATTCAAGAGGACACGGGAAAGGCCCGGATTGGGGCGCTGGACGAAGTTCTCGACGTAGTCGGTCTTGCCTCACACTATGCGGGAACAGCCCCGAAAGTATTGCGGGACCAGCGCCGCGCGGGTGCAATTCCGGTCCTGACCAAGACGATCGAACGCCATGTACCAATTGGCGTGATCGGCATCATCACGCCGTGGAACTATCCGTTCACACTTCCGGCGAGTGACATCGTCCCGGCGCTGCTCGCCGGGAATACCGTTGTCGTGCTGCCTGATGCCATGACTCCGCGATCGGCGGACATCGTTGTTGACCTGCTCGACCGAGCGGGTGTTCCCGACGGAGTCATCAATCTCGTTCACGGGGGTGGCCGCGTGCACGGCCCCGAACTCATTCAGAGGGCTGACTTCATCATGTTCACGGGGTCGACGGCGACCGGTGCGCTGGTTGCCGCTCAGTGTGCGGAGCGACTCATCGGATTTTCGGGGGAGCTCGGAGGCAAGAACCCGCTGCTCGTACTCGATGACGCCGACGTCAGCGCGGCAGCCGTAGGTGCTGCGCGTGCGAGCTTCGGGAATTCTGGCCAACTATGTGTGTCGACCGAACGGGCGTACGTCCACCAATCCGTGTTCGACGAGTTCCTGACGCGATTCGCCGACGCGACCCGTGCGCTCAGTCTTGGTGCGGGCACCGATTGGGAAATCGACATGGGCCCGCTCGTCTCGGACACGCACGCCGACAGGGTCATGTCTCACATTGAGGACGCCGTTCGCAAGGGTGCCACGGTCGTCGCCGGGGGTGTTCGCCGTCCCGATATTCACCCGAACTTCGTGGAACCGACGATTCTGACCGGGGTCACCGACGACATGCTCGTCGCGCAGAACGAAACGTTTGGCCCGGTTGTCTCGGTGTACTCGGTCGAGAGTAACGCGGAGGCCGTTCAGCGTGCCAACGAATCCGACTACGGTCTCAACGCGAGCGTCTGGTCGCGCCGAGCACACCGCGAAATTGCACCGCAGATCATGTGCGGCACGGTGACGGTCAACGAAGGGTACTCGGCCAGTTGGGCGTCTCACGCAGCACCGATGGGTGGAATGAAACGTTCGGGCGTCGGGCGGCGCCACGGTTCCGCCGGACTTCTCAAGTACACCGAATCGCAGACAATCGCCCAGCAACGACTGGCCGGTATCGCACCGCTTCGCGGTCAATCCAACGAGCAATTTGGGAAACTCATGACAACGGCAATGGGATGGTTGAGCAAACTCCGATGACTGAACGAAACTTTAAAGGCGCACGCATCCTCATCACGGGTGGGGGCAGCGGACTCGGTCGACAAATGGGAATCCAAGCCGCACGTAAAGGCGCGCACATCATCATCTGGGATCGCGATCGCGACGCCGCTGAACGAGTCCGCGACGAAATCATCGCCGCGCGCGGCAGCGCCGAAAGTCATGTCGTGGACATCACCGAAGTTCCGGTTGTTAATCGCGTCGCAGAGCGAACTGGGCGTGTGGACATCCTCATCAACAACGCAGGAATTGTGACCGGCAAGCACCTGCTGGACGCGACGGAAGAGGGAATCCGGCGCACGTTCGAGGTCAACACGCTCGCGCACTATTGGGTGACTCGGGCGGTTCTCCCCGGAATGATTGAGCGCGGTGACGGCGCAATCGTAACCGTCGCGTCGGCCGCGGGACTCGTCGGTGTCGCACAACAAACGGACTATTCCGCGAGCAAGTTTGCCGCCGTCGGTTTCACCGAATCGCTACGTGCGGAACTACGCTCGCTCGGCCACCGTATCGACACGCTCATCGTTGCGCCCTTCTTTATCAACACGGGAATGTTCGATGGGGTTCGGTCGCGATTCCCGCTGATTCTGCCGATTCTGCAGGAGGAGAAGGTCGCGACCCAGATCCTTCGCGCAATCGAGAAGCGCAAATTGACGCTCGTCTTGCCGCCGTTTGCTCGAATCATCCCTCTCGTGAGACTGTTGCCGGTTCGCGCGTACGACTGGCTCGCGGATGTGTTGGGAATCAACTCGACGATGGACAACTTCGTCGGCCGTCAGAAATAGGAAAAGCCCCCGATTCCTCGGGGGCTTTCGCTTGTGGCTCCGACCGGCATCGATCCGGTGACCTTTCGATTTTCAGTCGAACGCTCTACCAACTGAGCTACAGAGCCGAAGGAGTTTGTCGCTCCTAGACAAAAGAGCCTCTCGCGTGAAGAGACTCTGTCGTCCGCGACCCTGACGGGACTTGAACCCGCGACCTCCGCCGTGACAGGGCGGCACGCTAACCAACTGCGCTACAGGGCCTTACTTGGTGTATTTAATTGTAGACCTATCGGTGACCCCAACGGGATTCGAACCCGTGCTACCGCCGTGAAAGGGCGGCGTCCTAGGCCACTAAACGATGGGGCCGTGTC
>JBDLPW010000093.1:0-4577 GCA_039800905.1 Actinomycetota bacterium | reverse complement strand
CGAGCTCGATGACCTTCGCTTCGCGTTCCTCAACCGACAAGTCTGCCCAGTGAGTCGGTGGCTTCGCTCCACGGGGCGATTCGAACTGCAGCGAGGGTCGACCATCAGGTCCGAGTTGCTGTGTCCACCCTTCCGCCGTCGGCATCACTTGCGGGCGATTGTCGCCGCGAGATGGAAGACGATCAGCAGCCATAGATCAAGGGTAACAAGCGAAAGGCCCGCAACCTCACGGTCACGGGCCTTTCGGTCGATGCGTTAGGCGCGGTTACGTCGAACGCGGCGCACTGCAACGAGCGCGGCACCTGCGACAAGAGTAGCTCCGCCAAGAGCGATTGACGGGGTTGAGTCCGTACCCGTGCCAGCAAGGTCACCACTCGGCGGATTGAAGAACGAACTGAACGCGAGACTCAAGTGCTGGCTGTAGAAGTCGTCCTCAACGCCAAACTCGAAGTTCACGGTCGAAACCGAATCGTAAGTGATGTCGACGGCAAACTTCGAAGCCGGATCCACGTCGTCATCCGACCAAATTGCGTCGGGCTGGTAAAAATTGAGGTAATTTGTCGCGTCTTCAACATCGACAATTGTGTCGTCGCCAAGGGTGTAGCTCGACGGTTTCGGGTAGCCAGCAAGGAACCACTGAGGACCGTCAATGTCGTATGCCGTTACTGTCAGATTCGTCAATGTAACAGGCTCACCGTCTGAGGAGAAGGCTACTGAGTATTGGAACCACCCAGTCGCTGGATAGTCTTCGTTCCCACAAACATAAATTTCCGAGTTGATCCACGAGTTGTCATAGTCGCTCGACTGTTCGTCAAGCAATCCAACAACGTTTGGGGACGCATCTGCTGAAGTCCATTCATAGTCCTGCACGCTGTCGTTTGAGTAACACCCTGCGGTGATTGGCGTCTGGTCCGCCAGTGAGTTATCGATTTTCGCCTGGTTAATGTACTCCAACCAACCATCGTTAACGTATGCAAGGTTTGACGGCCCGAGCGTGTCTGACATGTTCGTAATCGTCACTGTCGCGTCGACGACAATGCCACCGATCGTGACAACATTCGGGTAAAAGAATTCGTCGCCAATAGAAGCGTCTTCACCCACGTTCTCCTCGAGCGGGTTCGAGAAATCGAATGTCGCATTTGAGGCGTCAAGCGTGGTTGCGTGTGCAGGCGCGGCAACCAGGAACGAGCCAGCGACAACTGCGAGTGAAACGAGAGAAGCGAAGCGGCGTGTGGCCATTACTAATCCTTTCGAAGGGTCGTACAACACTAACACCTTGAAACGCCTGGAAGCCTGAGAAATGAAGAAGGCCGGCCATTGGCCGACCTTCTTCAATACGTCGGGCTGCGTCGCCTCGGCTCGAAATCGCAGCCAGAAAACGCTGCGCGCTTTTCTCGCGATTTCTCGAACCTTGGCTCCGCCTATCCGCCGCGAGTAATAAAAAAGATCGACACGTAGTCGATCCTTTTTATTACGTCGGGCTGACAGGATTTGAACCTGCGACCCCTTGACCCCCAGTCAAGTGCGCTACCAAGCTGCGCCACAGCCCGCTGCCCCGAAAGGCAACTCGACCAGCCTACCAAACGGTCGGTGATCTAAACGTCGAGTAGCTCCTTTACAGCTGCCTCAAACACCTCATGGTGCTTTTCGACGTCGGCAACCGTCGTTGTCGGACACATCAACGCCATGTTGTGGAACGGCGTCAACATGATTCCACGGTTCGCGAGGTAGAGGTGCAGGAAGTCTTCGAGGTCACCGTCGGCCGCCGCGTTCGCCTCGCCACCGTTTCGCGGATACGGCTTTGCGAAACGGTATTCACACCGAGCGCCGAGTTGATTGATGGACCACGGTAGGTCGTACCGATCGAAGATGTCGTTCATCCCGGCGGTGAACACATCGCACGTTGCGATCATGTGAGAGAAAGCCTTTTCCGTTAAGACGTGCTCGAGCGTCGCCCGCATAGCAGCCACCGACAACGGGTTCCCGGCGAGAGTACCTCCGACGCCACCCATGTCGACGAGGTCGAGATCGTCGCGAGCAAGCGCTTTCTCCGCAAACTCAGCCGACAGACCGTACGCGCCTGTTGGGATTCCCCCGCCGATTGCCTTACCGATGACGAGGATGTCAGGTTCCAGTCCATAAGCCTTCGTCATCCCGCCAGGGCCAGCGCTGAACGTGTGAGTCTCGTCAATGATAAGCAGCGTGCCGTACTTGCGCGTCAACTCGCGTACACCGTCGTGGTAACCGGGGTCTGGCAGAACGATTCCAATGTTGGTCAAAGCAGGCTCGATCAACACGGCAGCGACGTCGCCGTTTGCGAGTTCCCGCTCAAGTGTTTCCAGGTCGTTGAACTCGGCGACACGACTGGTCTCGAGTACATCGACCGGTTCACCGACATTCCCCGGACGACTCATCGGTTCACCGTTGGGACCAACAACGATCAGTGACTCATCCACCGAGCCGTGGTAGCAGTAAGAGTGGAACAGAATCTTGGGGCGACCCGTCAACGCGCGAACCAAGCGAATGACCCAGCGGTTCGCGTCTGTCGCGGTGAGTGAAAAGCTCCAACGGTCCATGCCGAATCGACGCGACAGTTCCGCACCCACCCACTCGGCATCCTCCGTCGGCAACATCGTAGTCAGCCCGCCCTGTTCGCCAATCCGACGCTGAACGGCCGCAACAACCTCGGGGGCAGAGTGACCAGCCATCGAACCGGTGTCACCCAGAGCGAAGTCAATGTACTCGTGGCCATCGATGTCGCGGACACGGTTTCCCTTTGCGGACTCGAAGTAGATCGGGAACGATCCCGCCTTCTTGTTCATCCACGTCATCGGAACGCGTCCGAAGAGGTGGTCGGCGGCGGCATACGCTGCCTTCGACTTGGGGTGCGTTGCCTCTAACTCAGCACGTTCGCGGTCGAACAGTTCGGCGAGGCGTTGACGGTCAATCTCTGTCACGGGGCACATCCTTGTGTGAATCTGTGGTGCTTCTTTCAGACTAGCCGAGATGCGTCGCGAGAAGGTCGCGCAGATGCGGCCAGTTCTGCCCAAACCGAGGATGCAGTTCGAGCTGCTCGACCTCGGTTCGTTTCACCCACTGCAGATCGATGCTCTCCTGGTCGTTTTCGACCGGCTCGAAATGTTCACGCGTGCGCGCAATCACGGTCGTGTACGACCAAAACCCGAGATCGATGATGAATTCGTCGATAGCCTCGAGGAGGTCCTCGGGCACGCCCGCTTCCTCGTGCGCCTCGCGCAACGCACCGTCGCGAGCCGACTCCCCCTTGCGGATAGCGCCACCGGGGATCCCCCAGGTGCCGCCGTGGTGAGACCACTCCGCGCGCAACTGCAACAGCACCGTGTCGTTCTCGCGATTCCAGACGAGAACGCCGGCGGCACCGAACGCACCCCACACCTTTTCACCGTTCGGACCGTAGACCCACTGGTCACCGGGGTCGCGAAGATGCGGAGGCGGCAAGTAGTTCACTGTTACCGTTTCGGCCCTCGGCGTTCACGAACGCGCATCTGGATCTCGATCGGCGAACCTTCGAAACCCCAAACCTCGCGAAGGCGACGAGTGATGAATCGACGGTACTGGGGGTCGAGAAACTGTGTCGTGAACACGACAAACGTCGGAGGGCGAGTCGACGCCTGCGTTCCGAACAGGATTCGCGGCTGACGACCACCGCGAACGGGGTGCGGGTGTGCCGCGGCGAGTTCGGCGAGGAACGCGTTGAACTTGCCGGTGGGAATTCGCGTATCCCACGACTCGAGCGCGAGCTCGATGGCGGGGACGAGCTTTTCGAGGTGACGACCGGTACGCGCCGAAATGTTGACGCGAGGCGCCCACGCGACGTGCGCGAGGTCCTGTTCGATCTCTCGTTCGAGATAGCGACGGCGATCATCGTCCAGTAGGTCCCACTTGTTGAACGCCAGCACGAGCGCACGTCCCGATTCGAGAACCATGTCGACGATTCGAATGTCTTGTTCACTAATTGGCGCAGTCACGTCGAGGACGACGATGGCGACCTCGGCCTTTTCCAGAGCGGCAGCTGTGCGAAGGGATGCGTAGAAGTCTGCACCCTGTGCCATGTGCTGACGTCGACGAATTCCAGCGGTGTCGACGAATCGCCACACCTTTCCGGCAAGTTCAATCTGTTCGTCAATGGGATCGCGAGTAGTGCCCGCGAGTTCGTTGACGACAACACGCTCTTCACCGGCCGTCTTGTTGAGAAGTGACGATTTCCCCACGTTCGGTCGACCGATGATTGCGACACGGCGAGGACCACCGATTTCATTCTTGGCGACGGCGCTGACTTCAGGAAGAACCGTTAGTACCTTGTCGAGGAGGTCTGCCACACCACGGCCGTGAAGTGCCGAAACAGGCCACGGCTCGCCGAGGCCAAGCGACCACAACGCCGCGGCTTCAGGTTCCTGGCGAGCGTCATCTACCTTGTTGGCAACGAGCAGTACGGGCTTTTTCGTTGCGCGCAACATGCGAACAACACGCTCATCCGTAGCGGTCGCGCCGACCATCGCGTCGACGACAAAGAGAACGGCATCGGCGAGGTCGACCGC
>JBDLPW010000092.1:0-13652 GCA_039800905.1 Actinomycetota bacterium | reverse complement strand
CAAAAGTCAGCTCCTTCTTGTTTCCGAAGATTCCCTGCGGACGGAATACGACGAGGAGCACGAGCGCGATACCCACGAGGATGTAGCGAATCTGTGCTGCCTGAATCGAGTCGAACGGCATCAGCCCCGCCTTGGCGAGAGCCGGGAACACCATTCCGAGGAACGCCTGGATGACCCAGAAGATCACGGAACCTACGAGCGGACCGAAGACCGTCGCGGCGCCACCGAGCAGAAGCGCGGTCCACAGGAAGAACGTCAGTGAGGTGACGTAGATGGACGAGTTGACGTTCGTTGTGAACGCCATCATCAGACCACCGAGCGAACCGAAGATCCCACCGATGATGAGTGCCTGCATCTTGTAGGCGAAGACGTTCTTACCGAGCGAGCGCACGGCCTCTTCGTCCTCACGAATGCCCTTGATGACGCGACCCCACGGCGAGTTGACGAGACGCCACACGACGTATGCGCCAACGGCCAGCATGATGAGTCCGACAATACGGAGGTACCACGTGCGCTGGTCGTCGAGGAACGGCGGGAAGCCGTACTCGCCTTCGGGCAGCGGGTTGGCGGAGTTGAAACCACCAGCGCCCGGGATCGGGTTCGTGATGGTCCCACCGTCACCGTTGAATCCGGTGAGACCGTCTGCCGAACCGGTGATGCTGTCGAACGCAGACGTGAGCAGGAGGAGTCGGATAATTTCGGCCGATGCGATGGTCACGATGGCGAGGTAGTCACCGCGCAGTCGCAGCGTCGGGATTCCGAGGAGGATCGCAAAGACGATCGATGCGGCGATACCGAGCAGTGCGGCCAGGTACCACGGCAGACCGAAGGTGAGGACACCAATCGCGTAACCGTAGGCACCGAGTGCCATGAAGCCGGCCATACCCATGTTGAGGAGTCCAGCGAAACCGAAGTGGATCGCGAGACCAAGGCCGGCGAGGGCGTATGCCATCGTGGTCGGGTCAAGGATGAATGACGCCGAGGCGGACAGAATCTGCAAAAAGTCCATGGGCTAACCCACCCTTTCCTTGCGGCCCATAATTCCCGACGGGCGGAACAGCAAGATACCGATGAGGACGGCGAGCGCTCCCACGTACTTGAGGTCCGACGGGATGATGAGGCTGGAGGCCTCAACCAGGACACCGACGATGATCGAACCGATGAGGGCACCGTATGCGGTTCCCAATCCACCGAGGGTGGTGGCGGCGAAGATGAGGAGCAGGATCTGCCCACCCATGTCCCAACGGATTCCCGGGCGGTAGTAAGCCCAGAGGATTCCGGAGAAACCGGCGAGGAGGGCTCCGATGACCCAGACGATGCGAATGACACCGTCGACGTCGATACCCGACGCAGCCGCGAGGCTGGGGTTGTCCGAGATGGCGCGGGTTGCCTTGCCGACCTTGGTGTAGGTCAGCCAGAGGGCAAACGCGACGATGAGGACGACCGAGAGGCCCATGCTCACCATGTCGACAACGGAAAGCGCTACAGAACCGAACAGCGGGATCTTCGGTGCGTCCGAACCGGGAAGCTGCAGGGTAGCTCCACCGATGAAGAACTGGAAAATGTAGCGAACAGCGAGCGACAGACCGATGGACACGATCATGAGCTGAACGAGACCGGTGTTGCGCTTGCGCAGCGGTCGCCACAACCCGAGGTCGAGTGCGTACCCGAATGCGCCGGACGCGACGATACCGAGAATAATCGCGAGCGGAAGCATCGCGACACCGAGCAGGTTGACGAGCGCGTACGTCGCGATGGCACCGAAGGTGACCATCTCGGCGTGAGCGAAGTTCGAGATACCCGTGGTTCCGTAGATGAGCGAGAGGCCGACCGAGGCGAGCGCGAGCATGAGACCGAAGTTGAGTCCAGAGATCAAACGCTGAATCACCTGGTCCGTCATGTTGACGGTGTGGCGTTCACCCTTACCGATGAAGTAGTTCATCGCCACGAGGCCACCGGGGCCAACCGTGACAGGCTGAACGTTTCCTTCAACGAAGTCGGTGGTGTCGGGGTTGTCGACAACGGCGACGCCATCGGGGAGCGACGTTTCGTCAAGCGTGACGGTGTAGTCGGCGTTCTTAGCGGGAACACCTACCGTCCACTTGCCGTCGGCGTCAGACGCGACAGTCGCCGTGAAGCCACCGTCACCGGTGACGGTGATGCTTGCTCCGGCGACAGGTTCACCCTGATTCTGGACATTTCCCATGACCTTGTACGGCATCTCAGCATTGACGACATCGGCGTGTGCCGGTGACGCAAGCCCAAGAACACCGAAGGCGAGAACGACGGAACCAATTGCGGCGAAGAGGCGCCCCACGGTTCGTCGAGTTGTGGCTACGAAATCCACAAGACCTCCTGCTAGGTACCGTGTGTGCGTCGGTGCGCACACGGGTTGATGTCGTTTGTGACGACACTGACTGATTATTGCGTGAATGTGCGCCAGATACAAACGCTTCGCATAACGAACGAAGTCACTCTGGGCGCGTCGGCTCGTACGGCAGTAAATTCGCGCGATTCGGCGCGCGTTTCGACCGATACGATTGAGTATCGTGACACGTTGCCGCCACGGCGGCCAGGGCTGAGAGAGATTGAGAATGGCGACTGAGGACCCGTTCGGACTAACTGGATTGACCTACGACGACGTGATGCTCTTGCCGGCACACACCGACGTCATCCCCTCCGAAGCGGACACGACCTCCCGACTCACTCGTAACATCTCCGTGTGGGCACCGATTGTGTCGAGCGCGATGGACACCGTGACCGAGGCGCGCATGGCGATCGGGATGGCCCGTCAGGGCGGAATCGGAATTCTGCACCGCAACCTTTCGATCGAGGACCAGGCCGAACAGGTCGACAAGGTCAAGCGGTCCGAGTCGGGAATGGTCTCCAACCCCGTAACGACATCGCCGAATGCAACGGTCGCCGAAGTCGATCTTCTCTGTGGCCAGTTCCGCGTCTCTGGACTTCCCGTCGTCGACGCCGATGGCGTGCTCGTCGGAATCATTACCAACCGCGACATGCGATTCGTCGAGGGGCCGGCTATGGAGTCGACGCTCGTCAAGGACGTCATGACTCCGTTGCCGCTTGTGACCGGTCGCGTCGGAATTGCACCGGAGGAAGCCGTTGCGCTTTTTGCGAAGCACAAGATTGAGAAGCTTCCCCTGGTTGATGACGAGGGTCACTTGACCGGTCTCATCACGGTGAAGGACTTCGAGAAGAGCGAGAAATACCCCAACGCGACCAAGGATTCGGCCGGACGACTTCGTGTCGGCGCGGCAATCGGTTTCTTTGGTGACGCATGGGATCGTGCGGTCGCGCTTCGCGATGCCGGCGTGGACATCCTCGTCGTCGACACCGCCAACGGCGACTCGGCCGGCGTGCTGGACATCGTGCGTCGCCTCAAGGCGGACGCCTCGTTCTCGCACATCGACATCATCGGTGGAAACGTTGCAACCGAAGCCGGTGCCCAGGCCCTTATCGACGCCGGTGTCGACGCGGTCAAGGTTGGTGTCGGTCCCGGCTCAATCTGTACAACACGTGTCGTCGCCGGCGTCGGCGTTCCGCAGATCACCGCGATCTACGAAGCCGCCAAGGCAGCGAAGAAGGCCAACGTTCCCGTCATCGCCGACGGCGGACTGCAGTATTCGGGCGACATCGCGAAGGCGCTCGTCGCCGGTGCCGAGACCGTCATGCTCGGGTCGCTTCTCGCGGGAACAGACGAAAGCCCTGGCGACCTCGTCTTCGAAGGTGGCAAGCAATTCAAGACGTACCGCGGAATGGGTTCCCTCGGAGCACTGCAGACCCGTGGGAAGAAGACCTCTTATTCACGTGACCGCTACTTCCAGGCGGACGTTCCCAGCGACGAACAACTCATCGCCGAAGGAATCGAAGGACGTGTCGCGTACCGCGGACCCCTCGGATCGGTCATCTACCAGCTGCTCGGCGGACTGCGCCAGTCGATGTTCTACACCGGTGCACGCACCATCGCCGACCTCAAGAAGAACGGCAAGTTCGTTCGCATCACCGCCGCGGGACTCAAGGAATCGCACCCGCACGACATCCAGATGGTCGTCGAGGCGCCCAACTACAAGCGATAGGACGACACAGTGACGGACATCGAAATCGGCCGCGCCAAGCGCGCCCGCCGCGCGTACTCGTTCGACGATGTTGCGGTTGTTCCCAGCCGACGCACGCGCGACACCGATTGCGTTTCGCTCAACTGGACGATCGACGCGAGCAAGTTCGACATCCCTGTTCTTGCTGCGCCGATGGATTCCGTCGTTTCGCCGAAGACCGCGATCGAAATCGGCAAGCTCGGCGGCGTCGGTGTTCTCAACCTCGAGGGACTCTGGACTCGTTACGCACAGCCGGAGCCGCTCATCGAGAAGATTCGCGAACTGCCGGTCGACACCGCAACGGCCGAAATGCAGAAGATTTACGCCGAGCCCATCAAGCCGGAACTCATCGAGCAACGTCTCGCCGAAATCCGTGAGTCCGGCGTTCCCGTTGCTGGCGCCCTGAGCCCGCAACGCACCGCCGAATTCCACAACCTCGTTGTGAAGTCGGGCGTTGACCTCTTTGTTATCCGTGGAAACACGGTTTCGGCAGAGCACGTCTCGCCGTCGGGAGAGCCCCTCAACCTCAAGCAGTTCATTTACGAACTCGACGTCCCTGTCATCGTCGGGGGAGCGGCCACGTACACCGCTGCGCTACACCTCATGCGAACCGGCGCGGCCGGTGTCCTTGTCGGATTCGGCGGTGGCGCTGCCTCGACCACGCGAACCGCACTCGGAGTCGAAGTCCCGATGGCAACGGCCGTTGCCGACGTCGCCGGCGCTCGCCGTGACTACCTCGACGAGTCGGGTGGCCGTTACGTTCACGTCATCGCGGACGGAGGCCTTGGCACGTCGGGTGACATCGTCAAAGCAATCGCGGTCGGCGCGGACGCCGTCATGTTGGGAACCGCCCTCGCGCGCGCGACGGACACCCCCGGAAACGGCTGGCACTGGGGTCAGGAGGCGTACCACTCGGATCTTCCGCGCGGAAACCGTGTGTGGGTCGGTCAGATCGGCCCGCTGTCGGAGGTGCTCGCCGGTCCATCTCGTCACGCGAATGGTCAGTCGAACCTCATGGGAGCACTGCGCAAAGCGATGGCAACGACCGGATATTCGGACCTCAAGGAATTCCAGCGCGTCGAAGTCGTCGTCGACCCGACTGCCTAGGCAATCGTGAACGCCGAATGGTGGCGGATGGCGAGACGTCCGCGTTGGGTTGCCGGGCTTCTGGCAATCCTGGCGCTCGCGGGCGGTTTTGCGTTCCTCGCTCAGTGGCAGATCGGCCGAGCAGTCGAGGACGCGACGGTGGAGTCCGTCGACTCTGAGAACCCGGTAGACCTCAATTCGGTCCTGAAACCGATGACCCCGCAGACACAGGCCGATGGTGGTCGCCGTGTCACCGTCTCGGGAACCTGGTCGGACAAGGCGGTCGTCATCTATGGCAAGAGCCAACACGGCGTCAAAGGTGAGTGGCTCGTTCGGAACTTCACCGTCAACGGTTCCTGCCTGCCGGTGGCGGTCGGTTTTGGAACGACTGTCGTCCCCGGTGACGTCATCCGCTTCGACGACGCGACCGCGACCATCTCGGGCCGCCTCGTTCCCAGCGATGACCTGCTTGCCGGCGACGTTCAGGCGGATCGCCGCGAAATGCTTGCGGCTGCCGACCTCGTCAACGAATGGGACTGCACATCTATATACGACGGTTACGTCGTGCTGGACGAATCTCAGCCCCCGCTCGAGACGATCGTGACGAAGCCGCCTGTCCCGCTGGCCGTCCTCAACTGGCTCAACGTGTTTTACGCGTTGGAATGGATCGCGTTCGCGTTGTTCGCGATGTACTTCTGGTTCCGACTGGTCAAAGACGCCGTGGAACGCGAAGCGGAAACTGCGGCGGAAGCCGGAAAGTAGGATTAACCCATGGCGATTGATCGAAACCGTGCACTCAAGGCTGAAAAGACGTTCCGCATCACCGCCTACATCACGGGCACGATGCTGCTGTTGCTGACGTTCGAGATGATTCTCAAGTACATCGTCGGCTTTGAAATCGAAGGCTTCGGTCCGAACGGAATTCTCGCGCTCGTTCCCGTGGGCTACGTCACGGCCGTCAATGTGTCAACGGCGATCCTCATCGTCCACGGTTGGCTGTACGTCGTCTACCTGTTCGGATGTTTCCAGTTGTGGTCGGCGATGCGCTGGTCGGCGATATGGTTCCCCGTCCTCGCCGCTGGCGGCGTGATTCCGTTCCTCTCTTTCTTCACCGAATGGCGAGTTCGCCGCATCGTCGAAGAGGCAACCCGATGACGACCACGCATCGGCCCGTCCTCGTCGTCGACTTCGGCGCGCAGTATGCGCAACTGATCGCGCGTCGCGTGCGTGAAGCGCGCGTCTATTCGGAGATCGTTCCGCACACTGTCACCGCGGCGGAAGTCGCTGCGAAGAACCCGCTCGCCATCATCTTGTCGGGTGGGCCGTCGAGCGTGTACGAACCTGGGTCGCCGTCGCTCGACCCCGGGATCGTCGCACTCGGTGTTCCCGTCTTCGGCATTTGCTACGGATTCCAGGTGATGGCCCAGCAACTCGGCGGCGAAGTCTCTAACACCGGTCTGCGCGAGTACGGCGCCACGGAGGTGGCGGTCACAGACGGTGTCCTGTTCGAAGGTCAGCCTGCCGACCAAACCTGTTGGATGAGCCACGGAGACCGCGTAGAAACGGCACCGCCCGGATTCGACGTCACCGCTTCGACCAGCGTCACGCCGGTCGCCGCGTTTGAAAACCGCGAATCGAAGATGTTCGGCGTGCAGTGGCACCCCGAGGTCCTTCACTCCGAGTACGGACAACGTGTCCTCGAAAATTTCCTCTGGAACGGAGCGGGCATCGCCCCCGATTGGACCAGCGGAAACGTCATCGATGAGCAGGTTGCGGCCGTTCGGGAACAGGTCGGCGACGATCTCGTCATCTGCGGACTGTCCGGTGGCGTCGATTCTGCCGTCGCCGCGGCGCTCGTGCACAAGGCGGTCGGCGACCAGCTCATCTGCGTCTTCGTCGACCACGGACTGCTTCGCGAAGGCGAGCGCGAACAGGTTGAGCGCGACTTCGTCGCCGCGACGGGTGTTCGACTCGTCACCATCGATGTCGCCGACACCTTCCTCGCGGAACTCAAGGGTGTCACCGACCCCGAGACCAAGCGCAAGACGATTGGCCGCGAATTCATCCGCGCGTTCGAAACCGCCGAAGCCGATCTCGTCGCCGAGGCGGCGAACGCCGGCAAGAAGGTGCGATTCCTCGTTCAGGGAACGTTGTACCCCGACGTCGTTGAGAGCGGTGGTGGTGCGGGAACCGCAACCATCAAGTCGCACCACAACGTCGGCGGACTTCCCGAGGACCTGCAGTTCCAACTCGTGGAACCGTTACGCACCCTGTTCAAGGACGAGGTGCGAGCGATCGGTCGTGAACTCGGTCTGCCCGAAGCCATCGTTGGCCGCCAGCCGTTCCCCGGCCCTGGGCTCGGTATTCGTATTGTCGGCGAAGTGACGAAGGAACGCCTCGACACTCTGCGCGCGGCCGATGCGATTGTCCGTGCTGAACTGACCGCTGCGGGACTTGACCAGGACATCTGGCAGTGTCCGGTCGTCCTTCTCGCCGATGTTCGATCAGTTGGTGTCCAGGGCGACGGACGCACCTACGGTCACCCGATCGTGTTGCGCCCCGTGTCATCAGAGGACGCGATGACCGCCGATTGGACGCGTGTTCCGTACGACGTACTCGCCAAGATTTCGAACCGCATCACAAACGAAGTGAAGGATGTCAACCGCGTTGTTCTCGACGTCACGTCGAAACCGCCGGGAACCATCGAGTGGGAATGAGAAAAGGCGCGGATTTCTCCGCGCCTTTTCTGTTGAGCGATTTAGTTGCTGTTGCGCGCAATTGCGAGCATGCGCAGGATCTCGAGGTACAACCACACGACAGTGACGACGACTCCAAATGCGCCCTGCCATGCGTAGACCGCCTGCACTCCACGTTCTGCACCGAGCTTGATCGATTCGAAGTCGAGGACGAGCGAATACGCAGCGAGGAACACAACGATGATGCCAATTGCGAGTCCCAGCGGGACGCCGAAGATAGGCGCCGACGACAGTCCGAACGGGGAGTTTCCCGTCACGCCGGTCGCCATAAGGATCATGTTGACGACTTGGTAGACGAGGTAGCCGATCATGGCGACGGTGACGATCTTCGTCATGCGCGCCGATGAGCGGAACTTGCCTGACAGGAAGAGGAACAGGGTGACACCAATGACGCCGAGCGTGCCGATGACGGCTTGAGTGACGATGCCATCCCACTGAGTGTTGTAGATGACCGAGATGGATCCGACAGCGAGTCCTTCGAGCGCCGCATAGGCGACGATGAGAGCGGGCGACGGCGACTTCTTGAAGGTGTTGACGAGCCCGAGTGCGAGACCGCCGATGACACCGACCATCAGGACCATGAAGTTGTCGAGCATCCAACCGACCGCCGCGCCGGCGACGAGAATCGCGAAGGTGATGAGCGTCTTGACGACAGTGTCTTCCACCGTCATTCGACCGGACTGAGCGGGCGTCGCTGCGGGGAGGCTGTACGCCTCTTCGAGTCGATCGGTGTCGACGAGGGCTGCGGTGGAAGCGGTTCCGCCGTTTCCGTAGAGGCGCTCGAGTTCTGCTCGGGACACCTGGCCGGGGCGGAATGCGGGGTTCTGGGAGAAAGCGGGGTTCGAATTCATGTCTTCAGTGTAGGTCGCAAACCTTAACGAAAACTGAGAAATCAGAGCGTCGCCCACCACAGAACGGCGAGAACTGCACTGGTGACCCACGCGATTATCGCGACGGAACCCAACACGATGGCGGCGATGGCGAGTCCGTTGCCGCGCTCGTTTGAACGCTTGATTTGTTCACGGGCAAACCACCCCAACGGCAGCGCCATGGGGGACACGAGGACGCCCAACACGAACGCGAGCACCGCTGTGATGTTGCGTTTTGTTTGGGGTGTGCTGTCGGTCACGTGGTCACTCTATCCGCGCTCGACACTGGCGTCGGTGCCGACACCTAAACTTGGGTGGACATGACCGACACGCTCTTTCCCATCGACACCGCCGATCCCTTACTCGAAGGGCTCAATCCGCAACAGCGCAACGCGGTTGTCCACCGCGGACCGGCATTGCTTATTGTCGCCGGTGCGGGATCCGGGAAGACCGCCGTCCTCACGCGCCGCATTGCACTGCTGCTGAAGAACCGTGAAGCGTGGCCCAGTCAGATTCTTGCGATCACGTTCACCAATAAGGCCGCTGCCGAGATGCGTGAACGTATCGAAAACTTCATCGGCGACGAAGCGCGCGGTATGTGGATCTCGACCTTCCACTCGGCATGTGTTCGAATTCTGCGTAACGAAGCACCGCGATTCGGTTTCCCCGCTGCGTTCACGATTTACGACTCGGCCGACCAAAAGTCGCTCATCAAACGCATCATCAAGGAATACGAGGCCGAATCGCTCGGCCTGACGCCAGGGTCGGTGTCGTCCAAGATGTCGAAGCTCAAGAACGAGCTCATCGATGCCGACATGTACGCCAGCCGCGTCAACCCGAACGACCCCAACGAAGTCATGTTCCTCGACATCTTCCGTCGATACACCGACGAACTGCGTCGCGCGAACGCGTTCGACTTCGACGACCTCATCGCGCAGACGGTGTACCTGTTCCGCCAGTTCCCGGACATTCGCGCGTTGTACCAACGTCGTTTCCGACACATTCTTGTCGATGAGTACCAAGACACCAACAAGGCCCAGTACGAACTCATTCACGAACTCACTCGACCGGTTCGTCCCGAGCACGTGCCGGCGGAAACGGCACCCGCGCTGTACAACGTCAATGGTGGGATTGACCCCGCGACGCTCACGGTCGTCGGCGACTCCGACCAGTCGATTTATGCCTTCCGCGGCGCCGACATCCGCAACATCCTCGAATTCCGCGAGGACTTCCCGGGCACCGAGGTCATCGTTCTCGAACAGAACTACCGTTCGACGCAAACGATTCTCGACGCTGCCAACGCGGTCATCGGCAACAACTTCGACACGTCGATGTCCAAGAAGCTGTTCAGTGAGCTCGGCACGGGCGAAACAATCTCGGGGTACACCGGCGTTACGCAGCACGACGAAGCGCAGTTTGTCGCGAACGAGATCTCGACACTGCACGACGGCGGAATGGCGTATCGAGACATGGCGGTGTTCTATCGAACGAACGCACAGACGCGTGCCCTCGAAGAAGTGCTCATGCGCGAAGGCGTCCCGTACCGTCTGATCGGTGGCACCAAGTTCTACGAACGCGCCGAAATCAAGGATGTTATGGCGTACCTCATCGCTGTTGCGAACGAGGACGACAATCTCGCACACCGTCGAATCCTCAACA
The DNA here is from genome assembly GCA_039800905.1 of Actinomycetota bacterium. Taxonomy (GTDB): domain Bacteria; phylum Actinomycetota; class Actinomycetes; order Actinomycetales; family Microbacteriaceae; genus MWH-TA3. Next base: position 3,167 of record JBDLPW010000092.1, on the reverse strand, counting down.
CCCCCAAGCGCGGAATCGGCGATGTCACCGAATCGGCGATCCAACGATTCGCGGACGACAACGGGATTTCTTTCCGCGAAGCGATGCGACAGGTCGACAACCTCGGGCTCGGCGCAAAGGCGACCGCGACGATTCGCGACTTCGTTGCGCTGCTCGACAAGGCGAGTGCACAGGCGCCGACGGCTAAGGTCGTCGATGTTCTCATGACGTTGCTGGATGGGACCGGTTACCTCATCCTGCTCAAGGATTCGCGCGACCCGCAAGACAACGCCCGCGCCGAAAACGTCGAGGAACTCGTCGGTCAGACCCGCGCGTTCCAGGCCACCAACCCGGAAGGGTCGCTTCTTGACTTCCTCACCGAAGTCGCGCTGGTATCCGCCGCCGACGACATCGACGACGAGTCGGGAACCGTCAGCCTCATGACGTTGCACACGGCAAAGGGATTGGAATTCGAGGCCGTCTTCATCACCGGCGTCGAAGAGGAAATCTTGCCCCACCGCATCTCGCTCGCCGAGGCGGGTGGCGTGCAGGAGGAGCGACGACTTTTCTATGTCGGTATCACGCGCGCAAAAAAGAAGTTGCACCTCTCGCTGGCGACTAGCCGTGCGACCTTCGGGGACATTGTGTCCTGCACACCGAGTCGCTTCTTGAACGAGATTCCGTCGGCCTTGATTGAGTGGAAAGAGTCGCAGCGCCGATCCCTCACGCCGTCATTTACGACGACCTCGTGGAATCCGCCGGCCAAACCCAAGACGGAATGGACCGGCGCGCTCACGCGCGAGGTTCGTGACAACGCCGATCTTGAGCTCGCTCCCGGAGACCACATTCGTCATGACGACTTTGGCCAAGGACGAGTCTTAACCGTCACCGGTGAAGGCGCGAAGCGAATCGCCGAGGTGCAATTCCAGTCGGCGGGCAAGAAAAAATTGCTCATCAAGATTGCGCCAATCGAGAAACTCTAGGCGATATTGGTGACTTCGCACACAGTCGGCGCGGGTAGGCTAGTGGACGGTCGCGTGGCGAACCGCCCCGACCACAACTGACTCTCGTCGATTGGATAACGGTGGATCTTTACGAGTACCAAGCCCGTGACATGTTCGAAAAGCACGGGGTTCCTGTGCTCAAAGGCATCGTCGCCGACACCCCGGAAGAAGCCCGCGCTGCGGCCGAGAAGCTCGGCGGCGTGACTGTCGTCAAGGCCCAGGTCAAGACCGGTGGTCGTGGCAAGGCCGGTGGCGTCAAGGTTGCGAAGACCGCCGACGACGCGTTCGAGGCCGCCAAGGCGATCCTCGGTCTCGACATCAAGGGTCACGTCGTCAAGCGCCTCATGGTTGCCGAGGGCGCGGACATCAAGGAGGAGTACTACTTCTCGGTTCTGCTTGACCGCGCCAACCGCTCGTACCTGTCGCTCTGCTCGTTCGAGGGCGGAATGGAGATCGAACAGCTCGCGGTGGAGCGCCCCGAGGCTCTCGCCCGTGTCGAGGTCGACCCCAGCGAAGGAATCACCCTCGCCAAGGCGAAGGAAATCGCGGTCGCCGCGAAGTTCCCCGCCGAACTCGTCGACAAGGTCGCTGACGTGTTCGTCAAGCTCTACGGCGTCTACACCGCCGAGGACGCGACACTCGTCGAGGTCAACCCGCTCGTCCTCACCGGCGCCGGTGACATCATCGCGCTTGACGGAAAGGTATCGCTCGACGCGAACGCCGAGTTCCGCCAGCCCGACCACGCCGCTCTTGAAGACAAGGAAGCGGCTGACCCGCTCGAGGCGAAAGCCAAGGAGCACGACCTCAATTACGTCAAGCTCGACGGTGAAGTCGGCATCATCGGAAACGGTGCCGGCCTCGTCATGTCCACACTCGACGTCGTCGCATACGCCGGCGAGAAGCACGGCGGCGTCAAGCCCGCGAACTTCCTCGACATCGGTGGTGGCGCTTCGGCCGAGGTCATGGCCGCTGGCCTGTCCGTCATTCTCGGCGACCCGCAGGTGAAGAGCGTCTTCGTCAACGTCTTCGGTGGAATCACCGCTTGTGACGCTGTCGCGAACGGAATCGTTGCCGCTCTCGACATCCTCGGTGACGCGGCGACCAAGCCGCTCGTCGTCCGTCTCGACGGAAACTCGGTCGACAAGGGTCGCGAGATCCTCGCCGCACGCAACCACCCGCTCGTCTCGTTGGCAACCACGATGGACGACGGCGCAGACCGCGCCGCCGAACTGGCCGCGAAGTAAAGGAATCTAAGAACAATGTCGATTTTCCTCAACAAGGACTCGCGCGTCATCGTTCAGGGCATCACCGGCGGTGAAGGCTCGAAGCACACCGCTCTCATGCTCAAGGCCGGCACCAACGTCGTCGGTGGCGTCAACGCACGTAAGGCGGGAACCACCGTCGAGCACGGCGACATCACCCTCCCCGTTTTCGGAACAGTCGCCGAGGCGATGAACGAGAAGGGCGCCAACGTGTCCGTCGTCTTCGTCCCGCCGGCATTCGCCAAAGACGCCGTCATCGAGGCGATTGACGCCGAGATGCCGCTCATCGTCGTCATCACCGAGGGAATTCCGGTGCAGGACACCGCCGAGTTCTGGGCGTACGCCAAGAAGAAGGGCACGAGCCGCATCATCGGCCCGAACTGCCCCGGCATCATCACCCCCGGCGAGGCGCTCGCGGGAATCACCCCCGCCAGCATCACGGGAACCGGTCCGATTGGTCTCGTCTCGAAGTCGGGAACTCTCACGTACCAGATGATGTTTGAACTGCGCGATATCGGATTCTCGACCGCAATCGGAATCGGTGGAGACCCGATTATCGGCACCACCCACATCGACGCGCTTGCCGCATTTGAGGCCGACCCCGACACCAAGGCGATTGTCATGATTGGTGAAATCGGTGGAGACGCCGAGGAACGCGCCGCTGAGTTCATCAAGGCGAACGTCACCAAGCCGGTCGTCGGCTATGTCGCAGGGTTCACGGCACCTGAGGGGAAGACCATGGGCCACGCGGGTGCGATCGTCTCGGGTTCGTCGGGCACAGCCCAGGCGAAGAAGGAAGCCCTCGAGGCCGCCGGCGTTCGCGTCGGTAAGACCCCGAGCGAAACCGCGCGACTCATGCGCGAGGTCATCGCGGCGCTGTAATCGTGCCTCGCGGGCTCGTCACACTCTTCGTCGCCCTGGA